>NZ_VPCO01000001.1:0-317546 GCF_013418175.1 Acinetobacter sp. YH12200
ACCATTTTTAAGAATAATGGACGAGGAACTCCAACGAGTCGTTTAAATTCCCCATCATTAAATCGAGTTAAATTTTCATATTTCATGGGGCTAGTATAAACAATTTTTTACTTTCGCAAGAGATCTACTGATCCCATTTGAAGTTTAATTTGCCCACATGCTTTATGTTCTAGTATCTGAGAATGTGCATCATATAAATCAGAAGAAAGTCTCCAGCACCCTGAGCGATTCAAACTCTTGGCAAAAAGTTGAGTATCAGGTCTTTTGATTTCAACAAAAGTAGTAAATTTTTTATCGCCAAGCAAGAAGTCTGCTAATACTGCATTTGTTTGATCTAAACAAGGCGTATTTAGATGTACTTCCCTTTGAAGAATTGCTTGAAATTTATAATCTAAGCCATATCCAAATATCCATTCATTGGTTTCAAAAAAATGTTGCCAAACTTTTTCTAAATTCGATTTGTCTAAATTATTATCCCTCTTATAAATTTGGATATACTCTTTATCATTCAAAAGTTTTTCAAATTTTTGCAATGCTAATTTACGATAGCCTGTATTTACTAAATCGCGATCTGAGATTAAACCTTCTTCTAAGAAATTTTGGATTAATTCTGCTTGATCTGTAGAAATCAAACTTTTAGTGATTAGATTGGTAATAGATGTTTTGGGGTTATTGTCTGAATCTAATTTTAAAGAAATTTTACGTTGACTGAGTTCAGCAATATTGAGTGCTTTTAGTATCTCTAGAAATTCAATGATATGGCTTAAAGTAAAAGAGGAAAGGAGTATTTCACCTTTTTTCAATCCATTATTATAGGTAGTTAAAGTTAAACCTTTTACGTCATTTTTACAGTAAGCAAGTTTTAGTCGTATCCGGGGACTTATTTGAAACATTAAATCTTCTGAATTTTTTTCGGGAAAAATTATACTTAAAAGTTTACCTGTTTGATTTGTAAGATTTGCTTGATATAAGGTAAATAAATCTGAGCTATGTACATATTCTTCATCAGTGGTTTTTAGTGAGCTCATAAATGGTTCATATTTCATAAATTCATCTCATTTATTTGATTTATATAAAAATATTTTTTTAATTTGAATCACAATAAAAAAGGGAGGGATAAACCCTCCCTTTTTTTAGAAATAAATCTAAAAAAACCTTACCAGCTTAACGCACCACCAGTTTGGTAATCTGTTACACGCGTCTCGAAGAAATTCTTCTCTTTACGCAAGTCCATCATCTCTGACATCCACTGGAACGGGTTGTTCACACCAGCGAACTGTTCAGGCAAGCCTAACTGCGCCAGACGACGGTTGGCAATAAACTTCAGATATTCTTCCATCATGCCCGCATTCATACCCAATACACCACGTGGCATCGTGTCACGTGCATATTCGATTTCCAGCATTGTGCCTTCAAGAATCATCTGAATGATTTCTTCCTGGAACTCGGTTGTCCATAGACCCGGGTTTTCGATCTTGATCTGGTTAATCATATCAATACCGAAGTTCAGGTGCATGGATTCATCACGCAAAATGTACTGGAATTGCTCGGCAACACCATTCATCTTGTTACGCCGGCCCATCGACAGGATCTGGCTGAAACCGCAGTAGAAGAAAATCCCTTCAAGTACACAGTAGAATGCGATCAGGTTGCGCAGCAGGATTTGATCATTTTCAGGTGTACCGGTTTTGAAAGTAGGATCACTTAAAGACTGGGTATATTTCAGACCCCACGCTGCTTTACGTGCCACTGACGGAACTTCGCGGTACATGTTGAAGACTTCGCCTTCATCCATACCGAGCGATTCGATACAATACTGGTAAGCGTGTGTATGAATCGCTTCTTCAAATGCCTGACGCAAGATGTACTGACGGCATTCAGGGTTGGTAATGTGACGGTAAATCGCCAGTACCAGGTTGTTTGCAACCAGTGAATCGGCAGTCGAGAAGAAACCGAGTGAACGCATGACAATGGTACGTTCATCTTCAGTCAGGCCGTTTTCAGATTTCCAAAGTGCGATGTCATGGTTCATGTTGACTTCTTGCGGCATCCAGTGGTTTGCACATCCATCAAGATACTTCTGCCAAGCCCATTCGTATTTGAACGGAACAAGCTGGTTCAAGTCGGCACGACAGTTGATCATCGCCTTGTCGTCAACCTGTACACGCTGTGCACCCATTTCAAGCTCTTCCAGACCTGGGGCAACATCAAGCTGCTCTAGGGAAGCAGATGCTCTTGCCAGCGAATCGGTTGGATTTGATCCTCGGTTTTGAGTGGCTCTAAGGGGTTGTGCAGTTGCCACATCCGGCGATGCGTTGCCTGCATCAGATACCATCTGTGAATTAGTCGCTTTTTGCGGCTCGACGGGCGCAGGCTGCTGTTCAGGAGCAGCCGGTTTTTGCGAATCATCTTCGAAATCGTCCCAACTTAGGATAGACATATCAATTCTCTCTACGTTGCTTCATATCTTTTATGAGACATTCAGCTTGGCTGAGATGTCTTACTATACGCTTAATTTGTGTAAGCAAAATTAAGTTTTGTCGATGAATGCTGTGAATTTATACAGCAGCACTATCCCCACTACTTATTTTGTTTACGCTGCTGGCGTAGTTTGAACCAGAAATAAGCAAGTGGTGCGTAAAAGGTAATAGCAAAGGAAATCAGCAATGCCGCAAGTCCTAACATGTAGTTGTGGGTCATATGGGGCATTGAGGTTTCCTTTGTTTGTTATTTTAATCTCCCTAAATCCCTCTTTTAAAAAGAGGGACTTTCACATGTCAGATGACTGAGCTGTGATCCCCCTCCTTTTAGGAGGGGTTAGGGGAGGTCAAGCGAAGCTTATTGACAAGCTTCACAATCAGGATTGTCAATTGAACATGCCATTGGCACTGGAGCTGCTTGCGCAAAACCTTCTTCCTCTACAGAAGCCTCAGGTTTTTGTGCTTCAACGACAGGAGCTGCTGCTACAACAGGAGCAGCAACCGTGGTTGCTTTAACCGCATTCAAGGCGCCAGTATTAATAGTCGATTTCTCAGCAGAAGTCGCACCCAATGCACGTAGGTAATAAGTCGTCTTAAGACCACGTAACCAGGCCATCTTGTAAGTGATGTCCAGTTTTTTACCATTTGCACCAGCGATGTAAAGGTTCAGAGACTGAGCCTGATCGATCCATTTTTGACGACGTGACGCAGCATCTACGATCCAACGTGTATCTACTTCAAACGCAGTCGCGAAGATGGCTTTAAGCTCTTCAGGAATACGGGAAATCTTCTGTACAGAACCTTCGAAATGTTTCAGGTCATTGACCATTACTGCATCCCAAAGGTCACGTTCTTTCAACGCACGTACTAGGTACGGGTTGATTACAGTGAACTCACCAGACAGGTTAGATTTCACATACAAGTTCTGGAATGTAGGCTCAATCGATTGAGACACGCCACAAATGTTTGAAATCGTTGCAGTCGGAGCAATCGCCATCACGTTCGAGTTACGCATACCGTCTTTTTGAACTTTGGCACGTAAAGTGTCCCAGTCCAGACGTTGTGTGCGATCCACTTCGAACATACGTTCTGGACGAGTTTTCGCAACCAGATCCAGTGAGTCGATTGGTAAAATACCCTGATCCCACAATGAACCTTTAAATGTCTCATAGGTACCACGTTCAACAGCCAAATCACTTGAAGTTGAAATCGCGTAGTACGAAATCACTTCCATTGATTCATCAGCAAACTCAACCGCAGCATCAGAACCATACGCCAGGTTCATTTCGTATAAAGCATCCTGGAAGCCCATGATACCCATACCGACTGGACGATGTTTCAGGTTTGAATTACGTGCTTGTGGAACAGCGTAGTAGTTGATGTCAATCACGTTGTCGAGCATACGCACAGCAGTTTTTACTGTACGTGCCAGTTTTTCGCGATCCAGTACACCGCCTTGCACGTGTTGAACCAGGTTAATCGAACCTAAGTTACATACCGCGATTTCTTCTTTGCTGGTGTTCAACGTAATTTCGGTACACAAGTTAGAAGAGTGCACTACACCTACGTGTTGCTGTGGTGAACGTAAGTTACATACGTCTTTGAATGTGATCCACGGGTGACCAGTTTCAAACAACATCGACAGCATTTTGCGCCACAAATCTTTTGCACGGATTTTCTTGTGCAGCATGTTTGTTTCTTTGGCAATGCCTTCGTAGTAAGCATAACGCTCAGCGAATTCTGCACCGGTCAAATCATGTAGATCTGGGGTTTCAGAAGGTGTGAACAATGTCCATTCCGCATCTTCGAATACACGTTGCATGAACAGGTCAGGAACCCAGTTCGCTGTGTTCATGTCGTGGGTACGACGACGGTCATCACCGGTGTTTTTACGAAGTTCCAGGAATTCTTCAATGTCCAGGTGCCAGGTTTCAAGATATGCACAAACTGCACCTTTACGCTTGCCACCTTGGTTGACCGCAACAGCCGTATCGTTCGCGACTTTAAGGAATGGAACTACACCTTGCGACTTACCATTGGTGCCTTTGATGTAAGAGTTTAAAGCACGCACTGGTGTCCAGTCGTTACCCAAACCGCCTGCCCATTTAGACAGCATGGCGTTATCACGCATTGCGCCATAAATATCATACAGGTCATCATCAATGGTGGTTAAGTAGCAGCTCGACAATTGTGGACGAAGCGTACCTGAGTTAAACAGGGTAGGCGTCGATGCCATATAGTCGAAGCTAGACAACAAGTTATAGAACTCGATGGCACGTTCTTCACGGTTTTCTTCATTGAGCGACAAGCCCATAGATACACGCATAAAGAACAATTGCGGCAATTCGAAACGTACGCCATCGGAATGGATGAAGTAGCGGTCAAATAAAGTCTGTAGACCTAGGTAGGTAAACTGGTTTGAGCGTTCTGGTTGAATCGCTGCTGCCAGTTTCGCCAGATCAAAGTTAAGCAGTTCTGGTGAAATAAGCTCAAGCTCAATCCCTTTTTTCAGGAAAGTTTCAAGTGCTTCACCTTCATGCGTATCCGTAGGCAGACCCAGGAATTTCAAACCAGTCGCCACCAGATCATCACGCAACAAACGTGCGGTCACATAGGTGTAGTTCGGCTCTTGCTCGATCCGGGTACGGGTCGCCATCATCATAGTGGTGGAGATGTCAGACTCTTTTACACCGTTGTACAGGTTTTTCACGGTCTCATCGACAATGGCTTGTACATCAATTCCTTCAAGGCCTTCTGCTGCTTTAGTAACATGCGCAGTTAAAGCACTTAAATCAAGTGGCTTAAGTTGGCCTTCAGCATCGGTAATTTGCAGGGTCGGATGATGGTGTGCACCTAACTGTTTACGTGCTTCAGAACGTTGTTCACGGTAAATGACATAAGAGCGTGCAACTTTCTGTTCGCCCGTACGCATTAGCGCAAGTTCAACTTGGTCTTGAATTTCTTCGATATGAATCGTTCCGCCAGAAGGTAAACGACGTTTAAAGGTATTCAGTACCATTTCCGTCAGTTGCTCGATACGATCATGGATTCGGCTCGAGTCAGCGCTTTGCTGGCCTTCAACCGCCAAAAACGCTTTACCAATTGCGACAGAAATTTTTTCTGCATCAAAAGCGGCAACATCACCGGTGCGTTTAATCACCTGAAGTTGACCAGGAGTTGAAGTGATTACGCTCATGTTAGCATAGCTCCATTGTCATCTATTTTTATGTTTATGGACCGTTTGAACTGGGCAAGTTTCATGCACAGTGTTTGAGGAATAAACACAAGACCTAGTGGTTTTAAAATTAATTGAACACAAGATACGGGAAAATTTAGGGTAGATCAATATTGACATTTAGCTAAATATTTTTCTTAAGTTTTGCTTTAATCCTTGTAAAAATATCGCTATTTTTATTGATTTTTGTATAAGCCTTATCAGGCAAGGCATAGCATAACAAAGTCCCGGGAAAGTGCTTATAGATAACATTGTGGATAACTAAAAAGTGCTGAATCAAGCAGTCATATTTTGTTCATGTAATAGTTGTGTAAATCACAAATCAGATCTAAAACACTGTTTCAAGCATAGTTGCCCAAAAAATGCACGATAAAATATTACAAAATGCTATCTTGATGTATCAGTTTGGTGAACGCTATCTTGTTTACAATGTAAACGTGTGTATATTGCAAGCATATTAAAAACGTATCTATTGGATTTCAAAAGGATACGCCTATAGCGTAGATCCACCAAATAAGGGGCAATACATGAGCCAAGAAGAAAAGTTACCCAAGATTTTAATTGTTGAAGATGATGAGCGTCTTGCTCGTTTAACGCAGGAATACCTCATTCGTAATGGACTTGAGGTTGGGGTGGAGCCAGATGGTAACCGGGCCATTCGCCGGATTATCGCTGAGCAGCCAGATATGGTGGTGCTGGATGTGATGTTACCAGGAGCGGATGGTTTGACCATTTGTCGTGAAGTGCGCCCGCATTATCATCAACCGATCTTGATGTTGACTGCGCGTACTGAGGACATGGATCAGGTCTTGGGTCTGGAAATGGGTGCCGATGACTATGTCGCTAAACCGGTACAACCACGTGTATTGCTGGCACGTATTCGTGCATTACTGCGTCGTACGGACAAGGTGCCTGAAGATGAAGTGGCACAGCGTATCGAATTTGATGATCTGGTCATCGACAATGGTGGTCGTTCAGTCACTTTAAATGGTGATCTGGTTGATTTTACCAGTGCGGAATATGACCTGTTGTGGTTGCTTGCATCAAATGCTGGCCGTATTCTTTCTCGCGAAGATATTTTCGAGCGTTTACGTGGCATCGAATATGATGGTCAGGATCGTTCAATCGATGTGCGTATTTCGCGTATCCGTCCAAAAATTGGTGACGATCCAGAGAATCCGAAGCGTATTAAAACCGTGCGTAGTAAAGGTTATCTATTCGTTAAAGAAACTAATGGTATTTAAGCAAATGTACGTTGTTGCTTGAACGAGCGGGATAAACTATAGGTGTTTAAACACAGTATATTTTTACGTATATACGCAGGACTCGTCATCCTTGTTGTGTTGGTGGCTGTGTTCGGCTATCTGTTGGTACAGATTATCAACTATCAGCGTGCGCAAGAATATCGTGAGTCTCTGACTGATGGTATGGCCTATATCATCAGTGAGGGTGTCGCGCGCCAGCCAAATCTTCAGCAAAAGATGGATTGGGTTTCCGATGCTTCTGATTTGCTGGAATTGCCAATTCACTATGTAGAAGCCAGTAAGGTGGATATCACCCGTGCTGAAGGTCGCCGTATTGCAGATCGTAAAGCCGTGGTGCGCTGGGATGCCAAAACCGGCATTGCCTATATTGTGGTGGGGCTGCGCGATGACCCGAATCATTACCTGTATATAAAGGCCGACAGTATTACCGAGCGCCAGATGAAGGCGCTTCCGGTCTTTATTCTGGATTATCTGGTCTATTATCCGGGTCAGGAAAAAGAATATCTGTCCGCTATTCAGGATCATTTTTCTTATCCGGTATCGATTGAAAACGTACAGAGCTTACCTTTAGATTCCGAGCAGATCGGGCGCTTGCGTCTTGATCACAGTATTATCCTGTATCGGGATAGTGCCTCAATCCGTGGCACCACCATTTCAATTATTTCGCCAATTCCAGGTTCGACCTCACAAGTCTTGGTGATGGGACCGGTGCCATTGTTTAACTGGATGCCATTCCAGTTAGCGACTGGTATTACCTTATTGAGCCTGTTTGTGCTGAGTCTGGGGGTGTATGGTTTGCTGGTGCCAATGCAGCGCAAGTTGCGTGAAGTCAGCTATGCCTTAAACAAAATGAAAACCGGTAATATGTCATTGCGTCTTCCTGTAGAAGGAAGTGACGAAATGGCAACGCTGGCCTCTAGCTTTAACAATATGTCTGATCATATTCAGCGCCTGATTGAAGCCCAACGTGAATTGATGCGTGCGGTGTCGCATGAACTTCGTACACCAGTGGCGCGGATTCGTTTTGGTGTGGAAATGATGGCAGATGAAGATGATTACGATTATCGTCTGCAACAGGTCGAACAGATTGATAAAGATATTGAGGCGCTGAATACCCTGATTGACGAGATCATGACCTATGCCAAGCTAGAACAGGGCATGCCTTCGATCGAGTTTGAAAAGGTCAATCTGTTTGAAGTGCTGAATCAGGTAGCTCTGGAGACTGAAGCATTAAAAACCCAGAAAATCATTGAGCTACATTCAATGCCTGATGTGGTGGTTGAGGCAGAACGCCGTTATCTGCATCGCGTAATTCAGAATCTGGTCGGCAATGCGGTGCGTTATTGCGATAATAAGGTGCTGATCAGTGGTGGTCTGGATCAGGATGGTCAGGCCTATGTCTCTGTTGAAGATGATGGCCCGGGAATTCCGGAAGTGGATCGTGCCCGGGTCTTTGAAGCCTTTGCCCGGCTGGATGACAGCCGCACCCGTGCTTCGGGTGGTTATGGTTTGGGTTTATCCATTGTCAGCCGGATTGCGTACTGGTTTGGTGGCAAGATTCACGTGGATCAAAGTCCGAGCTTGGGTGGTGCGCGCTTTATCATGAGCTGGCCTGCACAGCGTTATGTAAAGAAGAGCAAGCGCAAGTTGGCAGAAAAGACTGAGGAAATCAGTGATCATTCAGCTTGATGTTATATAAATGCTTTTGAGTTATAAAAAAACGATGCCTGAGCATCGTTTTTTTTATTGGGGAAGAATTTTATTCCTGAATGGTGGCATCCGGCTCAATCAATGGTTTGCCTTCTTTTAGGCCATGCAGGGCTTCAGGATTGAAGTCGATCATTAGCTTGGTATTTTTTCCATCAATGCTATAGCGCTGGATCAGCCTCTGATCACCAGATAAAGTTTCGACTTTATATTCATCGGCAATATTCATGATGCCATCCAGATTAATGCTGGAAGAGGCATGATCCTCTTGAAACAGTGCATGGATATCGCGCAAGTCAAAAGCGACCTGACTCATATTGGGGTGTTTCTGAACATAATCTTGGATATGTCGCACCAGTAACTGGGCAAATAAAAAATAATTTGGCTTATGCGAGAAGCGTAGAGACATGCAAGGACTCCTTATTGTTACTTTATTAATGTCATTATGTGGCTTAGAAATACAAATAACATATTCTGAATCAGTCTGTTGGGTGTGTTGCAAAAAGATACAATTGCTTGCCTTGAGTGAGGCTGGGCTTAAAGTGCTGTAATCCAAGTTAAAATGTGAAAATCATGTTAAATATCAAATTAAATCAAAAGCTTTATCCGCTGAAAGTTATGGATAGAATAAGTTTTTGTCTGATTTTTCTTTGCTTTGGTCGTGAAAGGGGCTATATCTAAGCCAGAGGCCAAGCAAGAATGATCTGAAATGGATTTATTTTTCAGGAATACTGTTTATAGAAAAATTAATAGAAAATTAAAACTTAATCCAATAAAACGATTAAATCGGATGTTGAGAGATCAAACGCAAATTAAATGCTGAAATGCCTAAAAAATCATCCCAAAGACTAAGGCTTATAAACTAGCAAGTGAAATCCAAAATCAGGTACAATTGGCGGGATTAATTTTGTGTTTGGTGTATTTGAAGGCCAATACATACATTCTTTGTTAACAAATAGGCCTGCCAGGAGTTATCCCCGCATGAGTGCTATTACTCCATACGAATGGGCAATTATTGCCTTCGTGATCGGCGTTACATTTTTATGCGTCTTTATGCTGACCGTCCCATTACTCCTCGGGGGTAAATCATGGGGCCGTGCCAAGCAGGAGCAGTTTGAGTCAGGTGTTGTTGGTGCAGGTGGGGCTCGTATCCGCTTGTCTGCAAAGTTCTATTTAGTTGCAATTTTCTTCGTGGTGTTTGATTTAGAAGCACTTTATCTATATGCATGGGCGGTTTCTGTTCGTGAAGTAGGTTGGATTGGTTTTGCAACTGCAGCTATCTTTATTTTAGTTTTACTTGTTGGTTTGGTTTACGAATTATCCACAGGCGCACTCAACTGGGCACCTTCAGACAAACGTAAAGCCGCAGGAATTAAAGCTAAGATTGGTTCGCCAAATATGGATCTAGCAGAAATTACGCGCTTTAACTCAATTGAAGAATTGGTAATCGACCCTACAGGTCAAATCCCAGCTCAATCCTCTGGTCGTGTGAAAAGCTCACCGGCTAAATCATCTGATAAGGAGTAAGACGGGATGAAATATACATTAACCCGTGCGAATCCGGATGCTGATCAATATCCACTTCAAGAGCGTATCCTTGTAGAAGATCCGTTACTTGAAGAAGAAGTGAATAAGAATGTATTCATGACTCGTTTAGAGGATGTGGTACATACAGCAGTCAACTGGGGTCGTAAAAACTCAGTTTGGCCGTTTAACTTTGGTACATCATGCTGCTATGTAGAGTATGCGACGACCTTAACCGGTGTGCATGACTTGTCACGTTTTGGTGCCGAGGTGATTCGTGCTTCACCGCGTCAGGCGGATTTAATGATTGTGGCGGGTACCTGCTTTGTGAAAATGGCGCCTGTCATTCAACGTTTGTATGAACAGATGCTTGAACCGAAATGGGTCATTTCAATGGGGGCATGTGCCAACTCAGGTGGGATGTACGACATTTATTCAGTGGTACAAGGTGTGGATAAAATCATCCCGGTCGATGTTTATGTTCCCGGCTGCCCACCACGTCCTGAAGCTTTGATTCAGGCATTAATGCTGTTGCAAGACCAGATTCAACTCGAGCGTCGTCCGCTTTCTGCGGTGATCGGTGATGATCTTAAGCCAGTGTATAAGCCAAAGATGATGCCGGAACGTGACCGTAAGAAAGATCAGCGTGTTGCTGTGAAGAACTTGCGCTCTATGGATGAAATTAAATAATTTAAACGACTGGTCTTTTTTGCTGCACCCGCTATGGGTGTAATTGTCGTTTAGGTTGACTGAATTTGTATTAAATAGGAAGCCAAGCCAATGGCTGAAACTGACATTGCTATGCCAGAATCAACACCAGTTGATTCACGCCCAGCATTTGCCATCATTGAAGAACTCAAAACCAAATTTGGTGAGAACTTCTATGTGCAAACGACTTTCGAGGATTTCCCGACAGTCTGGGTTGAGCGCGCACGTGTACAAGAAGTTTTAATGTTCTTGCGTACAGTATCACGTCCTTACGTGATGTTGTTCGACTTGTCTGCGGTAGATGAGCGTCTGCGTACGCACCGCGACGGTTTACCTGCGTCTGACTTCACAGTGTTCTACCACTTGTTGTCGCTCGAGCGTAATACTGACATTCGTATTAAGGTTGCCTTAGCTGAAAGTGATCTGAATCTTCCGACGGCAACCAACATCTGGCCAAATGCCAACTGGTACGAACGTGAAGCTTACGATATGTTTGGGATCAATTTCGAAGGGCATCCAATGCTCCGTCGTATCTTGTTGCCAACCTATTGGGAAGGTCATCCGCTACGTAAAGAATATTCTGCACGTGCGACTGAATATACCCCGTATTTGCAAGACAAGGCCAAGCAGGACTACGAACAGGAACATCTGCGTTTCGTGCCTGAAGATTGGGGTATGAAGCGCGGTAATGCCGATGAAGACTTCATGTTCCTGAACTTGGGGCCTAACCATCCATCTGCGCACGGTGCATTCCGTGTGATTTTGCAGCTGGACGGCGAAGAAGTGAAAGACTGTGTGCCTGATATCGGTTATCACCACCGTGGTGTGGAAAAGATGGCTGAACGTCAAACCTGGCATTCATTCATTCCGTATACAGACCGTGTCGACTACTTGGGTGGTTGTGCACAAAACATGCCTTATGTGATGGGCGTGGAGCAAATGGCGGGCATTACTGTACCGGACCGTGCGCAATGTATCCGTGTGATGATGTCGGAATTGTTCCGTATCAATAACCACTTGTTATTTATTGGTACTGCAATTCAGGATGCCGGCGGTATGACCCCAGTATTCTATATGTTCGCTGACCGTCAAAAGATTTATGACGCGATTGAAGCGATCACGGGTTACCGTATGCACCCAGCTTGGTTCCGTATTGGCGGTACTGCGCACGACCTTCCAAACAACTGGCAGCACCTCATTCGCGAAATCCTGGACTGGATGCCGAAGCGTATGAATGAATACTACACAGCTGCATTACGCAACTCTGTATTCATGGGTCGTACCCAAGGTGTAGCGCAATATGACGCTAAATCTGCATTGGCTTGGGGAGTAACCGGTACAGGTCTACGTGCTACAGGCATTGATTTTGACGTTCGTAAATATCGTCCATACAGTGGCTACGAAAATTACGATTTCGAGGTTCCTTTAGAGTACGAAGGCGATGCTTATGCACGTGTCATGGTTCACTTCCGTGAAATCGAAGAATCACTGAAAATCGTCAAGCAATGTCTAGACAACATGCCGTCTGGTGCGTACAAAGCAGACCATCCACTGGCTGTTCCACCACCAAAAGACAAGACATTACAAGATATTGAAACCTTGATTACGCACTTCTTAAGCGTATCTTGGGGTCCTGTAATGCCGGCAGGTGAAGCATCTGTGATGGCGGAAGTGGTGAAAGGTGCGTCGAACTACTACTTGACTTCAGACAAGTCAACCATGAGTTACCGTACCCGTATTCGTACACCAACCTTCACGCATTTACAGCAAATGCCTTCTGTGATTAACGGCAGCCTCATGTCTGACTTAATCATTTATTTAGCGACCATTGACGTCGTAATGGCTGACGTGGATCGCTAAGGGGTAAACGCATTATGATGATTTTGACTGATAAAAAGCCACGTGTGAACGTTGAAGGAATTTTGACTGCGGACGAAATTCACGATATCGAACATCACATGGGGCACTATCCATACCCACGTGCGGCGTGTCTGGACGCGCTAAAGTGTGTACAACGCCGTAATGGCTGGGTAGATGATGCGCAAATGAATGCCATCGCGCAAATGCTGAACATGAGCGTTGCAGATCTGGAAGGTGTGGCAACCTTCTATAACCGTATTTACCGTCAGCCGGTCGGGCGTCACGTAATTTTGTTATGTGATTCGATTGCGTGCTTCTTGATGGGTGCGGAAACTTTGGCAGAAGCATTCCAGCGCGAATTAGGCATTCAGTTTGGTCAAACGACTGCAGATGGTCGCTTTACCTTGTTGCCAATTTGCTGTCTGGGCAACTGTGACAAAGGCCCAACCTTAATGATTGATGAAGACACGCACGGTCTGGTTGAAGTGACTTCGGTGAAACAGCTGTTGGAGAAGTATGTATGAATACTGAACCAAAACCAATTTATGGCGACGGTAACCCGGAAACGCATCCACTCACATGGCGTTTAAGCAAACAAGCGAACGTACGTAATGCAGATGATTACGAAGCGCTCGAAGGTTATGCAGGCTTTAAAAAAGCCCTGTCGATGTCGCCTAAAGATGTATTGGACGTGGTGAAGGCAGCGACTGTTAAAGGTCGTGGTGGTGCAGGCTTCCCGGCAGGCATCAAATGGTCACTAATGGCGCCAAATGACAATTCAGGTCCACGTTACCTGATTTGTAATGCCGATGAGATGGAACCAGGTACCTTCAAAGACCGTTTGTTGATGGAAGATCTTCCACATCAACTGATCGAAGGGATGCTGATCGCGGGTTATACGCTTGAAGCAACCCATGGTTATATCTTTATCCGTGGCGAGTACATCGAAGCGGCTCAGTACTTAAATGAAGCGCTTGAGCAAGTTCGTGCCAAAGGTTACTTAGGGGATAACATCCTGGGTACCGGCTGGAACTTCGAGTTACACGTGCATACCGGTGCAGGTCGTTATATCTGTGGTGAAGAAACTGCATTGATTAACTCGCTTGAAGGCCGTCGTGCCAACCCGCGTACCAAACCGCCATTCCCGCAAGTTGCAGGTGCTTGGGGTCGTCCTACGATTGTCAACAACGTAGAGACCTACAACAACTTACCCGCCATCATGCTGCGTGGCCCTGAATGGTATATCGGCTTGTCTGCGGGCAAATCGAAAGATCCAGGTACGAAAATCTATGGTGCATCAGGTAAAGTGAAATTCCCAGGTCTATGGGAATTGCCTTTTGGTACGACTGCGCGTGAAGTGATTGAAGATCACGCGGGTGGTATGCGCGATGGTTTAACGCTGAAAGCATGGTTACCGGGTGGTGCATCAACGGACTTCCTGGCGGCCGAGCATATCGATCTTCCGATGGATGCGGAAAGCATCATGAAAGCAGGTTCTCGTTTGGGAACATGTCTGCTCATGGTGGTTGATGAAACCCAATGTATGGTTTCAGCAACACGTAACCTAGAAGAATTCTTTGCACGCGAATCATGTGGTTTCTGTACCCCTTGCCGTGATGGCTTGCCTTGGGCAGTGAAAGCGTTAAAAGCGCTGGAAAATGGCACAGGTAAACAGGAAGATATCGATCACTTACAAGAGTTAACGCGTAAGCTTTGGATCGGTAAAACTTTCTGTGCCCACGCACCGGGTGCAATGGAACCGCTCATGGGCGCACTCAAACATTTCCGTGGCGAATTTGAAGCGAAGGTGGTGAATGCCGCTGCTCAAGTTAGCTCCGTAGAACAAGCTTAAGGAATTCGACTATGGCTACAATTCATGTCGATGGCAAATCGTATGAAGTCAACGGCTCGGAAAACTTGCTACAAGCATGTTTGAGTCTTGGCATTGATATCCCATACTTTTGTTGGCATCCGTCCTTAGGTTCTGTCGGTTCTTGCCGTCAATGTGCCGTGACTCAATACGCGAATCCGGAAGATACCCGTGGTCGTTTGGTCATGTCATGTATGACGCCTGCATCTGACAATACCTACATTTCGATTGAAGACAAAGAAGCAAAAGATTTCCGTGCTTCGATTGTTGAATTCTTGATGACCAACCACCCGCACGACTGTCCGGTCTGTGAAGAGGGTGGTCACTGTCATTTACAAGATATGACCGTAATGACGCAGCATGACCGTCGTCGCTACCGTTTCACCAAACGTACCCATTACAACCAAGAGCTTGGCTCATTCATTTCTCACGAAATGAACCGTTGTATCGCCTGTTACCGTTGTGTGCGTTATTACAAAGACTATGCAGGTGGTACGGACTTCGGCGTGTATGCCAACGCATCACGTGTGTATTTCGGTCGTCCGGAATCAGGCACTTTAGAATCTGAATTCTCGGGTAACCTGACTGAAGTTTGTCCAACAGGTGTATTTACCGATAAAACTCATTCGGCACGTTATAACCGTAAATGGGACATGCAATATGCGCCAAGCGTATGCCAAGGCTGTTCTTCAGGTTGTAACATCTCTCCGGGTGAGCGTTATGGTGAACTTCGCCGTGTCGAAAACCGTTTCAATGGTGAAGTTAACCAATACTTCCTATGCGATAAAGGCCGTTTCGGTACAGGTTATGTGAACCGCGAAGACCGTCCGCGTCAGCCACAATTCCGTAAAGGTGCGACTGTAGAAACTGTTTCAGTAGATGCAGCACTTGATACGGTCATTGCAAATATCCAGGACAAAAAAGTTTTGGGGATTGGTTCACCGCGTGCATCACTTGAATCAAACTTCGCGCTGCGTGAGTTGGTGGGTCAAGAGAACTTCTCAACAGGTTTATCTCAAAAAGAGCAAAATCTGGTTGAACTTGCAGCTTCAATCATGCAAACCGAGGGTGTTTACAACCCGAATATGCGTGAAATTGAAAGCTATGATGCAGTTCTGATCTTAGGTGAAGATTTAACCCAAACTGCGCCTCGTATGGCTTTATCTGTTCGCCAAGCTGCGAAAAATAAAGGCAAAGAGATGGCAGCGGAACGTCGTACCCAGGAATGGCTGGCTGAGCCGGTACAACGTATTGCTCAAGATGCGAAATCTCCGATTTACATCCTGGCTGCGACACAAACCCGTTTGTCTGACGTAGCGGAAGGCGAAGTGGTTGCTTCTCCAAACGACATCGCGCGTTTAGGTTTTGCTGTTGCTGCGGGCGTGAAGGGTGAAGCAATTCTCGGTTTAGATGACGATGCGAAAGCATTTGCACAAACGATTGCCGACACCTTAAAAGCTGCGAAAAAACCATTGATCATCTCGGGTACCAGCTTACAAGATGCATCAATCATGGAAGCTGCTGCACAAGTTGCACAAAATCTGGGTAATGCAGGCTTGACCTTGACAGTTCCTGAAGTGAACTCGATGGGTATGGCAATCTTCGGTGGTCAAAGCTTAGAGCAAGCCTTTGCACAAGATTATGATGCAGTGATCGTGGTTGAAAACGATCTGTATCGTCGTCTACCTGCTGCACAAGTGGATGCTGCACTGGCAGGCAAAGACCTGATCGTACTGGATCACTCTGAAACTGAAACAGTGAAAAAAGCCGACATCGTGCTTTCTGCTGCAAGCTTTGCTGAAGGTGATGGTACGGTGGTATCGCAAGAAGGCCGTGCACAACGTTTCTACCAAGTGTATGACCCGAGCTACTACAATCCTGAATTGGCAATCAAAGAATCTTGGCGCTGGTTACACGCTTTGGAAACAGGCGTGAAAGGCAAAGCGATTTCTTGGACGTTGCTGGATGATGTGATCGAGTCAGTTGCGAAAAACGTACCTGCACTTGAAGGCATTCTGGATGTTGCGCCTGATGCGGGCTTCCGTGTCCATGGTCTTAAAGTAGCACGTGAACCACGTCGTTACTCAGGTCGTACTTCGATGCGCGCGCCATTGTCTGTCCATGAGCCAAAACAGCCAGTGGACAAAGACTCTGCATTAACCTTCTCGATGGAAGGTTATGTCGGAACTCAAACACCTTCAGCACTGGTACCATTTGCATGGTCTGCCGGCTGGAACTCGCCGCAAGCCTGGAACAAATTCCAGGACAATGTCGGCGGTCATTTGAAAGGTGGTGATTCAGGCGTTCGTTTATTCGACCGTTTGGCAAAACTTCCGGCACGTACCTTTGTTGCACCGGCACCTGTTTTGGTTAATGCTGAAAGCTTCCGCCTAGTTCCAATGCACCATATCTTTGGTTCAGGTGAATTCACCGTAAAAACACCGGCAATGGAAACACGTATTCCTGAAGCGGTATTTGCGGTCGGTGAACAGGATGCAGCCCGCTTGAATGTTCAAGATGGTCAAACAATGACAGTAAAAGCAGGCGAGACCTCTATTGTTCTGCCTGTACAAGTCATTGAATACTTACCGACAGGTTATATTGGCTACCCAATCGGTCTTGCACCGACGGTATCTCTGGCAGAGCCTGTTTCAGTCGCGGTTGGAGTGTAATTCATGGAACAAGAATTAATCCGTCAAACGCCGTTGTGGGCTGAAAACTGGCCAATCGCCTATTCAGTCATTCAAGCGATCGTGATCTTACTGGTTGTGGTATTGATCGCTGCGTTGATGTCTTTTATTGAACGCCGTTTACTCGGCTTGTGGCAAGACCGTTACGGTCCGAACCGTGTCGGTCCGGGCGGTATGTTCCAGATTGTTGCCGACATGCTGAAAATCATGTTCAAGGAAGACTGGACACCAAAATTTGCTGACAAACTGACTTTTCGTATGGCGCCAGCAGTTGCGATGGCAACTGCTGTGCTGTCGTTCATGGTTATTCCTGTTTCACCTTATCTAGGTGTGGCAGACATGAGCATCGGCCTGTTGTTCTTTATGGCAATGGCAGGTATTGCAGTCTATGCAGTACTGTTCGGTGGCTGGTCATCCAACAACAAATACGCCTTACTCGGTGGTTTACGTTCTGCGGCTCAGACCATTTCTTATGAAGTGTTCCTGGGGATCTCGCTGATGGGTGTGGTGGCAATTGCCGGCTCATTCAACATGCGTGAAATCGTTGAAGCACAACGTGATGTCTGGTTCGTGGTGCCTCAGTTCCTTGGCTTCCTGATCTTCGTGGTTGCGGGTGTTGCGGTGACGCATCGTCATCCATTTGACCAACCAGAAGCAGAACAAGAACTGGCTGAAGGTTACCATGTCGAATACGGCGGCATGAAGTGGGGGATGTTCTTCGTTGCGGAATACGTCAACGTAGTACTAATCTCTGCTTTAATCGTGACGTTATTCTTCGGTGGCTGGCTCGCGCCATTCAACCTTGAAATTCCGTTCCTTCCAGCAGCATTCTGGTTCATTATCAAAACAGCATTCTTTGTAATGATGTTCGTGTTGGCACGTGGTTCATTAATGCGTCCACGTTATGACCAGGTAATGAATTTTGGTTGGAAAATTTGCTTGCCATTAGCTCTAGTCAACCTGTTGGTGACTGGTGCCGTGATCTTGTGGTAAGGGCAGGGAGAACAAAATGTTTAAATTTCTAGCTGGATTTGGATCGATTGTTCGTTCGCTTTGGATGGTGTTTAGCCATGTAACGCGTAAACGTGACACGATTTTATATCCAGAAGTGCCGGCCGAAGAAATCGTGCCACCACGTTTCCGTGGTCGTATTGTATTAACGCGTGACCCTGATGGCGAAGAGCGTTGTGTCGCATGTAACCTGTGTGCGGTTGCCTGTCCGGTAGGCTGTATCTCATTACAAAAAGCAGAACGTGAAGATGGTCGCTGGTATCCGGAGTTTTTCCGTATCAACTTCTCACGTTGTATTTTCTGCGGTATGTGTGAAGAAGCCTGTCCAACCACAGCCATTCAAATGACCCCGGATTTCGAACTCGGTGAATATGTTCGTCAAGACCTGGTCTATGAAAAAGAACACTTGCTGATTTCAGGTCCTGGTAAATATCCTGACTATAACTTCTACCGTGTCACCGGTATGGCAGTTGCAGGCAAGGACAAAGGTCAAGCACAGCGTGAAAGTGCACCTGTTGATGTACGGAGTCTATTACCATGATGTGGCCATTTTATTTAATGGCCCTTGTGGCCATTGTCTCTACGGTTCGCGTGGTGACTAACGCGAATCCGGTACATGCTTTATTAAGCCTGATTGTATCCTTGCTTGCTGTTGCAGGCATGTTCATGATCGTTGGTGCGCCGTTCGCGGCTGCCCTCGAAATTATTGTCTATGCTGGCGCGATCATGGTGTTGTTCGTGTTCGTGGTGATGATGCTGAATCTGGGTGAACAAACCGTTGAACAAGAACGTAAATGGTTAACTTCATCGGCGTGGGCTTATCCGGCGCTGATGAGCTTCCTGATCGGTCTGGTACTGGTATGGGTATTAAACTCTGATTACGCACAGCCTTCACTGGTAATGGGTGTGGAAATGGTGGGCCCGAAAGCCGTGGGTCAAGCACTCTTTACGCAGTACTTGTTGTTGGTTGAAGTTGCCGCGATGTTATTGCTTGCTGCATTAGTAGCTGCATTCCATTTGGGTAAACGTGAGCCAGATGCAGAAGAGGAAAAAGAATAATGGGCAACATCCCTTTAGAGCATGGTTTGATCGTTGCATCTATTCTCTTTGCACTGGGTTTTTACGGTGTAATGGTGCGACGCAACCTACTATTTATTTTAATGAGCCTTGAAATCATGATGAACGCTGCTGCTTTGGCGTTCGTCCTGGCGGGCAGTGCATGGGCACAGCCAGATGGTCAGATCATGTTTATCCTGATCCTGACGCTTGCTGCGGCAGAGGCTTGTATTGGTCTTGCGATCGTCCTTCAGTTCTATCATCGCTTCCATCACCTGGATGTGGATGCTGCTAGTGAGATGCGCGGATGAGTTATTTATATCTAACAATTTTATTTCCGCTCATTGGTTTTGTCCTGTTAGCGGCGGGGCGCAACAAGCTTCCTGAAAATGTTGCAGCGATAATTGGTGTCGGTGCTGTTGGTTTATCGGCACTGTTTGCACTGATTGCAGGTCTGGACTTTGTTAACAATGGTAAAGAACTCTATGTTCAGCACCTGTGGACCTGGTTCAATGTCGGTGGTTTTGCACCGGGCATCAGCTTGCAGCTCGACGGTTTGTCTTTACTAATGCTGGGCATGGTGACAGGTGTGGGTTTCTTAATTCACATCTTTGCTTCATGGTACATGCGCGGTGAAGAAGACTTTGCACGTTTCTTCTCTTACTTCAACCTGTTCGTTGCAAGCATGTTGCTTCTCGTGCTTGGCGATAACTTGGCGTTATTGTTCTTAGGTTGGGAAGGTGTAGGTCTGTGTTCATACCTGCTGATTGGTTATTACTACCAGAACCCTGCAAATGGTCTGGCGGCAATCAAGGCGTTTACTGTTACCCGTATCGGTGACGTATTCCTGCTGATTGCCATGTTCCTGATCTTCCAGCAATTCGGTACTTTGAACATTCAGTACATCGTTGAAAATGCAGCGACTGTAATGACGCAAAGTTCTTCGCTGACCATCTGGACAGCATTGTTATTGTTCTTGGGTGCGGCAGGTAAATCTGCACAGATCCCATTACAAACATGGTTGGCCGATGCAATGGCAGGTCCAACACCTGTTTCTGCATTGATCCATGCTGCAACCATGGTAACGGCGGGTGTTTACCTGTGCTGCCGTCTGTTTGCAGTCTTTGAACTTGCGCCAGAAGTGATGGTGTTTATTTCGATCACAGGTGCGGTGACCTTGCTTGTGGCTGGTTTTGCTGCATTGGTTCAGACCGACATCAAACGTATTCTGGCTTACTCAACCATGAGTCAGCTCGGTTATATGTTTATGGCAGTAGGTGCTGAAGCATACCAGGCGGGTTTATTCCACATGCTGACTCACGCATTCTTCAAGGCACTCTTGTTCTTGTCGTCTGGTGCGGTGATTTTGGCTTACCATCACGAACAAAACATCTTCAAGATGGGCGGTTTGTTCTACAAGAACAAATTCCTGTTTGCATGTTTCGCGATTGGTGGCGGTGCCTTGGCAGCGATTCCATTCCTGACCATTGGTTTCTTCTCAAAAGACGCAATTCTTGCTGCAGTCTGGACGCAAAGTCATATTGCTGGTTTACCAGTGTATAACACGCTGTACTGGGTCGGTGTTGCAGGTGCTTTCTTAACCTCGATTTATACATTCCGTCTAATCTGGGTGGTATTCTTCGGCAAAGAAAACACGCCTTATCATGAAATCAAAGGTGCAACTTACTGGGCGCCACTGGCGATTCTTGCTGTCCTTTCGACAGGTCTGGCAATCGTACTGAAAGCACCCGTGATGAGCATTCTGGATGCAGCCCAAATTCCAGCCTTCATTATTCCTGAAGCGCTTGAAGCAGGTGCACATGGTGCTGAATACATCGCCATTGCTGTTGCATTGACGGGTCTTGTGGTCGGTGTGGTGCTGTTCGCTTTTGCTTACAATGCAGTCAAACGTTTTGCTGCCACTTCTGTGGGTGCGGGTCTGGTCAATATCTGCCGTAATGCATTAGGTTTCGACAAGCTTTATGACCTGATTTTCGTCAAGCCATATTTGCTGTTCGCTAAACTGTTCGGTCGTGATCCAATTGATGGCTTATGGCTGGTACTTCCTGCACTGGTCAAAAGTGGTCACAGCTTTACAAGTTCACGTCAAACCGGTTCACTGCGTGAATATGCATCTAGTATGGGGCTCGGTGTCGTTGTCCTACTGATGATCTTGATCGTGATTCAGGTCGTGGGGAAATAAAATGGAAGCTCCAAACAATATTATTTTGCCGGCTCTGATCCTCATTCCGTTCATTGCAGGTTTCATATGCTGGTTGGTCGATAAACTCGACCAACACTTGCCGCGTTATATCGCGCTAATCGGTATGCTGGTGACTTTGGTTTTGACCATCGTCCTTTGGCAGACTGGTACCTATAACTATGAATTAGGCGCTGCGACACCTTCGTGGGCTGCCGAATTCAAACTGCCTTGGATTCAGACCCTTGGCATTAACATTCACTTAGCCGTGGATGGTTTATCACTTCTTATGGTTGGTTTGACTGCACTCCTGGGTGTGCTGGCAGTCGGCTGTTCATGGGGTGAGATTCAAAAGAACGTTGGTTTCTTCCACTTGAACCTTTTATGGTCTTTGGGTGGTGTGATCGGTGTATTCCTGGCGATTGACCTGTTCCTGTTCTTCTTCTTCTGGGAGATGATGCTGGTGCCGATCTACTTCCTGATTGCCCTTTGGGGTCATAAAGGGGCAGAAGGCAAGTCACGTGTTTATGCAGCAAACAAGTTCTTCATTTACACGCAGGTTGCCGGTTTGGTGATGCTGATTGGTATCCTGGGTCTGGTGACTGTAGGCTATACCATGACTGGCGAAATCCGTTTCGACTACAACTATTTATTAGGTGTGGCGAATACGCTTGACGCTCAGGTTCCAGCGCTTGCTTATGCATTCATGATCTGTTTATTCATCGGTTTTGCGGTAAAACTTCCAGTTTTCCCATTACACGGCTGGTTACCAGATGCGCATGCGCAAGCACCAACCGCGGGTTCTGTTGACCTTGCAGGTATCTTGATTAAAACTGCGGCGTACGGTTTATTGCGTTTCGTGATTCCGTTCTTCCCGGCAGCTTCGGCTCAGTTTGCAGATATCGCGATCATTCTGGGTTTAATCGGTATCTTCTACGGTGCTTGGTGTGCTTTCCAGCAAACCGACATGAAACGCTTACTGGCGTATACATCTATTTCCCACATGGGCTTTGTTTTACTTGCGATTTACGCAGGTAACATCCTGACCTTCCAGGGTCTGATGATCATGATGTTGGCACATGGTATTTCCTCTGCTGCACTGTTCATTATGTGTGGTCAGGTATATGAGCGTGTGCATACGCGTGACATGCGTTTGATGGGGGGTATGCGTGGTCAGTTCCCGTATCTTGCATTCTTCCTGATGTTCTTTGTCGCGGCGCTTGTCGGTATTCCAGGTCTGGGTAACTTCATTGGTGAGTTCCTGATCTTGATGGGTGCTTATGCACAATTCCCGGCGTTCACTATTCTTGCGGCAATCAGTCTGGTCTTTGCAGGTCTGTATGGTCTGATCCTGATTCACAAAGCCCTGTTTGGTGTGCCAAACGAAGCGCAAAAACAGCACTATACACATCCGTTAAAAGATCTAAATGCACGTGAAATCGCATTATTGTTGCTGTGTGCATTTGGTCTACTTTGGCTTGGTCTATATCCACAAAGCTTCCTTGACGTTTCTAACTCAAGCATGGCGTGGTTAGCGAATAGCTACATTCCAGTTCAAGAAGTGGTTGAAGTTGCTGATCAGGTAACGACTCAACTTGAAAATGTGGAGATCCAATAAGCCATGAACTTCACAATGTCTTTTTCTGAGCTTATGCCTCTAGCACCTGTGATGATCGTGTCATTAACTGCGATCGTCGTGATGTTGCTGACCGCAATCAAGCGTAACCATAACCTGGTGGCTACCACCACGGTAATTGGTTTAAACCTTGCTGCGTTTTATATCATTTTCGTTCTGTTGGCAGGCACATTTGCACCTGCCAATGTGATGAATCTGTTCATCGTAGATCCATTTACGATGTTGTACCAGTTTGTGATTCTGATTGCTGCACTTGCCTGTAGCACCTTGTCACACGCGTATATCGAAACTTATAAAGATAACCGTGAAGAGCTGTATATCTTGATGTTGATATCCGTCGCGGGTGCAATGTTAATGGTGGCAAGCTCGCACTATGCATCATTCTTTATTAGCCTTGAGTTGATGTCGATTCCTGTATACGGCCTGTTGGCATATACACATCAACGTTCTCAATCGCTTGAAGCAGGTGTGAAATATCTGGTGCTTTCAGCAACTGCGTCTGCAATGCTGCTGATGGGTATGGCATATATTTATGCCTATACCGGTACTTTAAGTTTCGTTGCTGAACCGGGCAAACTATTTACTGTATTCAGTCAGCCAGCTGTGGTAATTGGTCTGGCCTTAATTGTATTTGCTGTGGCATTTAAATTATCGTTGGCACCATTCCACAAATGGACACCAGACGTCTACGCAGGTGCACCAGCACCAATCGCGACTTTCCTTGCAACTGTGGCAAAAGTGGCGATGATTGGTCTGTTTGTTCGTTATGTTTTGTCTTCAGGTTTGATCCTGGCAGACAGCTTCGTAACGATCATTTCGATTATTGCAGTATTGTCGATTCTTGCAGGTAACTTGCTGGCTGTTCGCCAAGTGAACCTGAAACGTATTCTGGCATACTCTTCAATTGCGCACTTTGGTTATTTGCTGGTTGCCATCGTCAGTTCACGTAATACCGATTTCTTACAGGTTCAAGGTTTTGTGACTTTTGAAAGTGTAAACGTGTATGTGATTACTTATGTATTAACCACGATTGGTGCTTTCGGTGTTGTGACGCTGATGTCGAGTCCGTATAACAATACGGATGAAGCGGGTAGTCTGGCTGAATACCGTGGTCTGTTCTGGCGTCGTCCAGTCCTGACTGCTGTATTAACTGTAATGATGCTGTCTCTTGCTGGTATTCCTTTAACTGCCGGCTTTATCGGTAAGTTCCTGGTGATTAAAACTGCAGTTGCAGGCGAGGCTTGGTTCCTGACTGCAATGGTTATTCTGGGTTCAGGTATTGGTTTGTATTACTACCTGCGCGTGATGGTCGTGCTGTACATGACACCACCTGAAACACCACGTCTAGATGCGGTGAATCATTGGGGTCAAAAAGTCGGTGGTATCATGGTATTACTTGCTGCACTTGCGGTACTTGTGATTGGTGTTTATCCAGATCCAGTGATTGCGATTTCTAAATATGCGTTCTTCGCAATATCACCTGAATTACAGCAATTCATTTTCACTTTGGTTCAAAGTGGTTTTAACTAATATCTGTGAAGATTGACGTTATTACAAAAAAGCCTCCATGATTGGGGGCTTTTTTATTTATACAAATCAATAAAAGCCTTTATAATAGCGGAAATTTATCTTTAACCTTTTAGGTGTTCTCCTGTGGCAATTCATGAAATCCGTCATCCGCTCATCCGACATAAGCTCGGCTTACTCCGTCGTGCAGATATCAGTACCAAAAACTTCCGCGAGTTAGCTCAAGAAGTGACCATGCTTCTGACTTATGAAGCGACTAAAGACCTGCCAATGGTTGAACATGATATTGATGGCTGGAATGGTGCTGTCACAGTTGACCGTATTGCCGGTAAAAAAATCACGGTTGTGCCGATTCTACGTGCCGGTATTGGCATGCTGGATGGTTTCTTAAATCTGATTCCAAGTGCAAAAGTATCTGTACTCGGTTTAGAGCGTGATGAAGAAACCCTGGAAGCCCGTACTTATTATAAAAAACTGGTTCCAGACGTACAAAACCGTATCGCGATGATCATTGATCCGATGTTGGCGACAGGTTCTTCTCTTGTAGCTGCAATTGATGTACTCAAAGCCAGTGGCTGTAAAGACATTCGTGTTATGGTTCTGGTTGCCGCACCGGAAGGTATTAAGCGTGTAGAGGCTGCACATCCTGATGTGATCATGTTCACTGCATCAATCGACAGCGGTTTAAATGAAAATGGTTATATCGTTCCGGGTCTTGGTGATGCTGGCGATAAAATCTTTGGTTCAGTTCAGAAAGACTAATTTTTGAACAGGACGAAAAAAGGGGCTACTACAGCCTCTTTTTTATATAATGTAGATCGGGCATTTTCAGCATAGGACAACAGCATGAAAGATGAATTATATCAGGGCAAAATCAAACAGTACGACCCTGCAAAAGGTTTTGGTTTTATTGGTTCAGCTGAGGGAGATGTGTTCTTCCATATTTCAGACTTTCCTGCGGCAGAAGGCGAGCCAAAACGCAATGAACGTGTGAAATTTAATGTGGTAGAAAATGGCGATAAGTATAAAGCCATTAAGATTGAACGTGTTGAGGATACTTCAAAGAAAGCTAAAAAATCTAAGGTCGCTGCACATAACCAGTCAATTACTTCCGCATTACTATCAAATCTCAAGCGTTAATTAACCGTGAATTTGACTAAATGAAGAGGCGTTTTCGCCTCTTTTTTTATCTAAAAATTCATGAACTATAGTCTTACCTCAGGTTTTGTAACTTAAAGCTTATACTTCGTTACGCAAACAATAAAACGTCTACCAAAGCGCTACAATCATCTCTATTTCTTCTCACTTAAAATACTATCTGTTGATTTATAGGGATAAATGTCATGTTTAGGAATGGAAAAATTAAAACTTATGATTCCGAACGTGGTACAGGCAGCATTGAGTTAGCAGATGACGCTCAAGAACTAAGTTTTAGGCTACAGGATTTACCTTCACCTGAAATTGATCCTCAAATTGGAGAACTGCTTAAATTTAGAATGATTCCTCATCAGGAAACCATAATATTGGACAATATGGTACGCCTAGATGTCAAAGTACAGGACGAGTTTGTAGCGGAAGTTGTGGCATTACCATCTTTGGCACCCACAATATCTGTTCCGTTAAAGCGTTCAATTCTTTTTAGCCCAACGCTATGGTTGGCACTGGTATCCGCAGTTGGTTTTATAATTTTGGGTGAAGTATAAATTTAAACCAGAAATTTTTAATTTTCTATTTTTAACTCGGTATTTCTCTATTCTTCAATTTAAAAAAGCGCCTATAAGTGCTTTTTTGGTTTTTCTATTAAAGAATTTCATAAAAGCTTTTCGATGTTTTTTTATTACAATTATTAAAAATATCAAAGACAAGAGTGAATTATGTTTCAAGAGGGGAAAATCAAAACCTATCACGAAGCGCGTGGTTTTGGTTTTATTCAAATCGAAGGGGAATCTAAAGACTTATTTTTTCACATTAAAGACTTTCCCAATCAAAATATTCCACTAAAAATTGGGGAAAAATTAAAGTTTTTAATGGTTGAAGATAATGGAAAGTTTAAGGCAGACCATATTGTCCGGCTGGATATTAAATCAAAATTGGTTATTAAGCAGAATAATGATTTATATGAAGATCCTGAAGCACATGTTTCTCCACGTTATGAAAAGACAAAATTATCAACTCGATCCAAACTAATCACAATATCGGGATTAATTATTATTGCGATTCTTGTTGGGCTTGTTTATAACAAATACCAAAGCTACCAAGTTCAAAAACAGCAAAAGCTTGAAGGACTGATGGTAGAGCAGCAACGAATTGTCGCTGAGCAGCGAGCAGCGCAAGGCGATCTGCCAATACAAGGATTATCGGAGCAGGGCCGGAAGAACTTGGAAAATCACGGGACTGATCTACGAAGTCAAGTCAACTCCGTCAATCTGAAAACTTCAGAAATGACTTCGCCATCTGTTTCTCAATTTAAATGCGATGGTCGAGAACACTGTAGTCAGATGGGTTCTTACGAAGAGGCTTTATTTTTTATCCGGAACTGTCCAAATACTAAAATGGATGGCGACGGCGATGGTATTCCATGTGAAAGTCAGTTTTAATGAGTCATAAAAAAAAGCACCTTCAGGTGCTTTTTTTATTGTTAGCTTTCACAAAAATTCATAAAGGCTCTCAGGCCTGGCCCCTGATATTTCTGGCGATGTACCAGCATAAACAATGGACGCGTTAGAGACCAGAACGGAGTATTGAGAATCACCAGTTGACCTTTCTCGCGTAAAGGCTCAATCGCAAGTTTGGAAATACAGGACATGCCGATTCCGCCGGCTACGATTTTCAAAATTGCTTCATTATGGCCAAGTGTCAGACGGATATTGGCATCCGGCACATCTTTCAAAATGGCATTATCAAAGACTTCACGAGTACCTGAACCTTCTTCGCGCAGAATCCACTCTACAGATTTGAAATCTTCCGCGGTCAGCTCACGGTTCAATTGCGCTAGGGGATGATCCGGTGCACAGCACACCGCCAGCTCATCATCGCGCCAATGGATACATTGCAGTTGTGGCAGATGACAGGAGCCTTCGATCAAGGCCAGATCCAGCTGGAACTGATTCACCGCTTCAATCATTTGACGGGTATTACCAACTTGCAGCTGTAAATGCGCTTGAGGCTGAATTTTTAGAAAATCGGCCATCAGGTCAGGAATCAGGTAATCTGAAATGGTCAGGGTTGCACCTAAACGTAAATCGATACTTTGAAGCTCACCTTTCGCAACCTGTTCAAAAGATTCGCATCGACCTAAAATTTCCAGCGCTTGAGGGAGAAGAAAGCGCCCCAAGTCATTGAGCTGTAAACGTTTGCCTAGACGGTCAAATAATGGAGCACCCAGACCATCTTCCAGATCTGCTAAAGCCATACTAGCCGCACTTTGAGTAAGTTTGACGGCATCGCTAGCCTTCGTTACGGTACCCTCTTGTGCCACTGCTACAAAAACAGCCAATTGGCGTAAAGTCATGCGCATGAGTAGAGCCTTAACATTTAAAAAATATTAATAAATTATATTGCCATGCTACCATGAGCACAGTCTTTCATGCCACGTTGAAATCATGTCAATTGAAAAATTTAGCCTAGAAAAAGTTTTATCTGTACACCGCTGGACCAATACATTATTCAGTTTCACCATGACACGCCCGGCACACTTCAAATTCACTGCGGGGCAATTTGCGCGTATTGGCCTGCAGGTGGGAGATGAACTGGTGGTTCGTGCCTATTCGGTGGTGTCATCTCCTTTTGATGAAACTCTGGAGTTTTTTTCGATTGTGGTTCCAGAAGGTAAATTTACCTCCAATTTACAGCACCTTAAAGTAGGGGATGAGCTGTTTCTGGAAAAAATTCCCTATGGTTATCTGACGCTGGCCCGTTATCAGTTGCCCTTACCCAAAGACTTGTGGTTATTGGGCACTGGAACTGGTCTGGCACCTTTTCTGTGTATGTTGCAAGACTTTGAAACCTGGAGCAAATACGAAAAAATCAATCTGGTATATAGCGTGCGTAGCCGGGCTGAACTCGCTTATGTGGAACGGATTCAGGAAATTGCCGAAACCTTTGGCGAAGGACATAGCGGATTTAAATTTATTCCGATTATTACCCGTGAGCCTGATGCACCTTTGCACGATCGTTTACCGGTGCTGATTGCCAATGGTGAACTGGAAAAAGCCGTAGGTATGCAGCTCAATCCGCAAACCACCCATGTCATGCTTTGCGGTAATCCGGAAATGGTCGATGATACCAAAGAAGCCTTAAAAGCCCGTGGCCTGATCATGAACCGGCGTGGCGAAGGCAATATTGCAGTAGAGAATTATTGGTAAGTCTGAATTGCAGATAAAAAAGCTCATCCTTGGATGAGCTTTTTTATCTGCAAGGTGAATAATGACAGCTTAGTGCAGAATCTTGTTCAGGAATTGCTGGGCACGCTCACCACGCGCTGTATTAAAGAAATCATCTTTACTGCAATCTTCCACAATTTTTCCCTGATCCATAAAGATGACCCGGTTGGCAACCTGTCGGGCAAAGCCCATTTCGTGGGTGACACACATCATGGTCATGCCTTCTTTGGCCAGACCGACCATGACATCGAGCACCTCATTAATCATTTCAGGGTCAAGCGCAGAAGTTGGTTCATCAAACAACATGGCAATCGGATCCATGCTCAGCGCACGGGCAATCGCGACACGTTGCTGTTGTCCGCCAGAAAGTTGTGCCGGGAATTTATTGGCCTGTGCACTTAAGCCGACACGATCCAGATAGGCAAGTCCTTTCTGTTTGGCTTCGGCTTCAGAACGACCCAATACCTTGATCTGGGCAATGCTCAGATTTTCAGTAATACTGAGATGCGGGAACAATTCAAAATGCTGAAACACCATGCCCACGCGACTTCTTAGTTTATTTAAATTGGTTTTCGGATCATTAATTTTAATTCCATCGACCAGAATACTGCCTTGCTGAACAGGTTCCAGACCATTGACAGTTTTAATCAGGGTGGATTTTCCTGAACCAGAAGGACCACAAACCACCACCACTTCACCTTGCCGAATCTGGGTGGTGCAGTCGGTCAGTACCTGAAAATCTTTATACCATTTACTGACATGCTGGAGGTCAATCATGACTTTGGCTTCGTTCATACAGTTAACCTCTGCTGTAATTTTTTAACAATATAGGTGGCGATCATACTGATGGTGAAATAGACCAAACCGGCAAAAAGAATATATTGGGTGAGTAAGCCCATCAGGTCACCACGTACATAATTGCTGCGGAAAAAGTCCAACAGGCCAATTGCATACACCATGGTGGAATCCTGAAACAAAATAATGGTCTGTTGTAATAATAGCGGTGTCATTTTGCGAAAGGCCTGAGGCAGTACAATCAGGCGCATGGACTGGCCATAGCTCATGCCGAGGGCAGAGGCCGCATCTGTTTGTCCCTTAGGAATAGACTGGATTCCGGCACGGACAATTTCGGAAAAATAGGCGGCTTCAAACAGCATAAAAGCCACAATACTGGACACCAGTGCCGTATCCATGGTCAGATATTTTCCAGTCACCCCAGTATAGATAAAAGGCACAGCGAAGTAGAACCACATCAGTACCAGCAGCAGGGGAATCGAACGGAACAGATTGACATAACCCTTGGCAATCCAGTTCAACACCTTGATTGAAGACAGCCGCATCAATGCCAGTAAGGTGCCAATAAAGACCCCGCCAATGGTGGCAAAAAATAAGACTTTTAAAGTAATACTCAGACCATGCCATAGAGCAGGTGCGGATAATTGTAAATCCTGAAAAAATGCAGTGAACCATTCCATTATTTAGTCCCCACAATCAGACCGGGCACCTGAAGGCGCTTTTCCAGAAAGTTCATCAAGCCAATCAGGCAGACATTGATCAGGATAAAAATCAGGGTGACATAGGTGTAAATCTCAATGGTATTTTGCGTATATTCGCTGATGGTTTTCATCTGAGAAATGAGTTCCGCAACCCCGACCAGTGAGGCCACCGAGGTGTTCTTGACACAGTTGGTCAGCTCAGAACTTAAGGGAGGTAAGATCATGCGAAAAGACTGCGGTAAAATCACATATCGATATAATTGTGTGGTGCTAAACCCCATAGCATAGCCGGCATTGATCTGCCCGGGTGGAATGGCTTCAATCCCGGTACGCACCTGCTCACAAACCCGCGCTGCGGTAAACAGTCCCAAACCAATACTGGCTGAAATCAGCGCCGTGGTATTGGCTCCCAGATCATTGATCCACCAGCTTTGAATGCTGTTCGGCAGAAAATTCGGAACCACATAGAACCAGATAAATAACTGGATCAGTAAAGGCACATTCCGAAAAATGGTGACATAAGCGCTACCAATCGCCCGGGCCGTTGGGCTGGGCAAGGTGCGCATGATGCCCAGCAGGCTACCCAAGAGCATGGCAATCGACCAGGCTACAATCGCAATGACCGCTAACCAGCCGAGGCCAGTCATGATCCAGTTGAGATAGGTGCTATCACCAATCCCGGTCGGTTGTAATAAGACACCCCAATTCCAGCTGTAATTCATGATCACTCCAAAATGGGCTTAAACAGGTGATGCTTAAGCAGATGAATAAGATTCAGAATCTATTGATCGCGATCATGCGGGGTGCTGATCAGGGCCTTCAAGTCATCAGACATGGCAAAGTTCAGGTTGATATTTTTCGGTGGAATTGGCGACTGGAACCATTTCTGGTACATGCTATTGATTTCACCGGAGCTATATGTGGCTTTAATCGCGTCATCTACCACCTGCTTAAATTCGGGGTCTCCCTTACGTAACATACAGCCATAGATTTCATTGATGGGCGCTGTACCTACAATGTGCCATTGTTGCGGATTTTTAGCCTTGGATTTTTCTCCCGCCAGTAAAATGTCATCCATCATAAAGGCAGCAGCACGGCCACTTTGCAGCATTAAAAAGGATTCTGCATGGTCTTTGGCCGAAATAATTTCACCAATGCCCAATTCTTTTTCATGCTGACGAATATAGCGTTCCGATGTGGTGCCGGCAGTGGTCACCAGTTTTTTGCCTTTCAGATCGCTAAAATCTTGAATACCAGAATTGGTTGTGGTTAATAGACGGGAACCTACTTGAAAAAAGCCGACAGAGAAATCGACCTGTTGCTGGCGTTCCTTATTATTCGTCGTTGAACCACATTCCAGATCAACCGTACCGTTGGAGACCAGTGGAATCCGGTTCTGGCTGGTCACCAGGTTGTAGCGGATTTTTAAATCAGGAAGATTCAGCTTTTGTTTGACGGCTTCGACCACTTTTAATTGCAGGTCATGGGCATAGCCGACTGGCTGATTCGGATTGTCAGCGATATAAGAAAATGGAATCGAGGAGTCACGATAACCTAATACAATCGTGCCGGACTGTTTGATCTTATTGAGCGTGCCAGAAGTATTCTCGCTGCCTTGCTGATTGCTTGGTGCCTGATTATCACTACAGGCACTCAGTCCCAAGGTCAGGGCACTGGCACACAGCAGCGTAGCGAATTGAGTCTTTGTTTTCATCGTGAAACTCCATTTTTCATTTTCAATTATTATGAGTACGCCCGTTTTCAGGCGCTGCTAAGACAATATTCTGATTATTGCTATAAAGTCTAAGTATTCGTTTATATTCATCTTAGTTGATGATTCAAGCATGACTCAAGCTGAATTTATTGCTGAAATGTTACTGAATCAGAAAAGGAAATCTGCGAGATGCTCAAAGGAATGCAAATAAATAAAGAGATTGAACTACAAGCATAAGAAAGAAAAAGTCATAAAAAAACCTCCAAACTGGAGGTTTTTTTATCGGTTCAAGCTTAATGCACAAACATATCCATCGATTCACGAATTTCTTGAATGGCCGTTTCGACATCGGAACTGAGCCAGGTCGGTTCAAAGAATCCAGCGTAGTGCTCAAGACGATCCGCAGGGACGACTAAGCGTACCGGACAATCCTCTTCCAATAAACGCCATGGAATAATTGGCACTTCATTGTCAAGCCATGCTGTTACATCTCGGATATCGATAATCATTGCGTTGACACAGTCCGGGAAAGGCATCACGGAAAACTCTTCAGTACGACGACGGAAATACTCCAAGTCTTGCCAGCGCAGTGCAAAACTCGGTTTACTGAATTCGATAATCCCGATCAGATGCTGATCGCGAGTATGATGCAAAGTGCATTGGTGGGTGACATCAGTGTCAAGATCCAACGATACACTTTGTTGACGATACGCCATAGAGCTCGATGAAATAAAAAAATGAGGGACACATTATAGCCCATTTTATAGAAACTGAGCAGTGCTATTGTTTAGCGCAAATTTTAGTGTTGGTTCTGCCCTGAGGTCGCGTACTGAAGCTCTTGAATTTCAAAGGACTGCATACCACTCAGGCAACTCAAGCAAACTGGGATTGGAAAAGAATGGAGAAGCTAAACCTCATTATCAGATTGATTATAAAGCCTTTTTCTTTTCTGATACGCTTTATATCGCTCTATAAGAAGGTTTAAGCGAATAGTGTTGCAATTATTCAAGCGATTAGATGTGTTGATCTGCCAGTAATTTTCTATGTCATTCACATGAGGGGAAAATGAATAGCAGGATAATACTGAGTTAAACCCATTCACCATCAACCAGTAGCGATCAGTGAATTAAAAATGAGCACGATTGCTTAAAGATTATTCTAAATATTATTCATACATATAACTTACATCCCGTCACCATCTCACCATGTTTTGTCACAGAAGCTGTTTTAACTGCTTGTTATGCTAAAAATCTACTTATGAATAACAAAGAGTGAGGATGGTTATGGTCGATGATTTCAATAAAAAACCACCTTTAGATCATCAGACAGCAGTGACGCAAAAAAAGCGTATTCCTGTTTATATCTTGATTTTGGTAGGTATCTTTTTACTGGCATTACTGTTCTATATGTTTGCTGACATGAATCCAGACGCAAATGATGCACCTGCTGGACATCCGAACCCTAATGTGCAACCTGCGACACCAAACAATACGACTCCAGTCGGTGAACCTACAGAAGCTACTGCAACGCTAGGTGATGGAACAGAAGCAACAGCAACTGCGACAGATGATGCACAGGCGGCTCGATAACTCAGACATATATCAAAAGCTCTAGTGAAACCACTGGGGCTTTTTTGCAATATATTGTGATGTTTAAGCTAATGATAGCTAGCTGGCTCAAGTCTAAAAACATCAAATCTGAAGGTGAATCCGAAAGAAGAAGGGGCTGAATGTTTCAAGGATAGGCTCCCGATTTCAGATAAATAGCTTAATAACAAAGAGGGTAAAACAACATGAATGATTATATGAGAAGTCCGCGTGGCGGCTTCGACGCCATGTATTATTGGGATCAGTTTCATCCCATTCTGAGTGCAATTGCCATATTAGTCATTGGTTGGATCATTGCATTACTGGTTTCGGCAGCAGTCAAGAAAGTCTTGCAAAAACTTGGAACCAATACACATTTAAATACGGCGACAGGCCATCGCTCTAATATCGAAAGTATTATTGCCCGGGTGGTGTTCTGGATTATTCTGATTATTGCCGTAATTGGTTCACTGAATGTACTCAACCTGACCAGTATCAGTGGTCCTTTCAGTAATATGATTCAGCAATTCCTGTTATTTATCCCGCAGTTACTAGGTGCAATTGCAGTCGGATTCATAGGGTGGATTGTCGCCAACCTGGTGAAAATAGGGCTACAAAAGCTACTTGACCGAACCCAACTAGACGAAAAACTCAGTGCTGAAGTGGGTGTCAGTCCCATTAGTCAGAACATCAGTGAAATTGCTTACTGGTTAATTTTATTACTGTTCTTGCCAATCGTACTGTCTATTCTGGGACTCAACGGTCTGTTGTTACCAGTTCAGAATATGCTGACTGATGTCGTAAGCTACTTACCAAATATCTTTATTGCTGCAGTGATCATTTTTGTCGGTTATATTCTGGCAAAAATTGTTCGCGGTATTGTTGAAGGCCTATTAAACAGTCTGAATGTACAACAACAAGCTGAAAAAGTAGGTATTTTCAAAAATTCCAATGTGGCACAGGTGATTGGTTCATTCATCTTCGCTGTCGTGATCATTACTGCATTGATTATTGCTTTTGAAGCATTGGGTGTCGAAGCGATTTCTCAGCCTGCCACGGCGATGCTGTATGAAATCATGAATGCCATTCCGAATATTATTGCTGCTGCCTTAATTCTGATTCTGGCTTATGTGGTCTCTAAACTGGTCGCACGTCTGGTGGTTGAAGTGGTATCGGGTACAGGTGTTGATGAAATTCCTGCCAAACTGGATGTACAGCGTTTTTTAGGCACCACTAAACTTTCGAGTGTGGTCGGTTATCTGATCGTATTGTTCACCATGTTATTTGCAGTGTCCGAAGCAGCAGACCGTCTCGGCTTTGAACAGGTGAGCGGCCTGATTGCGATGTTTATTTACTTCGGCGCCAACATCTTGCTCGGTGCCGTGATTCTGGTGATCGGTTTCTGGCTGGCAAATATTGTCGCGAACATCGTACAACGCGGTGAATATAACAGCTCACGCTGGTTAGCGAATCTGGTGCGTGTCCTGATTATGGGCTTGGTCGTTGCCATGGGTCTACGTGCCATGGGTATTGCCGACTCGATTGTGAACCTGGCATTTGGTTTAACGCTGGGTGCTGTCGCAGTAGCATTTGCTCTGGCTTTTGGTCTGGGTGGTCGTCAGCCTGCGGAGCGAGTTTTAACAGATCTGATTGATAAAGCAAAACGCGAAGCCAAAGAACCGAATCCAGTCAAAGATCAAGCTGAAAACAGCATATTTTCAGGATTAGGTACTCAGAGTACTTCAAGTACAACGGACATGGCAGGCACGACAGGTGCAGCGATGGGGATGGGTTCTACAGATACATCAATGGGACAATACTCCGACCGTTCACAAAACATGACCGGTACTACTGATTCTTCAACCACTACGCCAGGAGCAGGTATTGTGCCAAATCAGGATTCAGACAAGAATACGCCTATGGGTACGGATTTATCCCATACTACTCCGGCAATCCTTACAACTGCACCGCAGGATGATGAATCATTGGGTATTGATCCAGTCAATCCGGATGCGGATCAAGCCGTACCGGATTCACTAAAAGTCGATCCGACTCATCCGCCAGTCAATAATCCATTTGGTTCAACTGGAGAAAAAGAGCCGGATGTCGATATTGATCGTTCTACTCAGAAAAAAGATGACCTGAAATAACCTGTTATCTTTAAGCAAAATCGACCACGCTCATGTGGTCGATTTTGTTCAGTCATAAGGAAAAATGAATGAATACCAAGAAACCTAACAAAGTTCTGGCTCCTTTAGTCATTGCAGGAATTACGATTGGCTTTTTTACCGCTGCCTATCGATTTATTTTTGTGAAGAGCAAACAGGACGAGCAGTCTGAGCGAGAGCTGGATAAGAAAATACCAGAGACAGACGAATTTAACTGAGAATAAAATTTTTCTGAGTACGAAAAATAGAATTTTCTTTTTAAAAAATATAGAATATTCAAATGAATACTAAAATGATTTTGGTATTTTTCTTGCATTAAAAATATAAAGAAAAGGAGATCAACACGATGTGGAAAGCACTGCAACATAAATTCATGGCATCTTCAGCAGATGACTTACCGCTATGTCTGCGAGAAGCTAAAAAAATGCAGCTGGCGATTGACCGTCTAACAAATACGGCCAATCTTAACCTGTTTAAAACAGATTATCTGGAATGAGTTAAGTAGCAATCCAGATTATCTATTGATTAAATATATTCCGATGCGGCATGTGCCGATGACCATGCCCATTGGAAATTATAGCCGCCCAAATGTCCGGTAACATCCAGCACTTCACCAATAAAATACAAGCCTTTCTGCTTTTTACTTTCCATGGTTTTTGAGGATACTTCCGTGGTATCTACACCACCCAAAGTCACTTCCGCTGTACGGTAGCCTTCTGTTCCTGAAGGTTTCACTTCAAAGCCATGCAAACGTGCCGCAATCTGTTCCAGCTTGTCATCGCTGATATTACCAATGGCAGTTTCAGCGCTTTCAGTCCAGATCAGACTTTGTAATTCAGCCACCACACTTTTCGGTAAATATTCATTGAGTAGTGTACGTAATAAGACTTTGGGCTGGCTTTGTTTTTTTGCTTTAAAGAAATCCAGTAAGTCTACGCTCGGTAAGAAATCGACCTCAAAGCTTTGACCGACATTCCAGTAGTTGGAAAGTTGTAAGGAGCTTGGCCCACTCAAACCGCGATGGGTAAACAATAACGCTTCGGTAAAGCTATTGAGTTCATTCGAGAGTGTTGCTTCTACGGCATTGCCGCTTAAGCGCGTGGTGACTTCTTTAAATCCGTCAGAGAAGGTAAATGGAACCAGGCCGGCACGGGTTGGATAGACGTGATGTCCAAACTGTTTTGCAATCTCATAGCCAATGCCTGAACCGCCAAGCGTAGGAATAGATAAACCACCAGATGCCACGACGACAGATTCAACTTCAAAATATCCCAGTGAGGTCGCCACCTGAAAGCCTTGATCATCGACTGGATTCACTGCTTTCACTTCACAACTGGTCTTAATATCGACCAGACCGGTTTTATCACATTCTGCCAGCAGCATCGACAAGATATCTTTTGCACCATTTAAGGTAAACAGCTGTCCATTTTTGCGCTCTTCATAAGCAATACCATATTCACAGACCAGGCCAATAAAGTCCCAATTGCTATAACGCGTTAATGCTGAAATGACGAAATGTGGATTATGCGAAATATAATGGCTTGGTTCGACCTCCAGATTGGTAAAATTACATTTACCGCCGCCAGACATCAGGATTTTTTTGCCAACTTTATTGGCTTTTTCCACCACTACGACTTTACGCCCACGTTGTGCAGCCATATACGCCGTCATTAAACCTGAAGCACCGGCACCTATGACGAGAACATCGTATTGCTTGGAAGACATAAAACACTCGAGGGAGAACAAAAGGAAAGCATTATAGACAATTTTATTTCCGCTTTCTCTATTCCTGAACAATCAACAGGCTGATTGCCAATCCGTATTAGAGTTTAAACATAAAATATTTGTAAGTCGGCTTAAAATCATGCATAGTTTTTGTACAGTTTTACAAAAGTCACAATAATAAGGCAGGGCTTATGGAAACGTCAGAGGATCTAAAACAATACAACCTGATCAATTATATTCTTTATATTCTGGGGTTTTTTCTGGGTGTGACCCCATTTATAGCCATTATCATGAACTATATTAAACGTGATGAAATGCGCGGCACCTGGCTGGAAAGTCATGTGGACTGGCAAATTAAAACCTTCTGGGTCAGTTTGCTGGGTTATATTGTTGGTGGCTTATTAACTATGATCTTGATCGGATTTCTAATCATATTTTTGGTCTTTATCTGGCATATCTACCGCTTGGTCAAAGGGATGATTGCGCTGAATAATAATCAACCGATTCAGGCTTAAGCAATTGTAGAAGTAGTATCCATGTTACGGCCTTGCAACCCACCGCTATGAATCACCAGCAGTCTAGATCCTGCTGGGAAATAATCTTTTTCAATCAAATCAAAGATGCCCATCAACATTTTAGCGGTATAGACCTGCTCTAGTGGAATGGCAAATTCGATTTCAAAATCCCAAATAAACTGCATGAGGGCTGTGCTGGTTTTGGCATAGCCGCCACAGCAATAATCATCCAGAATAGTCCAGTTGGTTTTGCTGGTTAGTTGCGCGACTTCATCTTTTAAAAAAGAGCCTTGCAGCGCTGAAAATCCTAAAACCTGCTGATGCGCCTGACTGGCTTCGATCAGACCGGTGATGGTTCCACCAGTGCCTACTGCGCAGCAAACCACATCAAATTGAGTATCTTGCGGGCTCAAAATTTCCTGACAGCCCCGAATGGCCAAAGCGTTGGTTCCACCTTCAGGAATGAAATAATGCTCAGGAAATTGTTGTGCGAGTTCGGCCAGATACTCAGGCTGTTGCTTGCGACGATAGTGTTCACGACTGACAAAATGTAGCTGCATCCCCAACTGCCGTGCGGTGGCTAAAGTCGGATTGAGTGGCCGATGGGCCAGCTCCTCACCCCGAATAATCCCCACACTCTGAAGACCAAACTGCTGTGCGGCAAATGCAGTGGCCGCAATATGATTGGAATACGCACCACCAAAGCTGAGAATCTGCCGATAACCCTGTCTTTGTGCTTCCAGAAAATTGTATTTCAGTTTAAAAAACTTGTTGCCTGAAATTTGCGGATGTACCAGATCCAGACGACGTATTGTTAAAATAATATCGTGAAAATTAATCTGTTGATCGGGAATATTTTGGGCAATCTCTGCAAACATAAAAATTAACACAGTCAGTTATTCGGCCATTATAGCGAAAGCAGTAAAGATCAGGGATTGAGAATAAGTCATTTTTAGGCATGAGATAAAAATTGACGCAGAATGTCACAAATATTCTGCTGATTATTTAAGCAGGGATGCTAATCTAAATACAGGAAACCCTGAGGAGGGTAGAATAATGAAAATATTGTCCTATGCTGTTTTGGTTGGTGTAATGCTCAGTTTGTCGGGCTGTGATGATGCGATGAATAAACCTAAAACAGAGACCCGTACCATGATTATTGGTGGTGTACCGGTACATGATCAGGATTACCAACTGTTAGACACGCAATTCATTGCTCAGGATCAGTTAAAACAGTAGGCCATTACAGTAACTAAAATTCCTGACCAATACTGAAATTTTTAAAGCAAATGATTCGGTTTTTGCTTAAAATAATCCTTCAATTTTTAAGTCAGGTTATCTCGTGGAATCATTCTGGATTTTAAGCTCAATTGCTGTTGCCCTGATGTTAGGTGCGATGAGTCCCGGGCCGACTTCTATTTATGTGGCAAAAAATTCAATTGCGATTTCACGTAAACATGGTTTATTTACGGCACTGGGGACTGGTCTAGGTGCAGCAATTTTCGGTTTGCTGGCAGTACTGGGTTTGCAGGCATTTTTGCTGGCTGTGCCGTCGGCTTATCTGGCCTTAAAAATTTGTGGGGGGCTATATTTACTTTGGCTGGCTTTTAAAATTATTAAGCATGCCAAAGATCCGATTGAGGCAGATTCGAGCATTACCAAACAGATGTCTTTACGTCGCGCTTTTACCACAGGTTTAATCACGCAGTTGTCGAATCCAAAAATTGCGATTGTGCTGGCCAGTATTTTTACCGCCTTATTACCAAAAGAAATTCCGAACTATTTCTATTTTGCTTTGCCCATTTTATGTTTTTTTATTGATGCTGGCTGGTGCTCACTGGTGGCCATTGCACTTTCTGCTGAAAAGCCGCGCCGTGTGTATTTAAAGTTTAAGGCATTGTTTGATCGGGCAGCAGGTGCGGTGATGACCGTGCTCGGATTAAAACTTATTTTCGGGATGAAATAGTTTCAACACTTGAAGTCATCATCCTTGGAAAGTGATCATTCTTATTAGCTTTCCAAGGGACAGCTGATCATTTGAACTTAATCTTTAAAATGCACGGGAATCCATTGATAGCTTTTAGCATCTTTAGAATAAACATGCCCAATTCCCGGAAATGGTAAATGTGGTGCTGCCACCGTCTGGCCATTCTTTGCATATTCCGCAAAATACTTTAAGCGGGTTTCAACCGCTTTTTTCGGATCGATATCAAAATCTATAGCGGTCTGTGGACGGTCAAACTGAATGGTATGGGAGTGTACAATATCCCCAATAAATATCATCTCCTGACCCTTGGATTTTAAGCTAAATCCAAAATGCCCCGGTGTATGCCCCGCTGAACTGATCACATCAAAACCATGGATTTTATCGCCAGCTTTAAAGGTCTTTAACTGACCTTTGGCCTGATAAGGTGCGATGGCTTTCTTGATTTTATCGACTGTACCCAAAAAACCGGCCTGTTTTGCTTTTGGTAATTTTTCTACACTTTTAGGATTCATCCAGAAATCCAGTTCGGCTCGCGATACATAAATATTTGCATTGGCAAAATTGGCGACGCCGTTATTACTGATGCCGCAAACATGATCAGGATGTAAATGCGTTAATAAGATCGTATTGACTTGCTCAGGCTTTTGTCCAGATGCCTGTAAATTTGAATAAATAGACCCAAAGTTTGGCCCATTACAGCTAGAAGCACCGCTATCCACCAAGACCAGTTCTTTGCCTGTATTTACCAGGAAAGCATTGACGGAGGTCTGGATGCCTTTGCTTTGGTCAACATAATATTTTTTTAAAATCTGATTCACTTCTGCTTCAGGAATATCCTTAAACAAGGCTTTGGCTAAATAATTGGTGCCATCCAGCAGGGCAGTAATCTGGTAATCTTCAAAGCTGTATTGATAATATCCGGGAACCTGTTTTTGTTGTTCTAAAGTGGAAGGCGTTTGTGCGTGTGTTGGGGAAATACCTGCCAATGAACCTAAAGCAAGGAGTGATCCGACAAGAGAAGAGCTGAGGTATTTCATGGCTATTCTTATGTAATTAAAGTCAACTCTATGTATTAGCATGGATATTGATAAAAAAGAATATGAATATATTTACTATTTTTTTAAATCGAAATGGCGATTTAGCATCTGTACTAAAAATTCAGTGTGAATCTGTATATTGATTTTTTGAAAGTAAAGAATGTGTTTTTTGTAAAAATATTATTATAAATAAAATGCTTAGATGTATTTCACTTTTTATTAAAAGCTCGTTAACATAGGGTATTACGAACAAGCTTTGGGTGTCGCGATGAGTTTTTGGAAAAGAAAAAACAATGCCAGCTTTGTATTTTTCATTATTACCTTATATTCACTACTTGGTTTTGGACTGGGCTATGTGATTTGGGAATTTGTGTTGCAAGGCTAAGTGACCCAGCAATAAAAAAGCCTCTAGAGATAGAGGCTTTTTTATGTATTGATTAAGCCTTTAAACATGGATGGGTTTAAGTAGTTTGTATCATCGAGTAGGATGGTGATTTGGGTGTTGCCGATTTGGTGATGGTAGTAGCCAGCGACTTGTTTTTGAGGTTGGATAATTGTTGGTTCAGTTGCTTGGGTGGTAAGGGCTGCTTAGAGCTAGCGTTAGGAATAATGGTTTTATAGTTTTCATAGATTTCTTTTAGGTTCTAAAGGATTGTTTCTTTTTTATCATATTAGTAAATTTGATTAAAATCTTTCTTATGTATTGTAATACTCATTGCGTTTACGTGATCTTTAGGTTGTGTTTGGCGTAAATCTTCAACAATTGCGAACACAGTCGAAAAAATAGCAGATCTAGTAAATTGAAGTAAATTCTGAAGACTACTTTCAAAATCGCTGATTTTTACATAAGTATGTGTCGAATCATTTGAGAACTCAAATGAATCAGGTACTAAAAATAAAATATGATGCTCTAGCGAGTTTCGCCAAATTTTATAAAATCCAAATTGCCCATTTTTTTCATTTAGATCGTATATAAGACTATTAATTGCAATCAAAGCAAAATTTTCTTTTTCTTCAAGTTTTAATTTATTTGTATGCCAAAAATTATTAAAAGCGGTATTTTTATTAATTGTTAATCCGAAATATTGGCAAAGAAAAATTGCTAATTTATCTAGTATAGAAAAGCATAGTCTAAAACACGTCCTTAATTTCTCTGACCCAATATTTATAATTTCTTGTTCATGCAGTTCCGAATAACAACTTTCAAAATCAAATATAGAACTATCAGTAAATTTTGCTTCATAGTATAAAGTTCTGACTAGGGAAAATTCAGCTTTAATGCGGTTCAAATACTGCTCGTGTTGAAGAATTTTGTTTGAAAAAATAATCCCTTCTAATAATGTTAAATTATCTCGTTCATTAGCTATACATGAACAGTACATGCCATGAACATTAAGTGTTAAATTTTCCTTAATACACCATTGTCTAAATTTAGACATTTGCAATAGTTCTTCTTTATTTTTTTTAATATCAGTGTCTTCATCAAAATTATTAATCTGTGATTGTAAAAAATGAATTTTTTCTAAGTAACCTTGCTTATATGCATTGGGTGAAAATGGGGGAAAATATGCAAAGGTATAACCTTTTATAATTTCTTGAATCATTTTTTCACTACGATGATTTAGAAATTTATCAAACATTTCTAAGCATGTAGTTCTATTGATAAAGGCTTCAGGATAATCTAATTTTGTTCGGACTATTTTCTCATACAGATGCATCGCTTCGGAAAATCGATACTGCTGTTTTAGAGTATTAGCCAAATTAATTATATTTTGATAATAGAGAGAAGATTCCGCATCTTTATCGGCTTTGTTGCATAAAGCCAGCATGGAAGGCTTATTCAGCAATATAATTTCCAAATGAATAAGCCTGCTTCTAAAATCTACCGTACAACCAATTGGTCATCCTATAACCGAGCTTTAATCAACCGAGGTAATATTTCCATTTGGTTTGATCCAAAGACTCAGTGGTATGCACAATCACAAGGCAAGCAAGGTCGAAATCAAACCTACTCTGATACAGCGATTCAATGCTGCTTAATGATCAAATCGCTATTCCGACTCTCTTTACGCATGGTCACAGGTTTTGTTCAAAGCTTGATTAAACTCTCTGGATTAGATTGGACAGCTCCGGATTATTCCACCCTTTGTCGTAGACAAAAGCATATTGATATTGCGATTAGCTATCAAAAAAGTAGTAATGGGCTACATCTACTCGTAGATTCTACTGGCTTGAAGTTTATTGGTGAAGGTGAATGGAAATGCAAGAAACATGGGGCTGAATATCGTCGCCAATGGCGTAAGCTTCACATTGGTATAGATGCTAAAACCCTGCAAATACGTGCAGTACAACTCACCACAAATGATGTCAGCGACTCACAAGTACTCGAAGATTTACTTGCTCAAATTCCCTTGGATGAAAAAATTGATTCTGTTTATACAGATGGTGCTTATGACACAAAGCACTGCCGAGAAGTCATTTTAGATCGAGATGCATATGCGATCATTCCACCTAGGAAGAATGCAAAGCCTTGGAAAGATCAACAAGCGAGGTCTCTAGAGCGGAACGAATTATTAAAGACAGTCAAACGGCTAGGTAGGTCCCTTTGGAAAAAGTGGTCTGATTATCACCGTCGAAGTTTGGTGGAAACCAAAATGCATTGCATTAAATTATTAGGCGATAAATTAACAGCAAGGAGCTTTCCGAGTCAGGTAAATGAGATCCACGCACGCGTAGCGGTTTTGAATAAATTCACAGAATTAGGTCGCCCGCATACCCAAGTTGTCTCTTAAATTTGGATTACTTAGAGGAGTTCAGCCTTTCAAACCTTTATACAACAAAGCCATCTTTATCTATAGTTTTAAAAACTTGCCAATAGAGATTTTTGGCTTCACTATATAAAATACTTTCTTCATAACTAACAAGATCATTTTTATATCCGCAATCATTTGCAATGGATAACTTAGCATTTGCTAAATTATAAAAATAGCTAACATTAAATTTCATTGCATAAAATTCTGAATCTTCTTCTAAAATTTGTATTCCTTTAGAAATAGAATCTTTATTTTTTAGAAAAAAACCTGAATCAATGAATAATCCTGCTAAATTAAAACGAAGTTGCAAAACTATTTCTGATTTCGCAAATTTTTTTAGAGAGTCGAAAATGATTTCACTTCTTAGAGCAGCTTCTTGCCAAGCACCTTGATCAATAGAATTAGAAATAGCATTTATTGATTCATTAATTTCTTTTAGTTCTAGATTCATTAAAATAACTTATATAAAAAAGCCCCACTAGAATATAGCAGGGCTTTTTATAAGTGTCTAAATCTTAAGAAACCTTATCACCCGGTTGAGCACCAGATTCAGGTAAAATCACCCAAACACCGTCGCCATTACCCGCTGCCAACACCATACCGTTAGAAATACCAAAACGCATTTTACGTGGTGCAAGGTTTGCCACCATCACCACCAATTTGCCTTTTAGGTCTTCAGGTTGGTAGAACTCACGAATACCGCTAAATACATTACGTGGTTCAGCTTCGCCTACATTTAAAGTCAATTGAAGAAGTTTGTCAGAACCTTCAACCGTTGCAGCTTCCAAAACTTCAGCCACACGCAGGTCAACTTTCATAAAATCATCAATATTAATAATTTCAGCTTCGCCGACTTTAGCTTCAGGCTTCGTCGATGCTTTCTTCTCTTTTTTCTTTTCCGTTTTTGCTGTTTCAGCAGGGGCAGCCAAAGAATCTTTAGACGCATCGACCATTGCGGCAACCGCTTTTGGATCTACACGTTGCATCAATGGTTGGAACAATGCAATTTCATGACCCAGCAGAATCGTTTCACGAGAAGCGAAGTTGAAAGATTCTAATTGCAAGAAATCTTGAACTTGTTGCGCCAGTATTGGCAACACCGGAGCCAAATAAACAGCCAATTGACGGAACAGGTTAATACCGACAGAACATACGTCATGTACTTGTTGTTCCTGGCCTTCCTGCTTCGCCAGCGCCCAAGGCTTTTTCTCATCGATATATTGATTGGCTTTATCTGCAAGTGCCATGATTTCACGAATCGCAGCAGAGAACTCACGTGACTCATATTGCGCTGCGATTGAATCACCCGCATCAATGAAGCTTTGAACCAATTCAGGCTCTGCACAAGTTGCAGATAATTTATTGTCAAATTTAGTATTGATGAACTTCGCACAACGGCTGGCAATGTTGACCACTTTACCAACCAAGTCAGAATTTACTTTCTGCACAAAATCATCCAGATTCAAGTCAGAATCTTCAACTTTATCCGAAAGTTTCGACGCGAAGTAGTAGCGTAAATATTCAGGGTTTAAATGTTCTAAATAGGTTTCCGCTTTAATAAATGTGCCGCGAGATTTCGACATCTTCTGACCATTGACAGTCAAGAAACCGTTTACAAATAAACCTGATGGCGTACGGTAGTTAGCACCTTCTAGCATTGCCGGCCAGAACAGCGCATGGAAATACACAATGTCTTTACCAATGAAGTGATACACCTCATTTTTAGAATCTTTTTTCCAGTAGTCATCAAAGCTTAAATCAGGACGTTTGGTTTTGATATAGTTTTCAAAACTCGACATGTAGCCAATTGGCGCATCGACCCACACGTAAAAGTATTTGTTGGGTGCGTCTGGAATTTCAAAACCGAAATATGGCGCATCACGCGAGATATCCCAATCGTTCAGGCCATTTTCAAACCATTCATCTAATTTGTTGGCAATCGAGACCGGTAAGCGGCCTTCATCACGTGTCCATTTTTGCAGGTATTCACCAAAATTCGGCAACTTAAAGAAGTAATGGTCAGATGATTTTTCGACAGGTGTTGCACCGCTTAAAGTCGAATGTGGGTTCAATAATTCGGTTGCATTATAAGTTGCACCGCAAACTTCACATGAATCGCCATATTGATCTTCTACTTTACATTTCGGGCAGGTGCCTTTAATGAAACGGTCGGAGAGGAACATGCCTTTTTCAGGATCGAAAAGCTGGGTGACAGGACGAACCGCGATATTGCCGGCATCACGGTTTTTGAGATAGATTTCAGATGCACGTGCACGGTTGGTATCGCTATGGGTAGAATCATAATGATCGAAGTGCACCGCAAAACCGTCAAAATCACGGATATGTTCTTTTTGCACGTTGGCAATTTGTGCTTCCGGTGAAATTCCGTTGGCTTCAGCACGTAACATGATGGCTGTGCCGTGAGCATCGTCCGCGCAGACATAAGTCACATCATGACCCATTGCACGCATCGCACGTACCCAAATATCAGCTTGGATATAACCGAGTAGGTGACCCATATGAATCGGGCCATTGGCGTATGGAAGGGCGTTAGTGACTAAGATATTACGCACGGATATGACTCTCTCATTCGTATATTATGCAAGGTGGATGATTTTACCTGATGCAGGTCCGAATACAAAGCAATCCTTTAAGCGAATCAATTCCATTTCACCGCGAATTCGTGTCGAAAGGTCTTTGTATTTACAGAATGTCTTGGAAATGTAGATTTCCCTATATTGCGTTGCCAATAACAGTGATAATAGGCCATTGATCTAAAAGCTTTGAGCTAGAAAACCATGATTGACGAAGATGATTTTGATTTTGACCAACCTGTCACGCGTATTAAACAAAATGCAGCGAGTCAAAAACAGTTGGGCAGTCAGATTTTAAAAGATGCAGAAGCTTATCTTGAAGACATCTCGGCAGATGAACATACACTTTTAATCAAAAACTTATCAGGTTTAGTCGCGCAAGATGCTTATTTCCAAGTACTGGCAGATCAGCTCGATCAACCGATTGGCGCGAAGTTTGCCAATGATGCTTTAAATTTGATGCATTTTTGGCCGGCCATTCACCAGCTTGAAGATATTGAGCAATTTAAGCTACTCGATATGATCAATAGCGAATATTTCCAGACTGAAATGCTGAAAGCCTTTGATGCCTTAGAGATTGATGAAGACATCAAAGCCAAGCGCCGTTTGGTGCTGCTTGAAAGCTTGAAAATGTACAAACTTGGCTTTTACAGCGGTTGTATTCCAAATGTTTATGCGCAGCTCGAAGGTATTTTGACAGATATCCTGATCAAAGCAGGTTTCCTCAAGCAAAATGGCACCAAGTTTGTCGATGTCTATAAAATCGTACCGGGTTTAAAAGGCAATGAAATTAAAAGCCTGTGGCATAAGTCTAAAATTGCGATTGAACTGAATCCGTATTTTGCTGAACTTGCTGCCTATAAAATGGATTCAAGCTCGAATGTGACCATGAGCCGTCATAACATGCTACATGGCACAGATGTCGACAACTTCAATCAAGCACGCAGCTTCATTCTGTTGATCTGGTTGTTCTCTGCGCTCAGCTTTATGAGCACCTTGCGTGTCTGACTTGAAATAATATCTCCTGATGCATTTGCATCCTATAAACATCTGCTGTGAATTGGCAACACTGATTCTTTGGCTTTGGAAACTATGCTATAACGGCATTTGAATGAGAAGCCAAAGAAAATGTGCTGACAGGCTTTGTCGAAACCTCAAGTAATCGATGGACTTGAATCGCCAGAATCCAAAAGAGTTGGATTATTCATCTTTGCAATCCTGATTGGGCGCAGCTCATGCTACAGACTGCAAACAATAGCAACAACATGTACAGGCTTTGTTGCAGTTTGCTTACTGCGCCCGATTTGCTCCACACTTTGTGCTAAAAAATGGCTGATTGTTTATATGATATGCCTAAGGAGGGTACCTCATGACTCAGCAGAACCAGAGCAATAGTTCAAAGCAAAATCAAGACAAAGAACAACATGAGAAACAATTAAATCAGAAAGCCAAAGAAGAGCAAAAGCAAAACCAGAATGACCAGAAGCACAATCAGTCGCATGATACACAAGACACAAAGCCACACCAGACTGATGAAAATTCTGATAGCAAACAAAACTCTAAAGATACAGGCGCTGACTCGGAATCGAAGGATGAAGCCTCTAAAGAGCAGCCATCTGATCAAAAAGATAATTCGAAAAATGAGCAATCAGATAACAAAACTGAAAGCTTTAAGATGGATGATTTAAAAGCGAAGGCCATTGCGATTGGTGAGGAGCTATTACAAAAAGGCGAAAAACTTCTGAATGAGCTAAAACATGGCAAGTCCAACGGTCAGAAAAATGATGATCAAGGTTCAGATGACGCAAAAAAGGCAAAAGCTGATCATAGCACTGAAGATAAATCATCGAATCAGTCAGATAAACAAAATGCTAAAGAAGCTCAGACCGATCAACAGGCAAGCATGGCCAATTTAAAAGATGAGGCTGTACATAAGTTTGAAGATACAAAACAGAAGATTACTGAGTTAGTCAGTGAAGCCTCTACCAAGCTGGGTGAGCTGAAACAGATGGCAACTGATAGCATGAATAAAATGAAAGAAAATCAATCTCAGGGCAATGATTCTGATCAGCAAAAAGATGCCAAAGCTCAAAATTCAGACTCGAAATCAGGTCAGTCTGACAAGAGTGAATCTAAAGAAGATCAGGATAAAAATGCCAAGGATCAGCAGCACAAGTCTGAAAATAATAAAAATCATAAATAGACTGTGATTATTGTAGAGCCACTTTAATCAAAGAGGGTTAAAGTGGCTTGCTACACCTAAAATCAATAAAAATCCTTCTACATCAATTTTCACATCAAAAAGAATCCAGTTGGCTTTACTTTGATTGATTCACTTTTAGCATGCCTATCCGCTACAATCCAACAAAACCAAGTAAAATGGTTGGAAATTGCAGATATCTCCTCGATCTTCTCGGCAGAGTGCTTAACCTTAAGCGAAAACCCCGTTAAACTATGCCATTCGGATATCTATCTATAGTTTTGGAGTAACCTATGTCGTGGCTTTCTTCGCTCAAATCGGTCTTTTCACCTTCGCAGGAGGTGAACGAAGAAGCTGTGCAAAAAGTATTGCAAAACTATCTGTTGCCAAATTCAAATGATCCGCTCAAACAGCGTATTACTCAGGTCAATGTTCAAGCTGAGATCCTACAAATCACCTTAAATACTTATCCTGAAGAAAAACAAGATCTGCAACAAATCCATGATGAACTGGCGCAAGCTTTGCAAAAATGTGGTATTCAAGAACTGAATATGCATGTGATTCAGCAAAAAACTGGGCCTAAAAGTCATAAATCGGATGGCTGCGGGCATAAGCATGCCAAAGGTGAAAGCTGTTCCAGTCAGCCTAAAGCAGAAGCAAAACCCAATCTTCCCCCTGTGGTGGATGCCTCCGCCCAGCCTGCAAAACAAGAAGAAGCTGATCCCAATAATCCACCGATTCAAAAAGCTGCACCTCAGCAACGTGATGTACCAAAACATCCACGTATTCAAAATGTGATTCTGGTGTCATCCGGCAAGGGCGGTGTAGGTAAATCGACGACTACAGTGAATCTGGCACTGGCTCTGCAAAAATTAGGCTTAAAGGTCGGTGTGCTGGATGCCGATATTTATGGTCCGAGTATTCCGACCATGCTCGGTAATGCGGGCAAAACGCCGATGATCGAAGCGGAACAGTTTGTCCCTATCGAAGCCTATGGAATGGCAGTGTTATCGATTGGCCATTTAACTGGTGATCACAATACTCCAGTGGCTTGGCGTGGACCGAAAGCCACCGGTGCATTGATGCAATTATTTAACCAGACCTTATGGCCAGATCTTGATGTTCTGATGATTGATATGCCACCCGGTACAGGGGATATCCAGTTGACGTTGGCACAGCGCATTCCGGTAACCGGGGCAGTGATTGTCACCACACCACAAAACGTGGCCCTACTCGATGCGACCAAAGGCATTGAACTGTTTAACCGTGTGCAAATTCCGATCATGGGCGTGATTGAAAATATGTCGACCCATATCTGTTCAAATTGTGGTTTTGAAGAACAGATTTTTGGCACAGGCGGTGGAGATAAACTGTCTGAGCAATATCATATTCCATTATTGGGTCGCTTACCTTTAGATGCTGAAATTCGTGAAAATGCCGATGCTGGCACACCTTCAGTCATTGCCGGAGATGATGCAGCCGAAAGCTATATGCTGATTGCAGAAAAAATTGCAGCGCAGCTACCTAAGGCCGAAAAAGATCAGAGCCGAATTTTCTAATTGACCCATTAAATAGAGAGTTCACATATTTAAGCCCTAATTCAAGTTAGGGCTTTTTTATTAATAATTCACGGAAATAAACAGCTTTAAATTAAGAAAATTGACTGAAATGACTGTTGCGTATTGGTTCCCAAAATGGTTTCAAGTGATTGAATTAAATTGATTTAATTCAGTGTGAATTCTGATTATATGTTCTCTTACAATTATTTTTTTGCAGCATTGACCGAACTATTCTATGCTACGCGGATTAGAGCGAGGTCAAACTATGATTTCATGGTTTTTTATTGGTTTAGTGGCAACCATTCTTTTAACACCAGGCCCAACCAATACCTTATTGGCATCTTCAGGCATACAGGTCGGATTTAAAAAAACATTTCGTTTAATTCCTGCTGAAGCCTTTGGCTATCTGATTGCCATTAGCTTTTGGGGCATTCTGATCGGAAAAATTTCCGTTCATCTTCCGCTTTTGCCGACCATTCTCAAACTGTTTAGTGCCGGCTATATCCTTTTTCTGGCTGTGAAATTATGGCGCACGGCAGAACTCAGTGAAAATTTTGAAAATGTCTCGATTCGTGCACGAGAACTATTTCTGGCAACCTTGCTAAATCCTAAAGCACTTTTATTTGCTTCAGCGATCTTTCCGGTGATTGTCTGGAAAAGCAGTCAGCACTATGTGACTCATATGTTGGTATTTCTGGTTTTGCTGATTCCGATTGCATTCTTCTGGACTTTCCTCGGCTCAATACTGGCCAGAAAAAACAGTCGCTGGCTCAATCAAAAAAACCTGCAAAAAACCGCATCACTGGTGTTAATGAGCTTTTCGATTCCTTTAAGCTATTCTGCACTTTTAAGTTTATAAGCTGATATCCATCAGCAATTTTTTATCCACTTTGGCTGCAAGCACTTCACTTATTTTCATTGAGGGCAATTTCAGTTAAAGTACGTCGCAATAACTTGTTCTTAAGATTTTTGGATTATATCAATGGCAATTAAGTCTGATCGTTGGATTCGCGAAATGAGCGAAAAACACGGCATGATTGAACCGTATGCAGAAAACCAGGTACGTTTGGATGAAAATGGTCAAAAGCTGATTTCGTATGGCGTATCGAGCTATGGTTATGACGTGCGTTGTGCACGGGAATTTAAAGTATTTACCAATGTGCATTCTGCAATTGTCGATCCGAAGAACTTTGATGAACGCAGCTTTATTGATATTGAATCGGATGTTTGTATTATTCCACCGAACTCATTTGCATTGGCCCGTACCATCGAGTATTTCCGTATTCCACGTAATGTACTGACGGTTTGCCTGGGCAAGTCGACTTATGCGCGTTGCGGTATCATTGTCAACGTCACTCCGCTTGAGCCAGAGTGGGAAGGTCATGTAACTTTAGAGTTCTCAAATACCACCAACCTTCCTGCGCGTATTTATGCAGGGGAAGGTGTCGCACAAATGCTATTTTTTGAGTCTGATGAAGTGTGTGAAACGTCATATAAAGATCGTGGCGGAAAATATCAAGGCCAAACTGGCGTTACTTTGCCGAAGACCTAAGCAGTTTAAAATATTGAATAACGGGACTATATGTCCCGTTTATTTTTTTGAGATTTTCATTCATCGGAAACTCAGGTTTTTACTTCAATTGACTTTGGCATCTGTATTAAAAGTCAGCATAATAGATTCCGAATAACCATAAAAAAGATGCAATGCATCATAAAAAACAAAATGTAGCGGCTGGGAAGCTGAAACATAAAGATGCGGAGCATCGGATAAAAAGGAAAGAGTGAGATGACTCAGATAAAAGATCTATTTAAATTTCGCAAAAATTATTTAGCAATGACAATTGGTTTAATCCTGTTGCCTTCTGCGCATGCGATGCAGGAATTATCAGATTCTTCTCTTTCTGACACCACGGGTGAGGGGGTTGCGCTCGTACTTGATGATTTTAAAATGGTGTTTCAAGGCCCTAAAGATATTTCTGCTGGTTCCAGTTATGCCAGAGGTATTGAAAATCCGGGACAGGCGGATACGGGTTTTATTCGCATTATTCCAACTGGTGAAAACTATGAAAAGCTAGGGGAGCGTTTATACGATAAAGTTTATAGCAATACTTACCATAATGCTTATCTAGCTGAACGTGCGAGAATCTATAACCATGTATATGGAGATACGTATGCATCAAGCCGAGATGCTTATATTACAGACAATCGCACCCGCGTAGCGAGTGAAATTACAGCTGAATATGCTGCTAGCTATCGTGGTAGTCTAGTCCAACAATATCTCGATTCACCAATTATGAAACAGTATTATGATCAGCGTTATGCTGATTATTATAATGGTAGTTCAGCTGGCTTGAATTTTGTAAATGATGGTACAACAAAAGAGTCAATTACCCCATGGTTAACTGATCGGTCGAAAGCAGCTGCACTTAAAAATACTCTGGAAATGATTGAATTGTTATACGGAAATAATTATGCAGCGAATCTTCCAAATTCACCTTTTTACCAAAGTTTTAAACAGCAGTTTCCAAGCTATGTTCGTGCAAATGTCATTAAAAATACAGTAGATAGTCAGCTTGCAGCCAAGACCACTGAAATGCTAAATCAGTTGGCTGCAGATTATGCGAAAGAACAGGCAACAACAGCCAGTAATACCGTGCATGATGAAGTTGTACGAAATGCAATAAATATGGCAAAAGCTGCTGCACAAAATGCCAATATTGGAAGCCTGCGTACCAAGGCAGATGTTTTCATTTATGGTCTGGCATTATCAAAAAGTGATGACTCGCTGAGCACGCGATACAGTAATCAGGGTTTTAGTTGGGGATCTGCAGATAATCCTTGGTTATTCCGGGCAGGAACTGAAAGCGTCAAACAGTTTAAGGACGCTGCTAAAGATGTAGGCTATATTGCTCTAGAAGCGCCTCTTGCCAAGATTGCTCCAGATGAAAGTGATAATAATATTAAATTGGGGTTTTGGAGTGATATTTTTGCACGTGAGCTTAATTCCTCTAATGTTGTCGATCCTATAACAGGTGGGCCCACTTCAGGGCTTGATACAAATTACCGATTAAGAACGCAATTTGTTGCCAATGGTCTCAGTTTAAATGGTTCGCAAGTTCGGTTATTCCAAACCTTGGAATCGGATAATAAGGACTATAATCAAACTTTAGGAATGGCAAGTATCGTTCGTTTAAATACCAATGATCGGCCAGAAACTCTAAGCAGTAGCGATAGCAATCTTAACAGTAAAGGTATTCGTCTAAGTACCGCAGCAAAAACAGATGCACTTGATGGTAATGTCCCGACCCCAGCCTTAAACGGAAGTGCTGCTCCCATATTTCATGATTCTGAGGGTTTATATTTATATAGTCCAAATATTAACCTGGTGCTCGGTAATATGTATCAGCCTTTTGTGGTCGGTTCAGAAGGCAATAATATTATTTTAGAAGTGACACGTATTCCAAATATTCCTGCTATCTATAATCAAATTTATCAGAATTATGGGGGTGGACTAGGAGAATCTGATTTAAAAGGTTCAACCTGTAATGTCTATAGTTGTGGTACGCCGATTAAAAATAATGCTTCAGATGCGACCGTGCTTTATCAAGGCCGTAACGCCACTCACAGTAGTATTTCAATAGGGACTACAGAGCGTATCCCAGGAACAAATTTGCTGCGCGCCAAAGATGGCCCCAACTCCACGGGAGTCGTATTCAAGAGTACTGATGGTATAAGTAAGAATTTTGGGTCTGCAGTCATTGATGGCGTACTGATTCAGCATTTAAAAATTAGAACAACTGGTCTGTAAGGGAGTATAAAAATGTCCAAATTATTGACCCTCTGCGCATTGATATGTACCTCTATGCTCAGTCAAGCCGGATTGGAAGTCCTTAATCAGCAAGAGTTAACTGAGACAGTAGGACAGGGCGGAGCAGACCTTAACTGGACTTTATCCTTAAATCATATTTACGCCACAGATTTAACCAAAGATACAATTTCTCGACTTGATGGAAATGATAATCCACTAGAAGTATTTTATGTTTTAGATCCGACAACATGTGGTGCAACAAAACAGTTTTGCCGTTTGGCAATAGCCCCAAATAATCATGTCGATGCCAATGGGAATAAAAAATGGTTAGTATTTAAAGGTATTCAGGGCACGATTCAGATTGATAAGTTTTCAATTGATGGTACAACCATTATTAATCACCGTAATGAACCACAGACGGCGATGCAAATTACCTTTTATGATAACCAGCCTTTAAAGATCCGGAATTTGGGTTTTAATACGGTTTCGATTGAAACGGGCACAGGTGCTGGAGCTTTAGAAGGTTATGCCAATACTGGTGTTTATAGTACGTATACAGGGCGTACCTATAATGCCGACGGAACTTATACGACCGCGCCCCAAGATGTTCCTTCGTTTGATAAGGGGGCTGAAAAAGGTTTTATGGGATTGAATGTTCATGGAAATCTGCATATGTCCGGTAATTTGAAAATATTTGGTTATAACTGTACAGGTGGGGCACAAAGTCGTTGTTAATCGCAGCGTCAAGTACAGCATAAGGATATAAAAATGAAAAAAACAACAATAAAGTTGAAATTGCTAACGGTATGCATGTGTCTTATACAGCAAGCTTATGCACTTGAAACCATTGAAGAGCAGGAATTGAGCGAAGTCACTGGACAAGATGGTATGGTGATTACTCATGAAATTTCTAAAGCCAGCATTGCTCAAGTCAATTGGTATGATCCCAATCCAACTGCCAGTATTAAAATGGGTTTAGGTCTACATAATGTTGAAATTATTGGAAAAGATAATAAGCCAATTATTAGTCAACTTGAAATAGATGTAGGTGCTACTTCACAAGGGGCAGGACTTCGGCTTGCTGCAAGTGTTTCACCATTTCAAGCCACTGCAGATTTAAAACTGGTAAAGACAGCCTGTACGACCAATCCATGTAGCCAGTCTGCGAATAGTATTCGGACTGCTGGCGTACAATCTAGTCAAAGTCTAGGTGCATTAGGGATTAGTACCTCTACGCCGCTTAGTGTTCTATTACAAACTACTGCAGGTTTATTTAATAAAGAGGCAATTGCCAGTATCGATTTTCAACTTAAAAATGCCACCATTAGTCATAAACTGGGTGAAAATAGCCTGATTTTAAATGACTTTAACTTTAATTTTTCGGGTCAGGGCTATATGTACATTGACCCCAATGAAGGTGTTGTACTCACTACCCGAAATGGCAATCAAGACCATTACGTGGATTTAAAACGTGTTGAAGATACCACTGATATTGCTATTGGCCGGGTTAATCCGACCAATCCTGGCGTTAATATTGACTTGCGTTATAACACGCCAAATAACGAACGTAAAAATATTATGCGTCTTGGGGCTTCAGGTGCGGTGACCAATGCCAGATTATCCATGAATGCCGATCAAACCCAGATTGGTACTTTTGATGTAAGTAACAAGTTAAATGGTGTTTTACAGCGTCAAGACAAAACTGCAGCAGGATATAGCGATCTGGTGGGTGAAGGGGGGTTGCATCTGGGCTTATCTGCCGACTTTACTGGTGCTGCTAGTGGTCACCCAAGCAACATCGCGCCTACCGTGCTTGAAATTGGTCATACTGGCCATGGAAGCTATGCAGTCCAATTCTCCAATATTAGGCCCCTGACAACACGGAATGCTGATGAAAATTTACATGGTAAAAATGCCTATATCGATTTTGGTGATATTTATATAAATACTATTATGGCTAAAAGTCTCGATTTTATCATCAATGAAAATATGCGAAAAACCTTGGGGTATAGTAGTGATGTACTGAAACAGACACTGAGTACAGCAGGAGATGGAGAGGATTTTGCTTTTATTGCAGTACGAGGAATGGACTTTCAGGCAATTGCTGCGAAAGCACGTTTTATTTCAGATAACTCCTTGACAGAACTTGGTGGGGATGGCGGTTCATGGGGGATTGGTATTCCTATTTATAATTTAAATGCCAATGTCGCGTTGTCTGGAACAACTTATGGAACAGATAATAAGCAGGCAATTGCTTATAACATCATGGCCTCTACTGAAGGATACGGGGTCGACAAGAAAACCGGTTTGCCAAGTACAACTTCAATTATATTGATTGATGGTCAGGACGGTGTACAGGGTGAAGCTGTTAACTATTATGCAGGCTTTAGAAATATCGATGCTTTAATTAAATCTGAAGGGATTATTGGCTATGAAGATGAAGGGATTTATATTCGTGCCGATAAATTACTGATTGCAGCAAAAGCAGAGCTCGCAATGGGGCAATTACCAGGATCTAAATATAACTGTAGCACTGCATCAGTCAGTAAATGCGGAGGCTATGTGCCTCACGATAATTTTTCTAAACGTGATGATGTACTGACCAATATTGCCTTTAAGCTCGATGGAAATGGTGAGCTTCTGATTATTCCTGGGGTAGATCCAACCGCAAGTTCACCAGATACCAACTTTTTGTCATTTGATGCAAACTTTAAATTTAGGCCACTCACATCAGAAGAAAGTGCAGATAAAGCTAATCTGGGTAGCTACTTTAGTATCTCCAATGAAGATATTGATTTAACAACAGGAGCATTAAACGTTTCTTCGATCAACTTTAACCGGATGGAAGGTCATTTGGGTGTTAATGGGAAAGTTCGTGTCAGTGCTGATACCGTAACGTTGGATAATCAGGTCAAACTCAATTATGAAAATAATATCGCGACACCATTTAAAACCAATTTTGCGATGGCGACCAATGGCAATATGCAAAACATGGCAAGTATTGCACTGACTGGTGGCACTATTCGTAGCACGCTGGGAATCACACCACGCTAAATTCAGGATGAGAAAAATGAAAAAAATAATATTAAAGAGTCTAGCTGCGGCGATGGTGGGATTGAGTGGTCATGTATCTGCATTAACCTCATTAGAAGATCAGGAGCTTTCAAATATTAATGGACAAGCTTTATTGTCAATGGAGGTTCAGGCCGGATTTAACCAAGTTGATAATTTGGGAGAGGCATATGACCAGAGAAATATCTCATTTTATAAATTGGGTCTAGAAGCTGAAATGGAAATTAATGCCAATATTAAAAAACTGCAACTTGGTTGTGGAGGAATTAATGGTGCAACTGGTTGTGATATTGATATTGATCATATTTCCTTAAGTGGTAATTCTGCAAATGGAATGGATCGTGCTGCGACCTCTGCCTTGATTACTAATCCTTTTGTTCAATTTGCTATAAAAAATCCAAATCAGGCATCTACACGTGAAGTTTTGGGTTTCCGTTTAAGTGCAGAAAAGATTTCAGGTCTACTGACTATGGGTACAGAAAATACGGCCACACCAAATGGTATTAATAGTTTTAGTGGATATATGAAGACTAAAGAAGCCAAAGGAACAGCTGTAACTAATCCAAGAACAATGACCTATGCATCAACTGGCAATAAATATATTGAAGGTGCTGTTACGGGAACAATATTGGGGCAGGATCTGGAACTTCATTATAAATCGAATGATTATACTTTTAATTTAACAAGTACCAATGCGCCATTTGTGATTCCAGCCACTATAGTTTCAGGAACACGAATGAGTGAAGTTAAATTAAAGGGGACTGGTACAGTTGACAGAATTGATTTTAGTGGCCCATTAAAGGCCATTTTAAAGCCACTGGATTTATTTGAGCTTACACTGGATAAACAAATTACAGGCTATATGACAGGCCTTAGAACAGATATTACAGTGGATCAAGATCTTGGCTTAATCCATGCATTGTATTTGAATAACCCAGCATCTTTATCATTACAATCGCAAAAAATACTTTGGCCGGGTGCTGCCGTTGCTGCTAATCAAGGTTGGTGGATGGCAATCGAGGATGAGGTAAATCTTGGTGATATTAGTCCAAATAAAGGTGTGGATATTACTAATGCGGTATTAGCACAAACCATTGCAGGGATTAATCATGATTTAACATCAAAACCCAGAGCATGTGGAAGTCTTTTGAATTGTGTATTTGATGGAGCTTTAGATGTGAAAGAAATTAAAAACCCGGCACTTCTTGATTTTCCTTTGAAAAATTTAGAGCTTAAAGGCCAGAACTTTCAACCGAACTGCTTCGGTGGACATAAATTCTGTTAAGTTAAAAAGAATAAAAAATCCCGCACTTGACGGGATTTTTTTATTAAGAAAGCAAAATTATTTCGCGATTTTAGCCAACAACTCTTCTTTGGAAATATTTACAGATTCAGCATCACGGCGACCTTTATATTCAAAAGTACCTGCATCCAAGCCTTTTTCACCAATCACAATACGGTGTGGAATACCGGTCAACTCAAGGTCAGAAAATTTAACGCCTGGACGTTCGTTACGATCATCTAGAATTACGTCATAACCCGCAGCAGTGAGTTCAGTATAAAGCGCTTCAGCTGCTTCTACTGTGCGTGGTGATTTATGTGCATTCATCGGTACAATGGCCACTTCAAACGGGGCAATGGCAGTTGGCCAAATAATGCCTTTCTCGTCAAAGTTTTGTTCAATGGCAGACGCAACCACACGTGTTACCCCAATACCATAGCAACCCATGGTCACAGTGAATGGTTTGCCATCTTCACCCAAGACTTTACAGCCCAATGCTTCAGAGTATTTCTGACCCAACTGGAAGATATGACCCACTTCGATACCACGTTTGATTTGCAGTGTACCTTTGCCATCTGGAGAAGGGTCACCTTCAACTACATTACGCAAGTCATAAACTTCAGTGAACTGTGCATCACGTTCCCAGTTTATGCCGGTTGCATGCTTGTCAGCTGTATTAGCACCTGCAACAAAGTCAGACAATACTGATGCTGCACGGTCAACAATGACGGTGACACCTTTTTCAACCAGACCTTGTGGGCCTACAAAACCAGCTGTCAAGCCAAGTGCTGCGATTTGCTCTTCGGTTGCAAAAGTGAGTGGAGCTGCAATTTGTGCATGCTTCTCGGCTTTAATTTCATTCAGTTCGTGATCGCCACGAAGGAATAAAGCAACCACAGGAACAGAACCATCCTCTTTTGCAATGCCTTGAACAAGCAATGCTTTTACTGAGTGAGCTGGATCCGTGCCCAAGAAGGCAGATACATCCGCAATGGTTTTTTGATTTGGCGTATCAACCAGTTTAAGTTCTTGAGTTGGTGCCGCACGTTCGCCGACCAGAACGGCTTCAGCCATTTCAATATTGGCGGCGTAGTCTGATTCGGTCGAAAATGCGATATCATCTTCACCGCTTGAAGCCAGTACATGGAATTCGTGTGAACCTGAACCACCAATCGAACCGGTATCTGCTTGAACCGGACGGAAATCTAAACCAAGACGAGTAAAGATTTTGCAGTAGGCTGCATACATGTCGTCGTAGGTTTGTTGCAATGATTCCTGATTGGCATGGAAAGAGTAGGCATCTTTCATGATGAATTCACGTGAACGCATTACCCCAAAACGCGGACGAATTTCGTCACGGAATTTGGTTTGCACCTGATAGAAGTTGGCAGGGAGCTGCTTATAACTTTTTAGTTCATTGCGTGCTAAATCAGTGATGACTTCTTCATGGGTTGGACCCAGTACAAACGGGTTACCGTGGCGGTCATTGAAACGTAACAGTTCAGGACCGTATTGTACATAACGACCTGATTCTTCCCATAAAGACGCAGGTTGAGTCACCGGCATATAGACCTGAAGTGAACCGACCTTGTCCATTTCTTCGCGAACGATCGCTTCAACTTTATTTAATACGCGAACGCCCATCGGCAACCAGGTGTACAGACCTGAAGCCAACTTACGAATCATACCGGCACGAAGCATCAACTGATGGGAAATAACCTCAGCATCGTTCGGGGTTTCTCTTAACGTTGCAAATAAAAAGCGACTCGCGCGCATGGAAACTGTCCTAAAAAATTAAGCGTTAAAGCAGAGATTATACAATAAAAAATGAGATGAGCATTTGGGAATGTCACCTCATTGTGTTGCATTAAATTATGCCATGATTTTACGCATCTGACGCAGCATAAAATTCTTAAAGTCATCCAGGTAGGTAAAGATCACGGGGACAACCACCAAAGTGAGCAGGGTTGAGGTGATCACCCCGCCAATCACGGCATGGGCCATCGGCGCACTTTGTTCACCGCCTTCACCCAGCCCTAAGGATAAGGGCACCATACCCATGACCATGGCGCTGGTGGTCATTAAAATGGGACGCAGTCGGGTTTTCCCCGCGGCAATAATCGCATCATAACGCTCTTCACCGCGATCCATGGCTTTTTTAATAAAGTCGATCAGCAGAATCGCATTCTTGGTCACCAGTCCCATTAGCATGATAATCCCGATAATCGAAAACAGGTTCATAGTGGAATTAAACAGGAACAGCGCCAGGAACACACCAATCAAGGATAATGGCAAGGAGGCCATAATCGCCGCAGGATGGATAAAGCTATTAAACTGTGAACCCAGCACAATGTAGATAAACACAATCGACAGGGTGATGGCGGTCAGGGCATAGCCTGCGGATTCTGCCATATCGGCATTTGAACCTTGGGTATCAAAACTATAACCTGGCGGCATATCAAAATTGGCTTGTAGCCGGCTGATATCCGTGCCGATATCTCCTGTAGGACGACCAGCGGTATTGGCTTCTATCAGAACTTCACGTGCCAGATCACGGCGGTTAATTTGTGAAGCACCGAGTTTTTCTTCAAACTTGGCCACACTCGAAAGTGGAATCAGAATCGGCTGATGATTGGCATCGGTTTTATTTGAAGTGATATACATGTTCTGTAAATCACGTGGCAAGCTGCGCTGGTCTTCCGTCAGGCGCAAATTCACATCATAAGTTTCGCCTTTTTCATCCTGCCAGGTGGTGACATCATCACCGGCAATCAGTGGACGAACCACATTGGCAATCTGATTCACGGATAATCCTAAATCACTGGCCAAGACACGATTGATCTGCACGCCGAGTGTCGGCTTGGGTTCTTTCAGTGAGGTTTCCAAATCGACAATACCGTCAATCTTGGCAATCTCTGTCATAAAACGATCGGAAATTTTTTGCAGTTCATCCAGGTCGGGGCCCTTGATCGAGATCATAATTGGCTTTTGACCACCCGAAACGGTTTCATCGGCAGATGCAACCGAGGTAATACTGATCCCGGCAACCGATTGCAGGCGTTGTCGAAACTCATTGTTGAGCTCGGTCAGGCTTTTTTCGCGTTCGATCCGTGGTGTCACGGTCACTCGCAGGCTGACGTGGTTTTTACCACGGTCAGTTACACCATTAATCACGCCATAAGTTGCTTTAACATCAGGGTGTTGACGGATAATATGATCGACTTGTTGCAGTTTGGCTTGTGAGTATTCAAGCGAAGAATCTACCGGTGTTTCAAACTTAATGCGGATTTCGCCTTTGTCAGGAACCGGTACAAATTCGGTGCCAATCAGTTTCGATAATCCCAAGGCACCAAATAATGAAGCTACGGCAATCATTAAGGTAATGAATCTGAAGCGCAGCGCCAGTTTGAGCAGCTTTTCATAGACATGGCTTAAATTGTCCAGCTTGCCAGAAATCCAGCTAAAGAAACGTTTCACCCGTCCGGGTCTTTTATTTGGATCTTTTTTCTTTTCGGCCCAATGTGCAGAAAGCATCGGATCTAAAGTAAAACTAACAAACATCGAAATCAGCACAGCCACACTAACTGTAACCCCGAACTGATAAAAGAAACGACCAATAATCCCGCCCATAAAGGCCACCGGCAGAAACACGGCGACAATGGTCAGGGTGGTGGCCAGAACAGCTAAACCAATTTCTTTGGTGCCATCCAGTGCGGCAGTCACATGATCTTTGCCCATGTCGGCATGCCGGACAATATTTTCTCGCACTACAATCGCATCATCAATCAACAGGCCAATACTCAAGGATAATGCCAGCAAGGTCATCATGTTGATACTGAAGCCAAAGGCCCAGATGAAGGTCAAAGTACCTAATAATGCAATCGGCAGAGTTAAACCGGTAATCACAGTGGAGCGGAATGAACCAAGGAATAGCAGAACAATCAGCACGGCAAGTACCGCACCTTCAATAATGGTGCGGGCTACATCGCCAATGGTGCCACGGATACTTTTGGAAGAATCCACCACCACTTGCAAGGTCGTCCCCTGAGGAAGCTGGGTCTCAATACTTTCTAAAGTTTTGTAAGTTCTATCGACCACCTCAATCACGTTAGAGTCCGAGCTACGCAGGATATCAATCGCAACTGCGGTTTTGCCATTTAAAAAGGCGGCAGATTCTAGTTCTGCCTGACTGTCTTGGATCTCTGCGACTTGTCTCAGGAAAATCGGTACGCCGTTTTTATTGGCGATGATGAGATCGCCGAAGGCCAGCGGATGCAGCACTTTGGAATTGATCTCAATCACCAGTTCCGAGTTGCCAGATTTGAGTGTGCCGCCTGGAACTTCAATATTTTCAGCCTTTAAGGTATTGATGACACTGTCTACACCAAGGCCAAAAGCTTGCAGTTTTTGCGGTTCTACCTGAATCCGGATCTGGCGCTGTGCATCGCCGAGTAAATTCACCGTTCCCACGCCAGCAACTGTGCGCAGTTGGGGTACAATCCGCTGATCCAGATAAGAACTGAGTGCTTTGATATCCATGTTATTGGATTCAAATACGATCGACATGACCGCATTTGCGGTTGGATCATAACGTTCGACAATCGGATCCTGAATTTCATCACGAAATTCAGCAGTCACAGAGGCAATTTTATCCCGCACATCCTGAGCGGCTGTGGTAGAAGGTACATCCAGATTAAACTCAGTGGTGATCATCGACAGGCCTTCACTGGACTGTGAAATCACCTGTTTTAAACCAGAAATGGTATTGATCTGATCTTCGAGTTTCTTGGTTATTTCTGACTCGACCGTTTCTGGAGAAGCACCCGGGTAGTTGGTATACACCACCACAAAGGGAAAATCGACATCGGGAAATTCTTCAACGCCCATCCGCTGCCAGGAAGCCAGTCCCAATACCATCAGACAGAACATCATCATGATGGTGAAAACTGGATACTTCACACTAATTCGGGTAAACCACATGTCAATGATCCTGTGTGAGGCGCTTTAGTTCGAGCGAAGTGTGACAGTTTTTTGTAGATCGGCTTCGCTAAATTTAATTCGGCTGACCTGATCGGTGCTTTCCAATCCTTTGACCACTGCAATATTGTCGTTATAGCGCTGTTCCAGTATCTGCACATTGGCCTTGATAAGTTTATTCTGGCGAATCACCCAGACATAGGGTTTGTTCTGGATATCCTGCAGCGTATCTAGGGGAATAATCTGCCCACTGATTTGGCGTGAACTCAAAATATTGCCTTCTACAAAGGAACCGATACTTAAAGAGGGAATTGTTTCATTCGGCGTAGCAAAGAATTCGATCTGGCGACTGGCCTGATCGGCGATCGGGGAAATCCGGCTCATCACTGCAGTGAGCCGATTGGGATTGCCTTGAATGCTGTATTCGACTTGACTGCCTAGCCTTAAGTTTGATTGTAGGTCACTAGGCACGCGTGCCTGAATTTCCAGCTGTTTAGGATCGACAATTTCAAACAGGGTTTGTCCAATCGCCACGGTTTGGCCAGGTTCCACCTGACGCTGGGTAATCACGCCACTGATCGGACTGGTCATGGTTCCGTCACGATCTGCTTTCTCGGCAATATCGACATTGGCTTGCTGGGCACGTACATTTTCCAGCTGTGCCTGATAATCGACCTGACTCTGTTCATATTCTACTTTTGAGATAAAGCCCTGATCGAGCAGACGCTTTTTACGTTGCATCATGTTTCGAGCCTGATTGGCCTGAGCTTGAGTAGAGGCCAGATTGGCACGTGCCTGTGCCAGTCGGGCAGCATTGTCCTGATTGTTTAGCCGTACCAGCACCTGACCTTTGGAGACGGTCTGACCGACTTGGGCATTGACACTGGTGGCGGTGGCAGACACCTGCGCCTGAATACTGCTTTGATTGACAGCCCGAATCGTGCCGGTAAACGCAGTTTTTTGAACTGAGTTGCCGGACTGTACTGCAATCAGGTCTTGAGGAATCAGTTCAATGGATGTGGGTGTTTCGGCTTGCTGTACGGGTTCATTTTTATCACAAGCCACTAACAACATATTTAAGCAAAGTGCACTCATGATCAGGAGAGAGCGCGGAAAAGGCATATTTAAACCATGAGCATGTGGTGCAGTTTGCATAAGAGTCCTTGTAGCTTACTGTGGTTTAAAACCAACACAAGCTATCTGTATTTATTCAAGTGCTTTTAAACGGGCGATAATTTTGTCGTATTCTGCTTCCAGATTTCGATAGCGACTTTGTAAAGATTGAATATTTTCTTTTTGGGAAATGAGATTTTTATGATTATTCTCAAGTGTGGTTTTCAGGTGTGCCGGTGGAGCCTTACCTTTACGTAAATATTCACGTTCTTGGCGTACAAACATCACTCGATCTTTTTGCAATTGCTTCATTTGTTCTTGCTGAAAATCAATTTGCTTTTTCAACTGTAGCAGACTGTCATTTTTTTTCTGTAAGGCGGTCTGACTATTATTGTACGCTCGCTTCAGTCTATTGTCTTCAGCGATCCGCTTGGCCTGTTGAGCACGTTGGGGAGCCTGTCTGATATCGGCTTCGGCATTATAAGGACGAGCACGTTTAATGACCTGCATATTCTGGTCAAGCGCTTCATAACCGTAACGAATATGATTGGGCGTCACATTAGTGCTGATATTGGCCACGCCTTTACTATCGTAATAGCGGTACCAAGTGGCCTTTGGCTGGATTTGGTTATTGTTGGCACAAGCTAAGGTCACCTGTAATAGTAACAGCACAGCAACAATGAATTGACCAGTCATTTTATTTTTATCAATGACAGCAAGTTTTTCTGAAAACTGACCCATCATTGGCTCCCTAGATTTAAAGTTGACTAAATTACTTATTTTAAAGTAATAATCTTGTTATATTAGACTTAAATTTACGAATTAAAAACTACCGTTAGTCAAAAAAAAAACATCGGCGTGGGTAAAATGTGAAGCTGTTGTTAAAAATAACTGATTTTGTCTACTTGTGTAGAAAATGTTCATTGATAATACAAGTGACTTTATGTTAAAAATGTTTATCGATCGTAATAAAATAATCCTATGAGCCTTATGGCATAATAGTTTCTAAAATGGGAAGGGTTAAACAAATGGACGATAAATTCCAAAATCTAAAAGTTATGGTTATTGATGACTCAAAGACCATTCGTCGTACCGCGGAAACTCTTCTTCAGCGCGAAGGTTATGAAGTGATTACTGCCGTCGACGGATTTGAAGCTTTGTCAAAAATTGCCGAAGCAAATCCAGATATCGTGTTTGTAGACATCATGATGCCGCGTCTAGATGGCTATCAAACTTGCGCGTTAATTAAAAATTCTCAGAATTACCAGAATATTCCTGTGATTATGCTATCAAGTAAAGATGGTTTATTTGATCAGGCCAAAGGTCGTGTTGTGGGTTCAGATGAATACCTGACCAAACCTTTTAGTAAAGATGAATTGCTGAACGCAATCCGTAACCATATTAGTGCTTAATATTTGATTTTTTTTGGGGAATTGGCATGGCACGTATCCTAATTGTGGATGACTCACCGACAGAAACTTTTCGCTTTAGAGAAATTCTTTCTAAACATGGCTTTGAGGTGATTGAAGCAGCCAATGGGGCCGATGGCGTCACCATGGCACAGGCTGAATTGCCTGATCTGGTCCTGATGGACGTTGTGATGCCGGGCGTAAACGGATTCCAGGCGACCCGTCAGATTGCGCGTGGGGCGACCACCAAACACATTCCAATTGTGATTGTCAGTACCAAAGATCAGGCCACTGACCGCGTGTGGGGCAAGCGTCAGGGTGCAGCAGACTATCTAACAAAACCAGTAGATGAAAAACAATTAATAGAAGTAATTAAGCAACACCTCAATGCAGGATAAGCTCTATGGCAGCAAATGGATTTATCGAATTGCTTCGCATTGCGAAACGGGGAAATAAAAACTACGTTTCCAATGACAATGAAGTGAACCGATGGTCGGGCATTGCTTTTGAGATGATGGGGCAATATTTTGTTGCTCCGCTGGGGGAAGTATCAGAAGTGATTTATCCCCCAAAATATACGCCGGTACCCAAGACACAAGCATGGGTGTTGGGTCTGGCGAATATCCGGGGAAGATTGTTATCCGTTTCTGATCTCACTCAATACGTATCAGGGCATAGCAGTCAGTTTTCACCGACTCAAAAAGTATTGTGCATCAACCATAATGACCAGTATGTCGGTTTGGTCGTAGATCAAGTTTTGGGTATACAACATTTCAATAAGAAAAGTTTCTTTTCGAAGAAATCTGAATTAGATGAAAACTTACAAGAATACTGTCAAGGATTTTTTCATCAGCACAACCAGCAGTGGCATGTGTTCTTATTCAGTCGTCTGTTGCAAAATCCAAATTTTATGAACGCATCTATAAAATTTATAAATTAAATGTCGCGCACGAAAGTGATCAAGGCGTCAACCGGGGAGAGGCTGCATGGGCTTTAAACTTAAAAAGAAAAATACAGGTGAAAGCACTGGCCGCAATGGCGGTAATGCTTTTTTCACTAAGATTCAATCGCAAATAGATCAATTATCACGTGTATTTGGTGATAGTGAGAAATCAAAACCGCTGATCTATGGGGCAGCAGGCTGTCTTTTAGCCGCACTGATCACTTTATTATATCTTTTTTATAGTGTGCCACGTAGCAACGAACTCACTCAAAGTCTGGGTGATTTACGTCTCCTCTCGCAAACGATTTCGCGCCAAGCAACTGAAGCAACCGCTTCGGGTACACCGGAGTCAATGAAAAACCTAACTGACTCGCAAAAATCTTTTGCTGAGAACCTTGAAACAGTTAAAAATATTCATTCAGATAATGAGGCGCTACAAGCTGTTGATAAACAGTGGACAGAAGTTTCTAGCGGTATTGATCTGATTACCTCGCAACAAAAAATCATTAACCAGTTATACGACACCAACATTGCCATTGGTGAAGCAATTCCCGGGATTCAGGCGGAATATAACTTGATGGTTGACCAAATGGCGCGTCAAGATATGCCATCGAGCCAGGTGGTGATTGCCAAGAACCAGGTATTTATTGCAGAACGTATTTTACGTTCCATCAGTCTGGTATTGACGGGTAGTGATGGCTCTCGTGAATCGGCAGATGACTTTAGTGCCGATACCGAAACTTTCGGCTCTTATTTAAATGCACAATTGAATGGTTCTGTTGAACTGGGCGTACAGCGTATTGCTGATCCAGCAATGCGTGAATCTCTAGAAGGTATTAAGGCTGAATATGATGAAGTACTCGAATCAGCATCAGCAATTATTCTGAAGAACTCGACTGAAATTGTAAAAGTTCGTCAGGCCGCTGCATCTATTTTTGCCCAGTCTGATGTGCTTTTAGATAACCTGAACAAATTATCAGGTAACTCAGGTCTTAAAACCGTTATTCCAGCCATCCTGTTGATTGCCTTGTTACTTGGTTTCTTGCTTTGTGTATTCAAATTGCTTTCTTTGCGTGGTGTATCGGATAAGCAGCGTGTAGGCCGTTTACAAGAAGAATATGACCGTAACCAGAATGCGATTTTACGTTTACTGGATGAAATCGCCGATCTTGCAGATGGTGATTTACGTTCATACGCAACAGTATCGGAAGACTTTACCGGTGCGATTGCCGACTCGATTAACTTTGCAATCGACCAGTTACGTGACCTGGTATCGCGTATTACTGAAACTTCACAAGAAGTTGCGCAATATACCGCAACCACACAGGGCATTACCAACCAGTTGGCTGAAGCTTCTGAACATCAGGCTCAGGAAATTGCCGGTGCTTCTGCGGCAATTAACGAAATGGCCATGTCGATTGATCAGGTATCTGCCAACGCCGATGAATCTGCTGTGGTAGCAGACCGTTCGGTACAAATTGCTGCAAATGGTGCGGATGTCGTACAACGCTCGATTGAGGGGATGGACACGATTCGTGAACAGATTCAGGAAACCTCAAAACGTATTAAACGTCTGGGTGAATCTTCTCAGGAAATTGGTAACATCGTTGCCTTGATTAACGATATTGCCGACCAAACCAACATTTTGGCATTGAACGCAGCCATTCAGGCGTCGATGGCCGGTGAAGCCGGTCGTGGTTTCGCAGTTGTAGCCGATGAAGTACAGCGTCTTGCAGAGCGTTCTGCGTCTGCAACCAAGCAGATTGAAGGCCTGGTAAAAACCATTCAGACCGATACCAACGAAGCGGTTATTTCGATGGAGCAAACTACAGCCGAGGTTGTACGTGGTGCGAACTTGTCTAAAGATGCCGGTGTGGCACTGGATGAGATTCAAACAGTATCGAATAACCTGGCGAAACTGATTGCGAACATTTCCGATGCAGCGAAACTGCAGTCTGCATCTGCAGGTCATATTGCGACCACGATGAATGTCGTACAGGAAATTACTTCGCAAACCACCAGTGCCACCTTCGATACAGCACGTTCGGTATCTGAACTGGCAAATATGGCCGATGCATTACGTGAATCTGTAGCTGACTTTAAACTACCAGAATAAAGTTAGCGATGATGGGGAGAATGTGCCTTGATTACGATTGAGGCACATTCAAAAAATACAGATAAAGCCTCGACAAGATGTACTTAACCTCAAACATTAGGTATTGCGTGACGGTCACAATTAAGTTTGAGCGCCCTTCTTGGCGGCATAACGTAAGAAGCATAAGCTATGAAAGAAATATTAAAAAATTTAGTTGAAACGACAACGCTTCCTGAAGATAGTTATCTTGATCAAGATGCAGAAATTCTTGAAATTTTTGTTGAGGAAATCGAAGAAATCTTCGTTGAGTTAAATGCTTTATTTCCAGAATGGCTGGTCAATCCAGATCATCAGGAAAATCTGAAGACCATTCGCCGTCATTTTCATACCCTGAAAGGTTCAGGTCGTATGGTCGGTGCAAAATCGGCAGGGGAAATGGCCTGGGCAGTTGAAGATACCCTGAACCGGGTCTTGTCCGGTTCAATTCAGCTGACAGCGATGGTGCAAAAATTTGCCCAAGCGGTACTGAATGTCTATCAATATGCTTTATATCCAAAATTCAAACATGTACAGGAATTGGATCTCGACCTGCGTCCAATGCTGCTGTTGGGACAACAATTACAACAAAACCTTTCACCTGAACCTGCGTTAGAAGAATTATTAGCATTGGCCGATCATTTGACTGCCGAAGGTCAGACCACGGGGCTAGAAATTGCGGATCATAATCTAAGTGAATCTGCTGCTATTATCGAAACAGCGCCGGTAGAAGTAGCGGTTCGCAATGATATTGAAGAAACCGTGGCCATCTTCATTGAAGAAGCCGAAGAGCATTTGGAAACGATTGCCACCTTCCTGCGTACTGAAGATGAAAAATCACAAGATTATAATGCTCTGATTCGTGCTATTCATACCTTGCGTGGCAGTTCATCGATGGCGCAGATTGAACAGATTTTTGAAGCCAGCTCTAAAGTTGAACAGTTATTTAAAACCTTGCTACAAGATGAAATAGTCTCGACCTCAAAAGAAACAGCCTTACTGATTCAATATGCCGAATTTATCAGTGACTATGTGCATTTATTAGGTCAGGGGGATACCGAAAAACTAGATGCGGTCTATGCCACTTTTGAAGCAGTCTGGAGTGATTATGGCTTTGCGGTCACTGAATCAGATGCGGTTCAAACCCAAGGTCTGGTGTCCAAACTGGTTGAGCTGGATATTGACCTGTTGCTCGATGCTGAGTTTGAATTCGATAAACGCGCACAAGTCGATTATCCGGAATATATCCAGGCACTGAGTCAACAGGCTGCAGAATTACTGGCGCATACTGATAGCCGCGCGGCCAAAGGAATTCATGAATTCACGGCAGATCTGAAATCGGCTTATGATGCCCTGCTTAAAAAGCCGGTGCTGTTAAACAGCAATTATGCTTATGAACTGTTTGCACAGGCACATCAGGAATTTATTCATTTATTTGATACCCTGGCCGCAGGACAGCGCGTCATTCTGAATGATGACATTCAAAAAACTTTAAGTGAACTGTCGGCATTTGTACAACAGGATCTTGAGATCTTTGCGGAAGATACTGAAACGTCAGGCCTTGAGCCGACCACAGATATTATCTCAACGGCTGACACCTTAAGCACAGGCAGCGTAGATTTTGCTGCCTTGAGCCAGCGTATTGCAGCCGATCGTCAACAGCGCGAGAGTGCTGAAACCAACCGTGATTTCGATGAAGAACTGTTAGGTATCTTTCTGGAAGAAGCCGATGAATTGCTGGCAGGTATTGATGAAGATCTGAATACCTGGAGCAAAAAACAGGATGATACGACTTCACTGAACAATCTGATGCGTCATTTGCATACCTTAAAAGGTGGTGCAAACATGATTGCGGCTTCGCATATCGGTTTGATTGCCCATGAACTGGAAAGTATTTATGAACGGGTGATCCGTCAGCAGATTGCCGTAACACCTGCTTTAATCCAGATTGTCCGTCTGGTACAGGATAACGTGTCCGACCGTATTCAGTCCATTCGAGATGATGGCATTGATTATCCGGCGACAGAAGCGGTGGCAATTTTACAAAATATTCAGGCACTACTTTCTGGGCAAACGCTGGCTGCTGTTGAAAGCACAACTGCTGAATTCAACGTGACCGCGTTAGAGATGCTATCGACTCCTGAAGTGCCATTCGAAGAATCAGTGGCGACAGAACAGCCTGCAACTGATCTGGCTGAAACAGAAAAATTAGTTGAAATCCCTAGATTTACTGAAAATCAAGTTGAACGCTCTGAAGAAGATGAGCTGAAATCAATCGTTGAAGAAACCTTCCTCGAAGAGTCTGAAGAAATTCTGGCCAATGCAGAGAAGCTGCTCAATCAATGGTTTGATCAGCGTAGTGACCGTAGTTTATTACTTCAGTTACAACGTGCTGCCCACAGTATTAAAGGTGGTGCACGCATGATTGAAACTGAAGAGGTGGCCAGCATTGCCTATGAACTGGAAACCACTTTCGAGCAGTTTGCAGTTTATCAATTTAACTCGAATGCCTATGATGGCTTATTGCAGAAAACACTGGCCTGGTTAAAACAGGCAATTTTCCAGCGCGACTATAGCGGTTTTGAGCAGCTTCAAAGCAGTCTGAAAAAGATTGCTTATGTGGACGTCACTGCGCAATTGCCTGAGCGTCTGGCAAAAACAGAACATCTGGTGGTCAGTACCGACTTTGGTTTTGTTGAGGGTGATGGTACTGAACCGCCACAGATGATGGGTGAGTGGGCGAATACAGGCAGTAGCGATAGCAATAACGAGATGATTCGTATCTCTGCTGATCTGGTCGAGAAGATGATTGACCTGTCGGGTGAGAACTCGATTAACCGTTCGCGGATCGAGATGGATCTGGGTCAGCTTGGCAATACCCTGAACGAGATGGAACTGGCGATCAAACGACTTGCCGACCAGTTGCGTCGAATGGAAGGCGAGCTGGAATCACAGATTATTGCCAAACATGGTTCAGAAAATTCGCGCTATGCCGACTTCGATCCGCTGGAAATGGACCAGTATTCATCGTTGAACCAGTTATCCAAATCTCTGGCAGAATCAGCATCGGATCTGGTCGATTTCAAGAGCACCTTGGCCGACAAGATTCGTGAAACTGAAGGTCTATTATTACAACAATCGCGTATTCAGGCCGAGATTCAGGAAAGCCTGATGCGTACCCGTCTGGTGCCGTTTGACCGGATGTTGCCGCGTTTACAACGTATTGTGCGTCAAACCTCAACCACCTTGAACCGTCCTGCCGAACTGATTGTGCAGAATACTGAAGGTGAATTGGATCGTAATATTCTGGAACGTCTGGTTACGCCATTTGAACATATGTTGCGTAATGCGATTGACCACGGTCTGGAAGATACCGCAGATCGTCTGGCATTGAACAAGCCGGAAGTGGGTTCTATTGTATTGAACATCAGCCGCCAAGGAACCGATGTCATCGTTTCTTTCAGTGATGATGGCAAGGGGATCGATGCGGAGAAAATTCGTGAGAAAGCCCTCAGTCTGGATCTGATCAAAGCCGACCAGCCGATTGATCAGGATGAAATACTACAATATATCTTCCATCCTGGTTTCACTACCGCAAAAGCAGTCACCCAGATTTCCGGTCGTGGCGTTGGTCTGGACGTGGTACAAAGTGAAATCAAGTTGCTCGGTGGTCATGTTTCGGTCAGCTCGGAACTGGGTAAGGGCACGGTCTTTACGATTCGCGTACCGACGACAGTGGCCGTTAGTGATGCCTTGATGGTGAAAGCGGGCGATCAGCAATATGCAATTTCTCTGGCGCAGATTGACCGAATCGTGCGGATTGCGCCGACCACATTGGAAACTTACTTTAACAGTAAAGACGATTACTTCAAGATTGATGGTGAAAACTACAAGCTGCGTTATCTGTCTGAATTTGTCGGTACTCAGCCGATTCCACGTCTGAATAATGTCGGTCATTCATTGCCGGTGCTTCTGATTAAAGGCAACAGTGGCCAAACCATTGCCTTGCTGGTCGATCAACTGGTGGGTTCACGTGCACAGATTGTGGTGAAACCGATTGGACAGCAGTTTGCCAACATCGGGGTAGTGGCGGGTGCTACGATTCTGGGTGATGGTCAGGTCTGTCTGATTCTCGATGGCCAGAATATTGCGCGTCAGATTCAGGCGACACAGCGTGTGAAACAGATGCATGATCAGCGTGATGGTTCGCGTCATTCCAATGCACGCCGTCTGGTGATGATTGTCGATGACTCGGTGACAGTACGTAAGGTAACTTCGCGTCTGCTTGAACGTCAGGGCTATGACATTGTGACCGCCAAAGATGGTGTAGATGCGATCGAGCAGCTAGAAAATGTCAGACCGGATCTGATGCTGCTGGATATCGAAATGCCACGTATGGATGGTTTTGAAGTCACCAACCTGGTTCGTCACCATGATATTCACCGTGACTTGCCGATTATCATGATTACGTCGCGTACTGGTGAGAAACATCGTGAACGTGCATTCAGTCTGGGCGTGACCCACTATATGGGTAAACCGTTCCAGGAAGCTGAACTGCTGGCCAATATTCAACAATTAATTGCCGAAAAACAGGGGTAATCGATGAGTCAGAGCAATTCGACGAGCAAGATGGCTGATCAGATTAGCCAGCAGGAACTTCAGCATCTGATTACGGTATCGACCGGATTTATTGATGCCTATATTATTGACTGTCATGGCAAAGATCCGATGTTATTGCCACAAAACATTGTGCTGTCAGCGCTGGACAGCACTACCCAGGTCAAGACAGTGGAATGGCATGAAGCACAATTGCCAGTCTATGCCATCAATGAGCCTTCACGTCAACATGGCGTGGCACTGGTGATTGAAGGTGATGAGATCAATCAGCGTTTTGCCCTAATGTGCAATGAAATGCCGAAAACCATCCGGATTCGTATTTCTGAAGTGGTCGATGTCGATCAGCCGGTGAATGACCCTGCAATTTTCCAATATGTACGAATGAATGAACAGCTGTTTCATATTCCGAATATGACGAATATTCAGGCTACAATCGGGCTGTAATGCAAACTATTAAATATCAAAAAGGAACTCCATGGAGTTCCTTTTTTATTGCGTTATGAATTTACTTAATTGGCAAGTAAATTTACCAAAATCTGCTCATAAATTTCAGCCAGTGGCTCCAGATCGGCAATATCAACATGCTCATTGATCTGGTGGATGGTGGCATTCAATACGCCAAGTTCCAGTACCTGTGCGCCTGTAGGTGCAATAAAGCGGCCATCCGAGGTTCCACCAGAAGTAGAAAGCTCGGTTTCAGTACCGGTGACATTTAGAATAGCGGTTTTAGCTGCATTGACCAGCTCGCCGACCGGGGTCAGAAATGGCAAGCCCGACAAAGTCCAGGAAATGTCATAGTCCACACCGTGACGATCCAGAATTTCCACAGTACGTGCTTTAAGTTCTTCGGCAGTCACTTCAGTTGAATAACGGAAGTTAAATAGCAGATTCATGCTACCCGGAACAACATTGGTTGCGCCTGTACCCGAATTGATATTGGAAATCTGGAAAGTGGTTGCCGGGAAATATTCATTGCCATGGTCCCAGACGGTGTCACACAGCTCGGCAATCGCTTTAGAGGCACTATGAATCGGGTTCACTGCCAGATGCGGATATGCCACATGACCTTGTTTGCCTATTACCGTGAGATTGGCATTTAAAGAACCGCGACGGCCATTTTTGACAATATCCCCCAGTTTATGGGTACTTGACGGTTCACCGACCAGACACCAGGTAATTTTTTCATTACGCGCTTCCAGGGTTTCAATGACCTTGACTGTACCATTAATTGATGGGCCTTCCTCATCTGACGTAATCAGGTAAGCAATTGAACCTTTATGATTTGGGTATTTTTCTACAAAACGTTCTGTCGCTACGATCATAGCTGCCAAAGCCGTTTTCATGTCGGCACTGCCACGACCATAAAGTTTACCTTCACGGATTTCGGGTAAAAATGGATCTGAGTTCCAGTCATCCAGGTTGCCCGTTGGCACCACATCGGTATGGCCAGCGAAACAGAAGACCGGACCTTCTGTGCCTTTGCGTGCCCAGATATTATCGACATCTTCAAAACGCATGGATTCAATATTGAAACCAATCTTTTTTAAACGTTCCGCCATAATATTCTGGCAGTCATGATCAATGGGGGTGACAGAAGGCTGACGTAATAGTTGCAGGCTTAAATCGAGAGTAGCGGAAGAGCTCATGCGGTTTTCAACAGTCGATAATTTTCTCGGCTCTATAATAGGCGAATATCGGCTTGAATGTGAACGATCGATATAAAAAAACCCTATCTGAGATAGGGTTCTATGAGCATTTAAGAAAAAACTAGTTTTGACGGATTTCGTCAGAGGTTTTTTCAGCAGTATTGGTTACCGCATCGCCCGCCTTAGACACGTCTTTGCCCATACCTTTTACGGTGTTACAGCCAGTTAATACAAAAGCCATCATTAATGAAGCAGCAAGAATTTTTTTCATCATCATCTCCGTATAATCAATAATAAAATTATTATGATGTGGAACTTAGAGTAGAAAATATACGCACTAAAAAATATGTGGTTTTCATAGTGCTTCGGTTAATAAATGTAATGCTTTATAGGGGCTTATGTGATGGATACTGGCTTAGTACCGGTTGGCGATACATATAGAAGTCATTGCGATCGATTTTTTTATAGAGACCATCCGTCCACCAGGTCGCAGTCAAACTGCTTGGCTGGGCTTGCGGATAAATCCATTCATGCCGTTGCAGGCGATAGAACGCATCTTGTGCAGCAGGAATATGCTGTCCCCATAGACCTAGGCGACGCTCGGTATTGATCCAGGTGGGAATAGGCTGGTCAGCATGATGGGTCGGCAGATACAACTGTCCCTTCATCACACAAAAACGTTTTTGAATAGAATGTGCTAAAGCTTCATCAAATTGGAACTGTTTTTGTGTGAAATGGTTCATTTTTCTGATTAAGGTATCGGTGCGGTTCAGGCCGTACCAATGCGGCAGACTAAAATCTGCTTCGGCCAGATAATATTTCAGGGCAATTTCCCAGTGTTCAACCAGTCCGGTATCGGTATTAAGGACTAGGAAATCCAGTTCACCCAAGGTTTTTGCACCCTCAATTTGCTGAATACTATGACCGAGTAGCCGATAGGGATGATAAGCATCGTCGAGTAACCAGAACCAGACCAGCATTTCAAAGCGCAGCCCCAAACGCGTGCTTTTCAGTTGCTGCACAAACTCGATTAATTCTTCTGGATGCTGATCGAGAAATTCCAAACGTGGATGATACTGGCTAAGATATTGCTGCCAAGTCTGGCTGTCATGCAGCTCAAAGCGATGTATGAGTTCAAGCTCCTCGGGAATACCGGACAGAATATTCGGACTGCCGACAGCAAATGCCAGTTGCCGTACCAGAGGATGTTGATAACGATGCCATGCTTCTACAAAATTTTGGTTTAAACTGGAAAAAGACATGGTACAACCTGTGAAAAGTGCAGAAATACAACGGACAGTATCGGAAAACGCTTTATACTACCTGAATTCTGCGGTTAGGGTTGATGTATGAAAGTGTTGTTTTGGCGGAGTCTGGTGGTGCTGTTTGTGATCCTGGGCTTTATCGGTGCAATCCTGCCGGGTATGCCAACAACGGTCTTTTTGATTCTGGCTGCTTGGGCGGCATCTAAAGGTTGGCCACAAATGGATAACTGGTTATTGAACCATCCCAAATATGGCTCGACTTTAAGAGATTGGCGGGCACATGGTACTGTACCGCGTAAGGCCAAATGGCTGGCCAGTATCATGATGCTGATCAGCGGGATTATCATGCTGTTTACTACCGCACCCTTGGCAGTAAAAGCCTTTACCAATATCACCATGCTGATTGTGGCCATCTGGTTATGGCGACGTCCTGAACCGGATCAGGTGATGCTTCATCAAGAAACGATTCATCCTGAAAAGACAGAGATAAAGTTAAAGAAAACAGAGTCAAATAAAGTAGATTCAGAGAATAACAAGTCATGAATACCTTGCATCTGGATCAAGCAGATATCCTGATTGATCTCGCCCAACAAAAGCTGTATTTGCCACGTCTAAACAAGCAATATCTGATTTCCACTGGTAAAAATGGCATTGGTGAAACTGAAAATAGTGGCAAGACCCCACGTGGCTGGCACAAGATCGCTGAAAAGTTTGGCCAGAATGCACCTTTAAACAGTGTATTTATTGCACGTCAGGCGACGGGTGAAATTTATGATGCTGAATTGGCAGCAGAGTTTCCGCAACGTGACTGGATCTTGACCCGTATTTTATGGTTGAGTGGGCTTGAAGCCGGTTTTAATCAAGGCGAGGGCTGCGATACCTATCAACGTTATATCTATATTCATGGCACGCCAGAAACAGAAATGATGGGAGAGCCGCTTTCTCATGGCTGTATTCGTATGCGGAATCTGGAGGTCGCTGAACTCTTTGACCTGGTGGGTGAGAATGCCTTGGTGTATATCTCGGAACATGCATTAGATTCAAAAATGCTGAAGGGTGTGCATACTGAATAATGAATCGATCTTTAATGTCATGTGAAAATGATTTTGTTTTTACGGGCGGGATGAGATGATTTAATACAGTTTAAGACATTTATTAATCTGATCCAGATCCTATTTTTACAGCATGAAACGGGTTGAATCATCGTCTAAAGCTAAACTTTATCGCTATTTTTCACATAAAAATAAATGACAGTTGAAAGATTACATGAACACAACGCCGAGTAATTTTAAAGCTTTGTATAATTCTTGATCGGAACTAAAGCATACTGCCTGAGTGAGTCTGAAATCTCGCAAGAGAAGACAGGAAATTTTGTTGTGATTTTCATTTTGGAAATTAAAAAATTTCGGTAGAGACTTAAAAAATAAACAAAAAGTGTTGTTTTTTTTAACAAACAACCTATTTTTTAATCACTCACACCTAAAAAGTGGAAAACATTCCGAAAAGCGTTTGACAGGCTGTGCAGATTCTCTATAATGCACCCATCAAACGATGATAGACGTTTAGAAAGGGCGCTTAGCTCAGTTGGTAGAGCGTCTGCCTTACAAGCAGAATGTCGGCGGTTCGATCCCGTCAGCGCCCACCAAGCTCTTTCATGTTGAGACCTTATAGTTGCAGCGGTAGTTCAGTTGGTTAGAATACCGGCCTGTCACGCCGGGGGTCGCGGGTTCGAGCCCCGTCCGCTGCGCCACTTTAAGATCTTGATTCTCGTTTGCCACAATAGCGATATTGTGTAAATGCAGCGGTAGTTCAGTTGGTTAGAATATCGGCCTGTCACGCCGAGGGTCGCGGGTTCGAGTCCCGTCCGCTGCGCCATTTATACGATAGACCTTTTGAGGGCGCTTAGCTCAGTTGGTAGAGCGTCTGCCTTACAAGCAGAATGTCGGCGGTTCGATCCCGTCAGCGCCCACCATAATCTTTTGCGATGCAGCGGTAGTTCAGTTGGTTAGAATACCGGCCTGTCACGCCGGGGGTCGCGGGTTCGAGCCCCGTCCGCTGCGCCATTTCAAAAGAAATTAAATTTAGGTCCCTGAGCTTAAATTTGATTAAACTAAAGATTGACACTCTTTATCAGGGCGCTTAGCTCAGTTGGTAGAGCGTCTGCCTTACAAGCAGAATGTCGGCGGTTCGATCCCGTCAGCGCCCACCAATTCTTACGATGCAGCGGTAGTTCAGTTGGTTAGAATACCGGCCTGTCACGCCGGGGGTCGCGGGTTCGAGCCCCGTCCGCTGCGCCATCCTAAGATGAGAAGCTTGGATTCCTGAGATCTGAGTGTTCAATATACCAAGACATTCCTTGTCTTGCGTCATTAAAAACAACGCTGTTGTTTTTCTCAGGGCGCTTAGCTCAGTTGGTAGAGCGTCTGCCTTACAAGCAGAATGTCGGCGGTTCGATCCCGTCAGCGCCCACCATATCTTTCTTGCCTAAACACTGAACATTTCATAGAATTTGAAGTCTATAATAATTTGAAGGTTTCACGACGATGAGAAATCCATATCAGCGCAAGGCAGCGACCAAATCTCAAACTACATACGACCCTCAACACCTTTATAAACAATATATTGAATCGATTGTCGCGAATGCCGGCATTTTTGCGCTTTATCAGGATGGCTGGGCTTTGTGTGCTACGCCGACTGGACAGCGTGCATTTGCTTGCTGGCACAGTAAAGGTCTGGCTCGTCTGCTGATTAAAGACAATTGGGTGAATTATGATATTCAGGAAATTGGTCTCAAGGATTTTGTAGAGAAAGTGATTCCGTTTTTACGTCAGGAAAGTACCATTGTGTCTCTTGATCTGACGCCAGAAGGGCAGAATATTCTGGTGGCACCGGAAAAATTATTACTGGATATCAAAAATTATCTGTATCAGATCTATGTGCAAAAGCCGGAACTTTTTAAAAATCCGGATATGCCTTTGCCAAGACACATTCGTTTAAATTAATTTTCTTGTTGTTAAATAGCTTGTTTATTGGAACAGTGAATATTCATTCAGCAGCCAGCCATTAATCAACGCAAAATATTCACGTAGCCATGAATGGTAGCGAGCATTCTGAGGAGTGCGGGCACTCAGACTGATCACTTGCTGATAGCCCTGATGTCTGGCAATGGCACGGGCACGCGGGCTATGAAAATCGTTGGTCACAATCACAATAGGCTCATTTCGATCAATATTCTGTTGTTGCAAGATCGCCTGAGAATATTGCAGGTTCTGTTGGGTGCTTCTGCTTTGATCTTCTAAGCGAATCGGGTTTTTGAGCTGCGGATAGGTCATATGAATATAATGTTGCATGACTTCAGCTTCGCTTTGTCTTTCCCGGAAATTTCGTCCCCCGGTCATAATCATCAACGTATCTGGATATTGTTCTGCATATTTTGCTGCAGTATCCAGACGATTTTTTAAGATGGGTGAGGGTTGACCCTGGTTAATCCCACTACCTAATACCAGAATCGCTGTAGCCGGTTGTGCAGGAATATTTGAGTTAATCGACATCTGGATATAAGCGAAGAAAGCCGCGACACTGATGATCCAGAATAAAAATCCGCCCCAGAGACTGTTCCAGAACAATGTTCTGAGTCGAGAATTTTGTTTCCAGCGCTGAATAGATGAAAAAAGCAGGGCATACAGGATCAGTGCCACAGCAATGATGATAGACAGCATGATACCAAAATGCCTTTGATCCTGATTCAGTAACCAGACGCTATTGATACAGAGGATCAAGCCAAAGATCAGACTGAGACTTCGTTTAAGTTGATTGAACATCCAAGTTTCCTTTTTTCTTATTCATATTTTTATTATTACTTTTGTATTTTCAAAAACCGGGCTATTGCGCCCGGTTTTTAGTATATCAGTTCATCTTAATATACATCACGGCGATAACGGCCATCCAGACGTAATTGATCGAGCAGCGTTTCACCAAGTATCTCGGTCAGGGCCTGATCGACATCACTGGCCATGCCATTGATGCTACCACAGACATAAATCACTGCGCCTTGGGCAACCCAGGTTTTCAGCTCTTCAGCCTGTTCCCGTAATTTATGATGCACATAGACTTTTTCCTGCTGGTCACGAGAGAACGCAAGATCCAGCCGTTTCAGGGTTCCCATTTGCAACCAGGCCTGAATGGTTTCTGCAAAGAAAAAATCATGTTCACGCTGACGTTCACCGAAGATCAGCCAGTTTTGGCTGTATTCCTGACGGTTACGGGAACTGAGCAGACTCATTAAACCAGCAATACCGGTACCATTCCCAATACAAATGATCGGACGGTTATCATCAATCAGGTGGAACGATTCGTTGCTGCGAATGCGTAGCGCAATCGGTGCATTGAGTGCGGCATGCTGGGTTAACCAGCCTGAACCCAGACCTAGATTTCCATTCGCATCAGCTTGCTGACGTACCACCAGACGCAGGACTTGCTGACTTGGAATGCTGGCAATCGAGTATTCACGTGATGCCAAAGCCGGTAATTGCTTGAGGAGCTGATCCAGTGAATCAAAAGGTTCAGCCTGAGTCAGATCACGATCCCAAAGCGCGCGCTCAATGCTTTGCTGCATAGAAGGCACTTGTGTGCCGGCAGCAATATTGTGTTGTTGCATAAATGCCTGAATACGTTCCGGACTGTTAGCTGGCTGAATCTCGGCAATATCACCTGCTTGCCAGATTGCTTCATGCTCAGGAATCAGTTCGATATTAAAGGCAGGAGCACCCAGACTACCTGGATTGAGGATTTCACGTTGAGTCAGTGTCCACTGATCAAAGGTTTTATCGATACCCATGGCTTGCAGTTCAAGGCGAGTTACTTGTGCCAGTGCAGTATTCCATTGCTGGATGTGCTCATTATTGGCATTATCCACTTCAATGGTGGTGAATAACTGCTGGGCACCATTTTGCTGCAACCACTGGTCAATACGGTGACCAAAACTGCAATAGCTATCCGGATATTCTTGAGAACCGAGCGCCAACACCGCATAATTTAAATGCCGCAGATCAGCTTTGCCGGACAGGATTTTTTTCTCAAAAGAAGAGGCCAGATCAGGTGCTTCACCTGTGCCATAAGTACTGGCAACAAATAATACCTGCTCGGTTTGCTGTAAATCGGCAAGCGTCAGTTGTTGTACCGCTTTTACTGTTGCTGGCTGACGCGCTTCCTGCAGGGCAGTTGCTGTACGCCAAGCCAGTTGTTCTGAGACACCTGTTTGTGATGCATAAGCAATCAGCCAAGGTTTGGCATTTTCATCTAAGTCAACTGGAGTGACACCCTGACGCGCTGCCAGCGTTAAGCGCTTCTGTTTACGACGTTTCAGATACAGCATCCAGCCTGTCACAAAGAATAATGGCATTAACAAGGCTGCGACCATGGCAAAGAACTGGTAGATCGGGCCGAAGAAGCTGCCACGATGCACCGGTAACATGCTGCTCATGATCTTTTCATTGAGCTTTTTATCTTCATAGAATTCAACTTCTGTAAATTCGGCTGTCTGGTAATTATAAGTGGCACTGTTCCGCGCACGTTCATGCTGGGCAACCGGATCGACAAAGCTGAGCTGCATGCTGCCGTCGGGTTTTTTGGGAAGATTAAAGGTTACTGTGGAATATTTATCTGAAAATTCAGTATTAAAGCCAGTCCAGCTCAAATCTAGCGCGCGGCCAATCTGTTCTGGATTCATGCCTTCTTCGCGTCCTTCACCACGTGGGCCGCGTTCGCCACCTTGACGTCCTTCACCACGATTATTGCCCGCATTGGCTTGCATGGTAGGCTGTGGACGTTCAACGCCGAGAACTTTAAACATCCCGCTACGCCACCAGTCATAGGACCAGTACAGACCAGTACAAGCCAGAATCAGGTAGAAAATCACCACCCAGGTTCCCACAACAGCATGCAGATCCCAGATAAAATTACGGCCTTTCAGCTTGGGTTTTACAAAGAACCATTGCTTGATCGAATGACGTTTTGGCCAGCGCAGGTAAAGACCGGACAAGACGAAAAAAATCAGCATTAAAGTACAAGCACCGGTAATCTGTTTGCCGACCGGGCCAACCGTTAAATTACGATGCAGTTGCTGAATAAACTGGAAAAATTCCCGACCCTTAATTTCAGGCAAAACTTCGGCAGTATAGGGATTGATCAGGATGTTATGACCACGCCGTGCTCCCTCTTTGGCAATATTTACAGTACTTGAAGCACTTGGATCTTGTGCCACGCTAATACTGTTAATCTTCATCTCTGGAGTGGTATTTTGAAAATGCTGATACAGCTGAGCAGGCGTAAGTTTGTCACCTTGCTGAACCTGAACCGTATAACTGTCGTTATTTATCCATTTTAAGATTTGTTGTTCATAGGAATAAATTGCGCCAGTGACGCCCATCAAAGAGAGGATTAAACCTGCTGTAATCCCCAGAAACCAGTGGATTTGGAAAAATGTTTTTTTAAACATGGTCGTCAGATTAAGGGTGAGCTTTATAAAAGTGGCCAAATTATAACTGAACTTTAATACTGAATTATAGGTGTTGAGGATAATATTTATTCTCATTATCATTTATTGTTTTAGGATTAAAAAAACCTCCATGCCGGGGCAGGAGGTTTTTTATTGAAACGTGTACAAGTTTAGATTTGTTTGGCTGCGCCAACTTCTGCTTCTAGATGCTTACGAATCGTGTTAAAAGAAAAGTTTTTGCTGTCCAGACGTTTAGGCAGGATATAAGCACCTTGCTGGCCTTTTACCTTGAAATTGACCAACATGAATTCTGGTGTGTTGTACCATTCATAAATGTCTTTCCAGCTGATCGCACCCACACCTTCCTGCATGCCCATTTTCTGACGCATGATGATGCCGTGCGGTTGTACGCCCAGACGAACACCTTTGATTTCCTGTACCGGAAATTCGTTCATCTTGCGTTTAACATACCATTCCAGACCAAAGGTACGGATCAGGTAATACAACACCACACAGGCAATCGCCACCCAGCAGAACACGGTTGAATAGTTCTTGAGAAGCAGAAGGCCCAGAATAGAAAGTGCAACAACAGCACCCATGATCAGCCATGCTTTCATGCCAATTTTATTGGTACTACGCCAGATCACCAGCTGAGCATGACGCTGCTCGGCTTCTGAAATTTCATAGTTCACAGGCTGTAGGGTATAAGCGTATAAATTTTTCGCGGTCATAGTGAAACTAGCAGATTTAAAACTGTAAAAAGTTTAGCATTAATTGTACCAATTCAGTGAGTATATTGTTCCAAAATCATCCAAATTATAAGGAACCGAGTTCTGTTGCCTGTTCATCACGCTCATGGCTCAAACTTTGTTTCAATTGGCTCAACTGGTTTAAAATACTGAACATTAAAGACAGCTGCTGCAAAATGATCAGAGATTTCTGATCTTGTTCCTGATCATGTGATAGACGCTGACGAATATGGACAATCATATTTTGCGCCCTGAAATCGGGCGTTTCGTCTCGTAATAATGCACCGCGAATGTTCTCTAATGCATTATCCAGTAAATTCAGAATGTCCTGATCCTCAATTCTTCCCCGGTGCGCACCCAGCGCGGCGATATAACTGATAAAGGTATGGTTCAGACACAGGAACTCAAAGGCCAGCGATTTTTGTACCGGATCAATATCCGGTTCAGTGGCCAGGGTCGAAATGAGTGAAGCCACCTCTGCATCGGTATTGTGGGCAGCACGGCGCACAATCCGATATTTCAGGCCATTATTACGCCCCGATTTATATTGCTCGATCACTTCACTTAAATAGTCCGCTTCTGCCTGCAAGCTGCGTTTGATACTGCGCGGCAAACGTCTGAACTTCCAGTCCGGGAAAATAAAGCTGACCCCGAACCAGGCAATGGCACAGCCAATCAGGGTATCAATCATCCGCGGGATAGCCGCAGCAAAGCCCATACCATCCAGATTGAAGTTGATCAAGGCAAGAATCGTGATAAAGGCCGTGGCTTGGGCATACTGTTTACTACGCAATTCAAAGAACAAGATCCCGCTGAACACCAGCAGTAATAATTGTCCTTCGACAGAAGGTACAAAATATAAAATGGCATAACCGAAAATAATACCGACCAAGGTACCGACAATCCGCAGACGTAAACGCCGCTTGGTGGCGTTAAAGTTTGGCTGGCTGACAAACAGTGCAGTTAATAAAATCCAGTAACCATATTCAATATTGCTGACCTGTACAAAGATATAGCTGATCAGCAGCACAATCGACAGGCGGATGGCATGCCGGAACAGCACCGATTCTGGAGTGAGATGCTGTTTAATTCGAACCTTGATGTCGTCCCAGCCTTTCAGGTCATCATCTCTGAGCTGGTTTTCAATATGTTTAAAACGCTCGGCTTTGATACTTTGCTCGGTTTCCAGGTTACGTAACTGGGCATCAATCGATTTCAGGTTCTGAAATAGTGAAAATAAAGCATTAATCCAGACCTGATCATAATGCTGATCCTGACGTAATTTCTCCAGAGACAGCCGAAGATTGTCAAAAGCATGCTTGAAGCGTTTGTTATGTACATAAGGCTTGCGCAGCAGCAAACTTTCACTCAGGTCCTTGCAGGCTTTGCCCTGAATCGACATGATGCGCTGAAAGCGGAACAGGATGTCGCTGTGCTGGAAAATCTTGGCCAGTTTCTGATAATCAATATGGGCTGAATCGGCACGTTCATGAATATCCTGCGCCACAAAATAATATTGCAGACTGCGACGGGTATCTTTTTGCCCACGGTCGCCTTTTAGACGGGTCAAGAGCGCCGTTTTCATTTCGTTAAAAATGGCAATCAGTTTGCCATTTTCAAGAGAAAGATCAATCATGCTCTGCTGATAACTGGTCGGGGTCATGTCCACATCAAACAGATTGGACTTGGCATATAAAAAGTCACCAAGCGAAGCATAAGAGGTGGCAAGCTTGTCTTGTGCCAACCGGGCAGGGAAGACCAGGAAGCTGAGCGTCGACAGAATGCCGTACCACATCGCACCGATGACCAGCAAGCCGGCCTGCTTATACCATTCATCGAACAGTTCGACACCCAGCATGGCATAGACGGAAACCACCAGACAGCCATAAGAAATTGTGGCATAGCGCCTGCCAAGGGAGCCAAGCAGAATCAGGCCAATACAAGAAACAATCAAGGCCAAGGCGAACAGCGGCGGATAAGGATAGAGCAGATAAACGCCAACCGCAGTAATAAAGAAACCCATGTAGGTATACAGCAGATTGAGAATACGCACCGAAAAGCGGTCATCAATATCGCTTAAACCGGCTGCGACCACACCTAAAGTCAGAGGAATCGTCATCAATTGTTGCCCCATAAAATAGGGAACAAAGGCGGTACCTGCAAATGCCGTCATCATACGCAGGTTATACATCAAGGTCGTATTATAGGTGGTTTGCTTGAGACGAGTGAGCCAAGATTTCAAAAGTCGTCCTTTATACTGCAGTCTTACAGATGAATCTGAATATGCCAATGAAAAATAGTAGGTTTATAAAATTTCATTTCAAGCTAAATCATACTATGCACTGTGTTAACTTGTCTGCATATTAGCGCTTTAAATCTTCATGCTTATGCCATCGAATAAAATCGTACAACCACCTTATGCCATGTCCTGGATTGTTTTGCTAGCGGCACTGAGTGCGCTCGGACCTTTATCCATTGATATGTATCTTTCTGCCTTGCCGGCGATGGCAGCAGATTTTGGCGTCAGTACCCAAATGGTCTCGAATAGCTTGCCGGCTTACTTCTTCGGTCTGGCTGTGGGGCAACTGATTTATGGGCCGATCAGTGACCGGATTGGGCGTAAACCACCGCTGTATTTTGGGCTGTGTTTATACATTGTGGCAAGTCTGCTGTGTGTGTTTGCGCAGGATGAATGGAGTCTGATCGCTGCACGGATTCTGCAGGCTTTGGGTGGTTGTGTCGGGGTGGTCATGGCCCGTGCGGCCATTCGTGATCGTCTGGATATGCATTCAGCAGCTCAGGCCTTTGCCAGCATGATGATTGTGACCGCCATTGCGCCAATCATCGCCCCAAGTCTGGGGGCCTGGGTGTTGATGTTTTATGAATGGAACATGATCTTTGTGGTACTGATGGGCTGTGGTCTGTTGAGTCTGGCCTGTGTACATTTTCTATTTAAAGAAACCTTGGAACCAGAACGCCGTCTCAAACTGAACTTTCAACAGGTATTAAGTTTGTACCGTACTATTTTTCAGGATCCAAGCTTTCGACGCCCGCTCTATGCCGGTTGTTTCTCCGGTGCGGTGATGTTCTGTTATATCAGTGCTTCTTCGGCCATTCTGATGGATCGTTATCAACTGACCGAGCAGCAGTTTGCTTATGCTTTTGGTGCCAATGCCTTCGGGATCATGCTGTTTTCGACCTTGAATAAACGTCTGGCTGGGCGATTCTCGATATTGCAGCGTCTGAAAATTGGCACCTGTCTGCAGTTTGCTGGTGTATTAGGGTTAATCTTGCTGGGCTGTCTGGACGTCGATTCTGTGTTCTGGGTGTTGTTAGGCATGTTTATTATGGTGGCATCCATCGGGTTTACTGGTCCGAATGCCATGGCTCTGGCAATGGCTGAACAGGGCGAGAGAGCAGGAACTGCCAGTGCGATTATGGGCAGTATGCAATTTGTTTGTGGCTTATTGGGCGGTGTATTACTGAATTTTCTGATCTGGCATGCCTTATTAAATATGGCATTGATCATGCTGGTTTTTGTAGGTATTTCCGCTTGGGCGATTTTTAAAATCAAGATGCCCAGCTTGAAAAATGCATAGATGCTGGGCGTTTTCTACAAATATTGAAAATGCTGGATTGTACAGAGGGCTAAGTGAGTTGACTTAGCCCTCCTTGCATTACTCATCGATAAACACGGCAAATTCCTCTACGGGAACGCGCGGGGTAATAAAGCTGTTAACAATCTGCTCTGGGTCAGCATAACCCAGTGTCATACCGCAGACCAGTTCTTCATCATCAGGAGCACCCACCAGATCAAGCACGATCGGATGAAAATGATTCCAGGCGGCCTGCGGGCAAGTATCCAGACCGCGGGCTTTTGCTGCAATCATGACATTCTGGATCATCATCGAAATATCCATTTTCGAACCAATGGCCAAAGAGCGATGTACGGTAAAAAACAGTCCCACCGGTGCATCAAATAATTCAAAATTACGCAGCTGCTGCCGTGCCATTTTTTCTTTTTCGCCTTTTTGAATATTCAGCAAACCATATAAGCCCCAACCATTTTCACGACGACGTTCAATAAACGGCGAGAGCCATTGTTCAGGATAATAGGCAAAGGTTTCTTGGTATTGTTCCGCCAGCTCGGGATTGGCATAGATTTGCATTTGGGCCTGACAGACGCGTTCTACCAGTTCATCGCGTTTTTTACCTGTCACAACATAGACTTTCCAGGGTTGGGTATTGGTGCCCGAAGGTGCGCGGCTGGCCACAGTTAAAATCTGTTTCAAGATGTCTGTACTGACCGGCGTATTTAAAAAAGCGCGCACCGAATGGCGAGAGGTGATCGTTTGATCTACAGCATGAACAAGTTTTTGATCCATTTTGATGTCCAATCGAATATCCATATGAAGTTTTGAATGACTATAAACTAAACAAACAGTAGGGTGGACAGAAAAATTAAATCGCGGGCCAGAATGGAAAAAGTATTTATCAGTGAAACAAAAGATTGATATCTAGCTTGATGTTTTAAATAGCCTCAGTCAAATAGTCAGGACATTGGTTAAAAAGCTTTGATGAAATTAAAAATTAGCTTAAAACTCGGATGCTTGAACCATTTGAACATACTAATTGCCTGCACAGATGAAGTGGATTGGGATAGAAAAGCACGTTAATTCCATTGAAATTTCTTGGTTTGATAAAGTTTTAAGTAAGAGATTAATATTTTTTTTCGATAACTAGAGAGTTTGACCCTCATCTAAAAACCCTGGATTAATAATTATTTTTTATAGATTGATTAACTATTCTTAATAAAAAACAATAAAACTTTATACAAAGAAACAGCATAATATGCAGCTTTTCATCTTAATCCATGCGCTTTGGGAAAATTCAAGGTCGGCATGCACAAGATTTATTTTAAATAACGCTATTCCAAGTGGCTTGAATTAAGCTAGTCAGGTTAAAAGCGCTCACTAAACCTTGGTGTTTTTTGAGAAGTAGAACACAGTCTTATAGATCTGACTCTCCTGTTAAATTTGTATGCTTATACCATTCATTGACAGCAATAGAGCTTGAATCAAAGCTGTATTTTGGCTTTTATAAATCTCTCATTTGTTGAATATGATCGTGATGATGATATTCATAAGTTTGAAAGAGATGGTGGATCATTTTGTTATTTTAAAAGCATTAGATGAGATCAGAATATTTTAGGTCGAAATCGATGAGAGATCTAAAGCTCGGTATCTCTGCATCACTTTTAGAATGATAAAAAATCAACATTATCTTGGGCAAGAAATTATGGATTTTACTTTTAACGCATTTTATACCTTGATTGCCGCAGTTATTGTTTTGTTACTCGGCCGATTCCTGGTTAATAAAATCGATTTTTTAAAGCGCTACAATATTCCTGAGCCGGTCGCAGGCGGTTTAGTCGCTGCAATTATCTCGTTGCTGGTGCATGCACTGTGGGGATATAGCATCACCACCAGTGCAGAATTACAAACCAGTTTTATGCTGATCTTCTTTGCCTCGATTGGTCTGAGTGCCAACTTTTCCAAGTTGCGTGAAGGCGGGATCGGTCTGGTTATTTTCCTGTTTGCTGTTTCGGCTTTCATTATTTTGCAAAATGCAGTCGGCATGAGTCTGGCCACCTTGCTCGGTATTGACCCATTGATTGGCCTGATTGCAGGTTCAATTACCTTAACCGGCGGTCATGGTACTGCAGGTGCATGGGGCGAGATTTTTGAGGTTGAACATGGCATTCAGGGGGCGCTTGCACTGGGGATGGCCAGTGCTACTTTTGGTCTGATTATCGGTGGGATTATTGGTGGTCCTTTAGCAAAATTGCTGATTAACCGTCATAATCTCGCAATTGCACGTACGGATCAACAAATCGAAAAGCGTGATAGCACGCCAATGGATATCAACTCGACCGAATATATTCCATTTGAATATCCGCATCAGGTGCGTTTAATTACCGCAGATAATGCAATCACGACTTTGGGTCTATTTGCAGGCTGTTTGGCTTTTGCAGAGTTTATGACGGGTTTCAGTAAAGGTACTGCATTTGAACTGCCAACATTCGTGTGGGCATTGGCGGGTGGTGTCATCCTGCGTAATGTACTGGAAGGTATATTTAAAGTCCAGATCTTTGATCGTGCCATTGATGTGTTCGGTAATGCTTCATTGTCGCTGTACTTGGCGATGGCATTGTTATCATTGAAATTATGGCAATTGGCTGACCTTGCAGGACCACTGATGGTAATTCTGGGTGCGCAGACCATTACGATGGGTTTATATGCGGCATTTGTCACTTTCCGTTTGATGGGCAAGAACTATGATGCTGCGGTACTTGCAGCGGGTCACTGTGGTTTTGGTATGGGTGCAACACCGACAGCGGTTGCCAATATGCAGGCGATTACCAATATGTATGGTGCATCACATAAGGCCTTCCTGATCGTTCCATTATGTGGCGCGTTCTTTGTTGACCTAATCAATGCCACTGTTATTCAAATGATCTTGAAGTTCTTTGTATAATTTAGACCTGATACGATGAGTCATAAGCTCATAAGGATGTGACATGAATGATCAGTTAAATGAAACATTGCTTGGCTGGATTAATGCCGTGAATGGTCCTTTGTGGGACTTTCTGGTGGTGTTTCTGGTCGCAGTTGGTATTTTCTATACAATCATGACGGGTGCAGTACAAATTCGTTTGTTCTGGCACAGCATGAAAGTCATGAAAGGCAGCCGTGGCAAGGTTCAGGATGCGCACGGCATTACCCCGTTTCAGGCCTTTGTGACTGGTCTTGCAAGCCGGGTCGGGGTGGGTAATGTCGCCGGTGTGGCCATTGCCATTGCGATTGGCGGACCGGGCGCGGTGTTCTGGATGTGGGTTACTGCATTTCTGGGTATGAGCTCTGCTTTGGTGGAATCCTCATTGGCGCAATTGTTTAAGGTGCGCGATCATAAAAACCAGCAATTCCGTGGTGGCCCCGCGTATTACATTACTCAGGGTCTAAAACAGAAATGGCTCGGGATTGTCTTTGCAATTGCATTGATCACGACCTATGGTTTTGTGTTTAATGCGGTTCAGGCCAATGCCATTACCGGTGCAACATCACACGCATGGGGCTGGGATCAGGCCAATATCATTTTGCCTTTAGGCGGATTGGATTTTGAAGTTTCCTGGATTGGGCTAGTCTTAGTATTGATTACAGCTACAATCATTTTTGGCGGTATTAAACGTATCGCCAAAGTGGCAGAAAAGGTAGTGCCCTTTATGGCGCTACTGTATCTGGCGGTGGCTTTATATATTGCGGTTATCAATTACGATCTGCTCCCATCCATCTTCCAGCTTATTTTCAGTAAAGCCTTTGAATTTGAAGCCGCTGCTGGTGGTTTCTTTGGTGCCATGGTGTCTATGGCCATGATGATGGGGATCAAGCGTGGTCTGTTCTCTAACGAGGCAGGGATGGGTTCGGCACCGAATGCTGCTGCAGCCTCGGATGTCAAACATCCAGTCAACCAGGGTCTGGTACAGATGCTCGGAGTATTTGTAGATACCTTTGTGGTGTGTTCATGTACCGCGATTATTATTCTGGTTTCGGGTCTGTATGAAAATGCAGGCTTTGAAGGCGTGACCTTGACCCAGATGGCACTCGAAAGCCAGATTGGTGCCTGGGGTGATGACTTCCTGGCTTTGATTCTGTTCCTGTTTGCCTATTCTTCGATTATTGGTAACTATGCCTATGCCGAAGGAAACGTCCAGTTCATTAATAACAATAGCCGGGTTATGTTGATTTTCCGTTTATTTGTATTGGTGATGGTGTATTTCGGTTCTGTCGCCAGTGTGCCATTGATCTGGAATATGGCAGACCTGTTTATGGGCATCATGGCAAGTATTAACTTGATTGCGATTCTGTTGCTGATGCCATTCTTGCTCATGCTACTCAAAGACTATACCGGTCAGTTGAAGCGTGGCGTGAAAGAACCTGAGTTTAAACTGGATAATCATCCTAAGTTTAAAGACAAGGTCAAATCTGATATCTGGTAACCCTGCAAAGCAAAAAGCCCTGATCGTTCAGGGCTTTTTTATGGCTGGAGTATTTTAAAAGAAATTCAAATAACTTTGATAAAAGATAAAACCCAGAATCAGGCTGCACCAGACTGGTAATTTTGAACGGAGTAAAGCAATCATTACCACAACGAACAGCAGGTCGGAGATACTGTTAAAATAACGTTGTGACAGATTCAGGAGCAAAGCCAGTAACAAACCCACTACCGCTGCATTAATTCCCATCACGGCCTGATGAATCAGCCGTTGCTGCAGCAGCCATGACCAGTAGGGCAAGGTGGCAAAGATCAGAAAAAATGAGGGTAAAAAGATTGCACAGGTCGCTAAAAGTACATTCAGCCAGACATAGGGCGTCCACGGCAGCACAGCGCCAATATAACTAGCAAAACTGAATAGTGGCCCGGGCATGAGCTGGGCAAATGCATAGCCAAGATCAAAAGATTGCGCATTCACTATGCCTGTCGCGACAAAATCCTGATGGAGTAAGGGCAGAATCACATGACCACCACCAAAAACCAGCGAACCGGTCTGATAAAAATCACTCAGGAATTGCAGGCCCGACCCATTCGATAGTTTATCCGCTAGGGGCAGCAGCAAAAATGGCAAGATAAATGCCAGCAGCCAGTAGGGTGCAGCAGCAGATTGCAGATAAGGCGAGCTGATTTCAGTACTGTCACTGTCTTTGAGCTTTTTCGGATCTAATCTGGAAGAATATCCCATCAACATTCCACAAATTGCGCCGAGGATGATGACGAGAATCTGGTTATAACTCACCGAAATTACCGTCAATAATATGACAGACAGCAGCAGGACTGCATATTGCCAGGCCGTTTTACAGCAGCCTCGCAGCATCTGCCAGAATGCCCAGGCAATAACAGAAAATACAATGAGCTGAATGGTATGAAAGCTATTTAAGTTTAGAATATGAACATAGTGTTGACCCAGTAGCGCGACACCAGTCATGAGTATGACCGAGGGCAGGGTGAATCCCAGCCATGCCATCAATGCCCCTAGATAACCACGTTGCAGATATCCAATAGACAAACCCACCTGACTACTGCTCGGACCCGGTAAAAGCTGCGCCAAAGCCACCAGTTGACTGTATTGGGTATCATTGAGCCATTGTAGTTGCATCACAAATTTGCGGTGAAAAAATACCAGATGTGCGGCTGGCCCGCCAAATGAAATACAGCCCAGTTGCAGGAAAATCAGAAAAATCCGGTACAGTGAAATGACTGACATAGCATGAAGGGGAAAATGAAGACAAACTACCCGAACTGTATGACAATTTTACGAAATTCTACAGATTATTTAAGCAGGTGTTTATACACTATGCTGCTTTAAGTTAATGAGGACATTCTCTACATGCAGAAATATGTGTTGAGTATTGTGGCACTGGGTGCATTCGGCCTGAGTGGTTGTCAAACCACACCGATGACAGTCCAGTCGGCTACCAATCATCTACAACCCGCTGCGCAACGTGGAGAAGCTCAGGCACGTCCGAATCAAATTGATTTTGAAAAGATCAAGCAAACTGAACAGCGTCCGGTCATTGCTCTCGTTTTAGGCAGTGGTGGTGCGCGTGGCTATGCACATATCGGTGCGCTCGAAGTACTGGAACAGGCCGGTATTCGTCCGGATTTTATTGTTGGAACCAGTGCGGGCAGCATCGTCGGATCTATTTATGCCAGTGGTAAACCGGCGATTGAGCTGCGCAATATTGCCTTGAGCATGCGAGCAACCGATGTACGCGATATCAAACTGGATCGAAAAGGTTTTTTTGATGGCAAAAAAGTAGAAGACTATGTCAATTTACAAGTCGATCAAACTCCACTAGAAGCCATGAAAATCCCGATGTTTGTGGTGGCCACAGCACTAAAAGAAGGCAAGAAAGTCGTTTTTAATTATGGCAATACTGGACAGGCAGTACGTGCTTCAGTGTCGATTCCGAGTATGTTTATTCCAACAATAATTGAAGAAAAAGAATATGTCGATGGCGGGCTGGTCAGCCCGGTACCGGTGAATGTGGCACGTGAGCTGGGAGCAGATATTGTGATTGCGGTTGATATTCTGGCACAGCCTATTCATACGGAAACCAGTAATGTCTGGGGACTGTTTAACCAGAATATTAATATTATGCAGCAACACTTGGCACAAGAAGAATTAAAGCATGCCGATGTGGTGATCCAGCCCGATTTACGGGAAAAAGGACATATCTTTGATGTACGTGGCAGAGAATTAACCATGCAGGCCGGCATTGATGCTGCACAGTTAAAACTGATGGATATTTCTCTCGCTTATCAAAAATATAATTATGCTCGCGGCCATCATATTCCGCTCTTTGTGGCTCAGGAACAGCAGCAGCCCTAAAGCATATTGCGGTTAAATTTTTTTGTTCATTTTTTATGAGATCGAACCAGGTAGGCAAAGCTATTGCATCCCTATGCTTTCCAGATTCTGATCTTAACACTGGCTGATCGTTATAAAAGATTAAATTATTGTTTCTGCATATGAATTGGCCAGAATTTTCAGGAGAGATAAACTTTATTTTGACTATAAGTTGTTGAATTATAAATTATATTTTTTTTGGAATAAGTATTGCTTTTCTAAGTCGAAATTTTAATATTATTATTCCTATACTTAAGTTGATCAAATATTTAAATATTGTTCATGACAGAATGTGCTTTGAAAGATTAATGAATAGATGTAACGACAATGAATCAGATTAAAATTGGACATCAGGTCAAGTTGGCGCAATTTGAACACTATATTTTTACAGTGACAGCTGCACATCAAGATGGTTCTTTCACGGTCACTACCACACTGGATGGTCAGCAAATTCTCAGCTATGAAAATGTCGCCCAGGAAATGTTAAAACCACTCATGCGCTAAATCAGTAATGATTTATCCAACATCTTGAATTATTTTTTGCAAAATGAGAGCGGCCCGAAAAAAACTTGAGCTGGGTAAGCAGATGCTTTGGATCAATAAGTGTTTATTTGTTTGGAACTTAGCTTCTTGCTGAGCCTTGAGATCTGTTAAATATATTTTTTTCTGTATGAGTGCAGTTTCTATATCAATAATTATGATGCTTCATTTGCCGAATTGAACATTTTATTCATGTTAAAAACGCTATAATAATAAGCGATAACCTTGTCATTCAAAGAGTTCAAAGAAAACGATGGCCCCTTTAGATCAAATTGCAGCAGTGTCAGATGACCAGTCAGAGTTAACGATGTCAGTTCTCATGACGCCAGATATGGCAAATTTTTCAGGAAATGTTCATGGTGGAACCATTCTGAAATTACTGGATCAGGTGGCGTATGCATGTGCGAGTCGCTATTCGGGCAGTTATGTCGTGACCTTATCGGTAGACAAGGTGAACTTTAAGGAACCAATTCATGTGGGTGAGCTGGTAACTTTCTTGGCCAGTGTCAACCATGTTGGTCGCACCTCGATGGAAATCGGGATTCGTGTAGAAGCGCAGAATATTCAAAAAAGAACGGTACGCCATACCAATAGCTGTTATTTCACTATGGTGGCCGTAGATGAAAATGGCAAACCGAAACAGATTCCGGCTTTGAACCTGGACAATGACTGGAAACGTTGCCGTTTTGAAGCAGCCGAACAGCGTAAAGTCGCGCGTTTGCAAGAGAATCATCATCCTTCATGCAGTATTTATAAAAAGACTGCACAGAGTTAAGCGGTGATTTAAAAACATCTTCATAAGAGTAATGCCAGTCAGTTAACCAATTGACTGGCATTTTCTTTTTTAAATTGAGGATTATATGTGATAGGTGGAAAAGTCATCCGCAACTGTTTGAGGCATGGGGTGTATTGCACCGCAAGATTTAAAAAATGATGGTCTCCATGACAAATTTACGAGTCGAGGGTGGCTGACGAGTTTTGCGGTGAGGAATATGACTGCAAGATGCCTTCCTTGCGAAGTTCCGCTGCTCATTTGAATGAAATCAAAGTAACAAATGATATTGAAAATATTTGATTTAAAACCTTAAGACTCCATCATGAATGACTAAGCAGTTAAAGCGTCTATTTTTAAATTCTTTAACTGATCAGCATGACTTTATAAGAGAGTCTTTTTTGCCTTAATTTCAGTTTATGTCTGGAGCTTTATCGTTTTTTGCTCTAATATAAAACGATACGTATCGTATCGATTGTGTTTGAAGATAAGTAGACTTTATGAATCATGACGAAAAAAGCTCACGACGACAGCAATGTATTTTGCAAGCGGTTGCCGATGCATTGGCAGAGGGAGAGTATCATCAACTGACTATTGAGGCTGTTGCAGCACGAGCTGGGGTGGGAAAATCTACGATTTATCGCTGGTGGAAGCATAAATCGGAGCTGGTGCTAGATACCTTCAAACAGCATACGGTCTCAGTCTTTGAGCCTGATCCTGCAAATGACCTGAAAAGTAATCTGATTCGACAGCTAAGCTTGTTGTCTCAGGCGCTCAACCATCCGATTGGTCGGGCTTTACTGGTGGTAATCGCCAATCATCGTGAGCTGGCCGGTGAATTCTTTCAGCAATATTTATTGCCGCGTCGACAGCAGACTCATCAACTGATTCAGCAAGCGATTGAGCGTGGCGAGATTCGCGCGGATTATCCTTTTGATTTAATGCTGGACAGTTTGTACGGCCCGATCCATTACCAGATTATTTTTTTCAATCGTATGCCGGATGAAAATTACATCCGGGCGCTGGTTGGGTTAGTGCTGCATCCTGTTGTAATTCAAGCCTGAGCCTGGTCTATTTTTCTTAAAGTTGGTTTTTATGTCTTTCAGCCCCGAGCGTTTATGGAATCGCTCATTTATCTTGTGCTTATGCAATAACTTTTTTCTGTTTGTTTATTATTTTGCCTTACTGACCATCTTGCCGATTTACATCATGAAAGATTTGGGGGGCTCAGTCAAAGAAGCGGGTCTGGCACTGACCTTGTTTCTGGCATCATCAATTGCAGTTCGGCCTTTTTCCGGCATGATCATCGAAAAACTGGGCAAGAAAATCTCGATGCGCGGTGCAGGCGTGATTTTTGCGCTGTTTGCCTTTGGCTATTTGCTCATTGATAGCTTGTGGTCACTGTTGCTGGTGCGATTTCTACATGGCATTTGGTTCAGTATTTTGACCACGGTGGCGGTTCCGGTGGCCAATGAATTTATTCCAGAACAGCGTAAAGGCGAGGGCATGGGCTATTTTGTCATGTCGACCAATCTGGGGGTGGTATTTGGCCCATTGCTGGCCTTGACCGTCATTCAATTCACCAGCTTTAAAAGCTTATTTGGGATTCTGGCTATTATTATTTCTCTGGGACTGATTTTCTGCTGGATGCTGAAAATTACCGAACTGCCAAAATCAAGGCGGATCGGCACAGAAAAAACCAAATTGAGTCTACAAGATATATTGGAAGTCAAAGTCCTGGCGGTAAGCTGTGTGGCATTGCTGACGGCATTTGCTTATTCGGGCATCATGAGTTTTATCACGGCATTTAGTGAAAGCAAGCAGCTTTTGGCTTATACCAGCGTATTTTTTATTGTATTTGCGGCTTCGATGCTGTTGGTACGGCCGTGGGTCGGGAAAATCTATGATCGTAAGGGACCAAGTGCTGTCATTTATCCTTCCTTTATTTTCTTTGCGATTGGCCTAGTCATGGTGAGTCTGATATCCAATCAATGGACGCTCTGGTTATCAGCGGTCTTTGTGGGGATCGGTTATGGTTCATTATTTCCATGTCTGCAGACACTCGCAATTCAATCTGTCGATAAGCAGCGTATGGGACATGCGATTTCAACCTTCTTTACCCTGTTTGATCTGGGTTTGGCGGTAGGTTCCGTGGTGATGGGCCTATTGATTGCCTATTGGGGCTTTGAAGCGATGTATGTGTCGAGTGCTGCACTCGTCATTGTGACGATCTTGGTTTATCGTCAGTATGTGGCCAAAAGACCAATACACGTACCGGAAAATCAGGAAGCATAAAATGGAATTAAGACATTTACGTTATTTTGTCACTGTGGCCGAGGAACTGAATTTTACCCGGGCTGCGGAAAAATTGAATACTGTACAGCCTTCCTTAAGTCAGCAAATCAAGGATCTGGAGCGTGAGGTAGGCGTACAGTTACTGGAGCGAAATAACCGTAAGGTCAACCTGACCGAGGCCGGACAGGTTTTTTTAAAAGAAGCTTTGCTCAGTCTGGAACATGCAGAACGTGCGATCCACGCTGCCAGACAGATTGCCAATGCACATCAGGATCAGCTGAATATCGGATTTGTACCGGTTGCGGAAATGAAAGTCTTTCCCTATATCATGCCCAATATCCGCGCACATTTTCCTGAACTGAAAGCACTATTTCATAGTTTGACCGACGCTGAGCAGTTTAGTGCTTTAAGAAAAGGCCAGATCGATATTGCTTTTACCCGCTATCCGGGACAGTCGAGCGAGTTTGATTCGATCCGGATTTTTGATGAACCTTTAACCCTGATTGTGCCTAAAGATTCTCCGGTTGCGACCCTGCCACATGTCAGTATTAAGAGCTTTGAAAATCAGGATTTTGTCATTAGTGATGAACAGGCTTCACCACAATTGCATCGAATTATTCAAGACTTTTTTAAACAGTCCAAATTGAAGGTCAATGTGGTGCAGCATTCCACCAATATCCTGCTCAATGTCAATCTGGTCGGAATGGGCGTGGGCTGGAGTCTGGTACCAGCCTATGTGATTCCATTACTCGGCGATAATATCGTGGTGAAAAAGACCCTTGAACCTTTGCCCATGATTGGGCTATATGCCAATTATCGTAAAGACCAAAAACATGTGGTGATTGATCTGATTTTAAAAGTCTTAAAAGAAAAGTTTTGTGTCGATCTTTTTTAAGATTTGCATCTTTGGTCTGCCTATATTTTAAAAGCTGTGCGACAGAAATGATCTGTAGCACATCTGTGTAAATTGACACAGAAAACCGTTTTATACTGAAACTCTAAAAATAAAAAATGGTTAAACCAATATGATGAAGCTCTATAACAATCCGCAATCACGGGGCCTGACCCTGTTGCCCTTATTGAAAGAATTGCAGATTGAAGACCAGATTGAGCAGGTGGAAGTGTCCTATGAATATATGCATCAAGCTGAATATTTACAGATTAATCCGATAGGAAAAGTTCCCTGTCTGGTCGATCAGGAGATTGTCATTTCAGAAATGGCCGCCATTTTTATCTATCTGGCAGATAAGTATTCTGATAAAGGCTTGGCACCTGCTTTGGATGAACCCAAGCGTGGGGCATATTTAAAATGGATATTGTTCTGTCATGGGCCCTTCACCGAATATATCGATATAAAAAATTTGCAGGTCTCGCCAGAAAATATTGAACAGAACCGCAGAAGTTTAAGTTTCGGCAATGAAGCAGCCGTATTTGATTTTCTGAAACAGGGCATAAGTCAGGCCAATCCCTATTTGCTGGGTGAAGAATTTTCCGCAGCAGACTTATATGCTGCCTATTGTTTGATCTTTGCGATCTCTGCGAAAATTTTACCGCCATTTGACGAGTTCAGACCCTATTTGCAGCAGATGGCCTCTCGTGATTCCCTGAAAGACATGCCGTGGTTTCAAGACTACCGAGTTTAGTTCATCGTTCTGTATCACTTGATCTGGATATCTCATCACAATAAAAAACCACGCCGAAGCGTGGTAAAAAATGACCTTAAAATTATTTTAGGTACAGCTTTTTAAACAGTTGCTGACTGGTGTTTTCCAGTGATTGTGGAATGGCCAGTGCGGCCACAAAACGGTCAGGACGCAAGATCACCACTGAATCGGAAGTATTGCCAAACCAGGAGCGAATTTCTGTGCCGCTATCACCAAGGGTGATGACATCTTCAAACGGTTGGCGCTGGGTATTTTGTAACTGCACTGCCGGAATCACCTGAATGAATTTTACCCCGAGGGTTTTCCACTGTTGCAGTGTCTCTGGACTCAGGCCCCATTTTGGATCGACACCCCAGGCAATAATGGCAAAATCATTGCCGATGACTTCATCCAGTAACACTGTTTCACCTGATGCAAGCTGAACTTGAGGCTGAATGAACATCTTGCCAATTGGAGAATTTTTGGCGCCGTTGCTCAAAAGCACACCATCATGATATTTCGGCATCGGTTTAAAGCGCATTTCCAGCAGGTACTGTTTGATCGGCTTGATATAGTTCAGGGCATAGGCGATACCGTCACGGACAAAACCTTGCCACTTTTTCGGTGGTGCCAATACATGACCGGCCATTACGGACAGATCAATCATGGCTTTGGCATGGTCTTTACGTTCAATCTGATACGAATCTAAAAGTTCTGGGCCGGTTTTGCCTTGAACCACCAGTGCGACTTTCCAGGCCAGGTTAAAGGCATCCCGCATCCCGCTGTTATAACCCTGACCTTGCCAGACGGGCATAATGTGCGCAGCATCACCTGCCAGTAAAATGCGGTCTACCCGGAACTTGTCCGCAATACGGGCATTATGCGTATAAACACGTTGACGGATCACTTCGATGCCATCGGTACTTGGAAGCACTTTGGCCAGTAATTTGGCAATATTTTCCGGTTTGCTGAGTTCTTCCTGAGTTTCACCCGGCATAACCATAAATTCAAAACGGCGAATTCCATGGGGCAATGCGGCGGATACATAAGGACGTACCGGATCACAACACAGGTAAATATGCGGTGTCGCAAGCGGATCATTTTCAAGATCGATCACGATCCATTGATTCGGCGCAGTTTCACCCTCAAAAGCAATGCCCAGATTGCGGCGTACATAAGAGTTACCGCCATCACAGGCAATCAGGTACTGGGCACGGACTGTTTCTGTATCCCCTTGTTCGTTTTGCAGGTTAAGCGTTACACCCTCGGCATCCTGACTAAACTGGGTCAATTGACGTGAGAACAGCACCTGCGTATTTTTATATTGTTTTAAGCCCTGAAGCAGAACCTGATCGACTTGTGGCTGAATAAAGGCATTACGGCGTGAAAATCCGAATTCGCGGGTTAAAGGCTGAATATCTGCAAAACAGCGACCCTTAGGTGTTAAAAAGCGCATGGCATGATTGGGCGTGGTATGGGGCAAGACTTGATCGACCAAACCTAAGGATTGAATGGTACGCAAAGATTCATCATCGATCCCAATGGCACGTGGATAATCAATCAAACTATCCAGTTGCTCGACCATCGTGACGCTCACGCCTTGCTTGCTCAGATAGTTGGCAATGGTTAAGCCTACAGGCCCAGCGCCGAGGATTGCTACATCAGTGCTGTAATTGGTATTGCTCATAGTGAATGTCCATTCAATCGACTTGCATTTCAATCTATTAAGGGACAGTTCTGAGCTAGAAACAAGTTAGGCGATAGTAGTTGAGCTATATCAATAATATTAATTTTAAATAGATTTTTATTAATTAAATTATTGAATTTAAATGATAAAGTTAAAATAATTCAATAGTCATTCTCAATCCTGTGATCAGTTTTAACTATGATGGGCATTTAAATCTAGTCAACAAAAATGCTGAACCCGCGCAAAGCATGATTCAGCATCGATCAATATGAGGCAGTACAGGCTAAGCCTACTGGAGAAATACTGCCCTGATATTTTCTTTGATCATTTAACCCGTCGTTAAATCACTTAACGTGCTGCAGGTTGTGCAGGTGTTGCGCTTTCTGCAGCAGCTTCAGATGCAGCTGGTTGTTCTGCATTTGCGCCAGCAACCGGAGCATTTGACTCAGGCAATTCCTGGGTACTGACAATCACTTTTTCTTCAGTGTTTGTATTTGCATTTGTTGTTTCAGTCGCGGCAAAGCTGGTGGCTGCAGCAGCAGTAAGCGTTGTTGCAAGTAAGATTTGTGCATATTTCATTTTTGGCATCCTTTATTTATGTCATATAATTTGCCGAGCTGACCATCACATCAATTCGACAGGAGTTCATCCTAAGCACTGAAATTTTGATGAGCAAATCAATTAACAAAAGCGACACGGAGTGAATAACTCAGCATATACACAATGCAGAAAGTTGTTTAATTACTGTTAATTATGCAGTGTTCTATTTAATGAAAATGTATATGAATGTTTCAAAAAGCTGAATTTTAAATATGAATAAACATCAGGATTCTCTATTTGGGATAATTCGCTTAACTTATAAACTGATGGTTTCAAGTCGCCATTGAGCAAGAAAATGTCTCTACAACCATGCTGTGTCCTATAATACAGGGCATGATCTTGTCTATTTAATTTCTTGAGAACCAATTTTGAAAATTCTGTCCGCAGCACAGCCGATTCCTGTCCATATCATTTCTGGATTTTTGGGGGCGGGTAAAACCACACTGCTTAAACATTTATTACAGCAGAAACCTGAACAGGAAATCTGGGCCGTACTGATGAATGAGTTCGGTCAGATCGGGGTGGATCAGCAGTTATTACCACAAGATTCAGGCTATGCGGTAAAGGAATTACTGGGTGGCTGCCTATGTTGTAGTAGTCAGTTGCCGATGCAGATTGCCTTGTCACGTTTACTGTCCGAAGTGAAACCGGATCGGCTGTTTATCGAGCCGACCGGATTGGGGCATCCCGGGCAACTCCTGGAACAGTTGACCGAACCGCATTGGCATAGCCATTTAAACATGCAGGCCTTGGTCACGGTGGTCGATGGTTCACGTTTGCATGACCGGGACTGGACTCAGCAAAACCTGTATGCAGACCAGCTTAAGGCTGCGCATATTGTGGTGATTTCCCATACAGATTTAATGACAGCCGAAGATCATGCTGCGCTTATGCAGCTTCAGGCGGAATATCAAGTCTATGCCCAGCAGTGGTTGTGCACAGAGCAGGGACAGCTGAGCATTGAGCAGATTAAACAGGATTATCAAGGTTCTGTACGTCAGCTCCAGCCTTTATTAAAACAGCAACAGATCAATCCTTCCCCAGAGGTACCCGTGCTGATTCAGCAACTGCCTTATCATTATGTGGAAAGCGCGCAGGGCTATCAGGTTGCGGGCTGGAAGTTGCCGAAACGCTGGCAATTTCATTTTTATGATTTGCTCGACTTGCTGTGTGAACAAAAAGACTGGCTCAGAATCAAAGGAATTTTTAATACCGATCAGGGCTGGAAAAGCTTTAATTTCAATCCGGAGCAGTTTAATTATCAGTCGGTCGAGGCAGGTATTGATAACCGGATCGAAGTGATTTATCAACAGTCACGGGATTGGCTGGAGTTTGAAAGCGCGTTGATGCAATGCCGTATTGATCCGGAAAAATAATAGTACTGTTGCTAAGGCGCTGAATGAGCTATTGACCTAAATCTGTTCAGCAAAATACTGCTAAATCTTATATGCTAGGCGCCAAATTTGAGGATTGTGTTATGGCGTTAAAAGCGACGATTTATAAGGTTGATTTGAATATTGCAGATATGGATACGCACCGTTATGCAGATTATCAGTTGACGATGGCGCTGCATCCTTCAGAAACCATTGAACGCCTGATGGTGCGTATTCTGGCGTATGCGCGTTATGCCGATGAAACGCTGGAATTTACCAAGGATCTGTTTGAAACCGATGAGCCGGCCTTGTGGGAAAAAGACCTCACTGGTCAATTGGTGAAATGGATTGAAGTCGGTAGCCCGGATGAAGATAAAGTCAAAAAAGCCAGTGCGCGTTGTAAGCAAGTGGCTGTGGTGACCTATGGTTCTGCGGTAGATGAATGGTATAAGCGCAGCAGCAAATTAAAGACGTTAAAGAATGTGGAGGTGTGGAAATTATCGACTACAACCACCGATGCATTGCCACAATTATGTGCACGCACCATGCAGTTACAGCTCAATGTGATGGATGGTGAATGGACTCTGATTGGCGATCAGGGGCAGGTGCTGGTCGAGTGGGAACAGTTACAATAAGGACGCATAAGGATGCACGTCTGGACTTGTATCCTGTCGCTTAAATTGCGTATACCTGAGGGATAAAAATACTCAGGGTTATGTCATGTACCATGAACTTTATGATTTACTGCTGGCCGTCGCGATCGGGGCCATTATTGGTGCAGAACGTGAATATCATAGTAAATCTGCCGGACTGCGTACCATGATCATGGTCAGTCTCAGCTCCTGTCTGTTTACTATCATTTCCCTGAAAATAGGTGTGGAAAATCCTGACCGGCTGGCGGCCAATGTCCTGACGGGGCTAGGCTTTTTAGGGGCAGGGGTCATTCTCAAAGATGAGAACCGTATTTCAGGAATTACCACGGCCACCACCATCTGGATGACCGCAGCACTGGGCATGGCAGCCGGTGCGGGTTATGAAATCCTGAGTATCTGGGCCACTTTAATGGTCATGGTGGTACTGGTTCTACTGATGTATGTACAGCGCGGGATCGAGTCGCTGAATCAGGAACGTAATTACGAAATTGTCTGTCCTTTTGAGAAACATGAGCTCAACCATTATGAATCGCTTTTCAAACAATATAAGCTAAAAGTCATGCATTCTTCACAGCGCAAGGTTGAGCAGCAGATTAGCGGAAGATGGGTGCTGATGGGATCGGCCAAAAACCATCAAAAACTCACCCTGCATTTACTCAATGATCAGAATATTCAGGAACTCAGCTTTTAATCCATCAAGGACTAAAGCCTAAAAAAATCAATCAATCCGGTTTATACTGGTTTTTGAATTTATGCCAATCTCAGGTAAATAAGTATGATTAACGAACTTGAAATTATTGATTTAAAAGTAGGCGAAGGGAAAGAGGCGGTAAAAGGCGCGCTGATTACCACACACTATACCGGCTGGCTAGAAGATGGAACCAAGTTTGATTCATCGATTGATCGCGGTAATTATTTTGAAACCGTGATCGGAACAGGCCGTGTGATCAAAGGTTGGGATCAGGGCATTTTGGGCATGAAAGTGGGCGGTAAACGTAAACTGCTGGTGCCGGCACATTTGGCCTATGGCGAACGTAAAATGGGCAAAGTGATTCCAGCCAATTCAGACCTGATTTTTGAAATTGAACTGTTTGATGTAAAAACACGTGATTAATTCATTGAAATAAGATTCATTCAGTATCATGAGTGAATGCTGATCGGGAGAAGTCTCAGTATTGGGGGCTTCTTCCGATAAACTACAAAAAAATATTTGAACTCCCTGATATTCCAAGTAGATTATAAGAAGAATAAAGCTCTTTTTCAGGAAACTACTGTCTTTGCAAAACGTGATAAGGAATGTCTATTTTGTAATGTGGGTTTGGGCCATAAGCTGGGGCATCTTGATGAGCACTTCAGTATCTGCCCAGATCGCTGCCACATCCCCCGGGGTGCAGCAGCAGTTCCGTGATCATATCTCTGAAATTCATTTTAGCGAACACAGCAGCAGCCCTTTGCAGGGGAAATGGTTATTTTATCCGAGCCAGTTTATTGTCCAGCCAAGTTCCGTACTGTTATCAAAAACAGTGGAATTGCCGGCTTCTTTTAAAATACTGACCAACTCAAATATTGGTTATGGCACATTTATTAGCCATTATAAAATTCCTAAAGAATTTATCGGACGCCGGATTGCCATTCGGATTCCTGCTCAATATGGCGCTTATCGGGTCTATGTAAATGGCGAGTTTATTGTCCGGCTTGGGCAAATCAGTAAAACACCTGAACAGCAGATCACTGAAAAAGCCCCCCGGATTGGCTATTTCGTTGCAGACAGTGAATACATTACCTTAAGCATTCAGGCCTCGAATTACACTCATTTGCATGGAGGGCTGGAACGCCCAATGCAGATTGGGGTCGCAGGTACAGTCAATCGTCAATTCCAGCAGTTGATGATGAGTATTGCCATGACCTGTGGCGCAGTACTCGGGGTGGGTGTTTTCAATATCCTGTTTTCAATATTTCGAGGATCGAAAGAGCGTAATAGCAAAAGCATTTTTGTGTTTGGCTGTTTTATTATCTTTCTGGCCCTGCATAATATGTTTTCAGCGCCCTATGCTTATTCGGTATTTACCAATATCGACTGGTTATGGGGAACACGTTTAGAGTATCTGTTTACGTTTCTGGCGGTATTATTTTTCCTCAGTTATATGCATCTGTTTAATCAGCGCTATTTAAAACCGCTGATTTATTATATTGCGATCGTCTTATTGATTTTGAATATCAGTGTGACGCTATTTTCTACCCCCGAGTTATTTGAACGTCTTGCGCTCTATAGTGCGATTTATGGTCTGGTGATTATTGGGAATTTTATGTACGGGTTTTATCAGACCCTACGTGATAAGCAACCGTATTCACGCCTGAATCTGTTTGCCATTATTTTCTTGTGTCTGACATTTTTAAATGACTATCTCTTGCTGATTAATGTCATTCAAACCACACATTTGTCTTTCATTTCCACCAGTTTATATGCCTTGTTGATTATGTTTCAGCAGTCTAGACACTATGCGCATCAAACTTATCAGACAGAACAGCTAAATTTTAACCTCATCGAGCTCAACAGTTCGCTTGATCAAAAAGTCAAAGAGCGTACCCAGCAACTGCATCAACTGAATGCCAAACTGGAACATCAGATGAAGATTGATGCGCTGACCGGTGCTTTTAACCGGCGTGCTTTAAATAGTGAAATCCAGCAGAAGTTTTTGCAAAGCCAGCAACATTCACATGCCACACTGCTTTTTGCCATGCTGGATGTTGATTATTTTAAAAATTATAATGATCATTATGGCCATTTAAAGGGTGATGAGATTCTACAAAACCTGGTTAAGGTGATTCAGGCCAGCTTGCCTCAATCGGGTTATCTGGCGCGTTATGGCGGGGAGGAATTTGCCATTCTGCTTGGTGATATACCGATTCCGGTTGCCCTGCAATATCTGGAACGTGTCATTCAGCAGGTTCGGGAACAACAATTTGAACATCTAAACCGGCCGGATGGCAAAGCCTGGATCACGGTCAGTGTGGGCGCGGCTTGGATAAGCCCACAACATCAATATGCCGATATTCATGCCTTGATGAAAGCTGCAGATGTGCAGCTGTATCTGGCCAAACACACCGGGCGTGATCAATTAAACTTTGAGCAGGGCGCGGATTAAAAAACGTATTTATACAGATATGATCCATCATCTTGTGAATGTGCAGGGCTGGAATCAAATCCACATCGCTGATAATAGCTGAGGGCTGTTTGAGTCGACTTGACTGCAATCTGATAGATTTTTTTCTCTACTAATGCTGCATGCATTTGATTAAATAATTTGGTGCCAAATCCAAGCCTCTGGCAATGTGGGGCGACATAATGCATCCGGATTTCTCCAGTATCACTGACCAATAAAAACCCGACTACTTTGTCGTGCACAAGGCAAACCCAACAATCGTTATAAAGCATATCGACAATCAGGCTGGCGTGATCAAATTTTTCCAGCCAGCTTTGGATGCGACTGTCCTCACGTTGATGATCTAAAACACAAGATTGAATACTGTCATGAATCACCTGAATAATTTGAGGTATATCCTGAATCTTCCCTTCACGAATCACCATGTTATTCATTTTCTCGAATTCTCGAACATTTACAGGAAGGCTTCATTGGAAGAGAAATGCAGGTTGAAACAAAATAACAATCTTGTAGTTTTTTGAGAGGATTTTCTTAAAACCAGTAGGTGAAGATAACTTATGTTGCTGATCTGTCGGTTTTGTTTATCTGATTTTCTAAAATCAACGCTTCTCAGGAGCGGGTGCTCAAATTTACAGCAAGCTTTGCTAGAATCGCCGTGCTTACTTTAAATCCCCATAAAATCGAGTCAAGGATGCCATCATCGAAATAGTGCAGGAGTTTGCACTGTCTAAAAAATAGACGTATGCTAGGTGTTAGGCCATTATTCAAATGAATATGAAGTGCTCGGTAATAAAAATAAAATCAGCCACACGAGATGATCTACTATGTTTAAATTGTTGCTCTTGCTGTGTATTTTTTTACTGTTCAATGCCGCCTGGATCGTGGGGCGGAAAATTTATAAAACCCAGTCTTATCTCTCTGCGCAGCGTGCAGAAAAACCTGAACAAATTGCCAGTATTTCAGAACATGTCATGACTACGCATGAGGAACAGGTGCATCTGGTTGATGCTTATGAACTGGAACTGTTTGATGATGTTGCTCAGCTGTTTTTTCAGCGTCATGTAGCTATTCAGGACAGGGCACAGGCAGAGCAGTTACAGCAGGAAATCTTGCAAAAAATGCCCATGCAAAGCAGTACACAAATTCGTCAGATGGATTTAGGGGAGTGGTCGATTTTCTGGAATTTTTACCATCAGTCACTGGAATATTATGTCGGCCGCTATGGCGTGTTTTATACGCATGTCGACCGTTTTGGCCAAGAGCATCGTCAGGAAATTCGTACCGATCTTTTACGGTCAGATTGTGCTTGATCTCTCTGCTCAGGAAGCTTGTAAGTTTTGCAGGAAACGATAGGCATTAAACATCAGGCTGCATATTTAAGCCGATGTAATTCGGAAAAGGTATTTAAGGCATCTTGCCAGATTTTTTCTGCCCCCTGACGGAAATAGCCCATATGACCAATGTCCTTTAAACCATAATCTTCAGCTTTAAGATCAATATAATGCACGTTTGCCTGACGGTAATATTGCATAAAAGCATGTCTGGAATTAGGCAGGGCCCAAGCATCATCGAGAGCAGCAACCGCATAAATCGGAGTACTTACCGCAGCATAACGTAGGTGTAAGTCTTTCAAATCCGGATCGGCAAAGAAATAGGTCGGATATTTGCACCACTTACGCCACTGATCATAGACATCACGTGGCAAGTCTGCACCCATGTTAAATTTGCTCCATGGCAAATAGTCGGTGATTGCTACAAGTGGAGGGAAAACAATATTCCAGATCATCTGAACCTTGATTTTTTCCTTGAGTGGCATATAACCATGCCAGCCGGCGCCTGTGCCATAACAGTACATCGCTTCGATGCGGTCATGATGTTTACACAGACCTAATGCCTGACCTCCATAGGAATGGCCAATCATATAAATATCCAGTCCTGTCCGGCCCAAATATTCAATTGCCGCACTCAGGTCATATTCTCCCCAGTCCAGATAAGACATTTTAAAGCCTTTGAGCTGTTTCGGTGCGGAAGCGGCCACCCCTCGATAATCGAAGGTCAGCACCTGAAAACCGGCATGAGTTGCATATTCTGCAAAACGGCGATAAAACGCTTGCGGTACTCCCGTCGCACAGGCAACGACAATATTGGCCTTCGCCACAGACGGTGTCCGGTAGAGTTTGCCACTTAAGCTATAACCATCTTCTGCCAGAAACTGGACACTTTCTACCTGCATTTTTCCCTGCACCATGAGTATATCCTTCGTTATATTGGATGAGATCTTGTTTTTTGTGCGCTAGCTTATGTTTAATCCAATAATGGGCCAGATGTCAAAACTCGGCAGTCGTATAGCGAGAAGAACCCTTTAAACATATATGAAGATCGCTGCGCTATCATCATGTCTAAACAGGGGGAAATAGTATGATTATTGATTTTCAGCAGGCGCAATTACAGAAGTTTATGGCTCTGGCAATGAAGATCGAAGCGCAGCCTGAACTGTATGTGCAGTTTGATTCGGTTTCAGACTTTTATAAAGCAGACTGGTTGCAGGATTTTCCAAACGGAACCACATGGTATGTGTCCGGTTTAGACGATGGCGCCGATGAATTTCATGTCGTGATTGACTATGCCACAGCGCAGCTACAGATCAGTTGTGGCCAGACACAGTTGTCTGCAAAACTATCTTGCACAGATTGACCGAATTGCCGCTATTTCCCGATAAAAGAATAATGACAGATGCTATAAAGTTGATATAAATTGCAGAATCATCTCTGTGTTTGGTTTTATTTGCGATAGTCCGGAGTGACCTAAGCGAATAATGCAATAAAAATAAGGAAAAATAGCATGGCACATCAGTTCACTGTGAAAGCAATTATCAATGGCGTGTCTATTGATGAATTTAAACGTCTGGCCAATGATATTCGTTTGCATGAGGCAGTCTGTCATCGAATTCCTGCGCAAAATTTAGAAATTCTGGTCTCGGAAAAGCAGGGGCATATGTATACCTTGAAACGTGCCTATAATCTGGATGTCAACATCCCGGATATGGCAAAAAAATTACTCAAGGATGCATTCCGTTTGCAGCGTACCGATATCAGCGATCTGAATCAAATGACATCGACGGTACAACTCGGGGCAAATTTACCGATCGAGGCGACCTGTCAGCGTGCAGTCACTGGAGATGAAGACCAGATCCAGTTTCAGCTTAACTGGACAGTAAAAGTTAAAGTGCCATTGCTCGGCGGTATGCTGGAAAAGCATGCAGAAGGCGAGATTCGTAAATTTAGTGAAATTGAACTCAGTATCGTTGAAGATGAATTACGCAAGAGCCTAACAGCCTGAATCAGTGCCCCCATCTCGTTCACCAATATTTAAAAAGGGCACTTTTAAGCTGGGTGGTGGCGGTCAATTCGGCAATGTATAGCCATTTAGCTTGCTGCCGTTCTCTAAGCAATGCGGCTTAAGACGTAGAAAAATAATAAGGCAATACAGATGGGATTGAGTGCCGTTTGATCGACTGAAGAAACGGCATCATATTATTTGTATTTATGCCGCTAACTTTGAGCTTAATCACTTCTTCTATGATATTGCATCCCCAGTCGATAAGCGAGTTGATCCACATTCAGTAATTATCTGCGCGTACTGCGCAACATGAACTAACCATCTGCATGCTATTGTTTATATAGCTATTTTTAGATTAGTGAAACAGATTGCTGAATTGCAGTGCCATAAGCAAAGACTTCGACCATACCGCCTTGCATGCCCAGTTCCGTAGTGCTCAGCCGAATCCCCATAATCTGGGTGGCTCCGATTTTTTCAGCTTCAAGTTTTAAACGTACAATCGCCTCACGCCGTGCCCGCTCTACCACGCTTTCATAGCTGGTCAAACGACCTCCCAACATGTTCTGCACATTGGCAATTGCGTATTTAAAATAATCATGGGAAATAACCACATTACTGCTGATCATCTGTCCGGAATGTTCAGATACGATAAAGCGGCTGTTGTTGACCTGGATATAAGCCAGTCGTTGCTCCTGTTCGTCTAGATAACGAAAATGTTTGCGTTCATTATAACGACCAAAGCCAAAACCGACGCTAAACAGAATGACAAAAATGACGATCTGAAAAATTAAACCGTCCATGAATTATTCTGCCTGTGGAAAAGGGTCGGGTAATTTTGGCATGACTGGATCAACAATGACCGCCGTTCCATAGACAAACAGTTCAGAGGCGCCTTGGGCAATATTGGAGGTCGAGAAACGAATACCGACAATCGCATTGGCACCCATGCTACGGGCTTTTTCAACCATCCGGTTCATCGCTTCCTGACGGGATTCTTCCAGCAGCTCGGTATAAGCAGTAAGCTCACCCCCGACAATATTTTTCAGGCCAGCGAGTAAATCACGCCCGACATGTTTGCTGCGTACCGTACTGCCATAAACCACATCAATTTGTTGGCGAATAGTGTGTCCCGGTACAGATTCCAGATTGCTAAGTAACATGCGTATGTTTTCTAAATAAATTGCTGGTCTATGACAATAGGAAAACTGCTTTGAAAATGCAATAAAAAAGCCCACCGAAGTGAGCTTTTCTTTTTCTATTTTAAATCTATTTCGCCTGCTGTGCTGCTGCGCGGCGTTGTTCAGTCACGGACGGCTGATTCGGCAGGGTATCCGTGGTATTGACTTTTAAGCCTCCACCGAGGGTCTTGTAGACTTCAACCTGATTGTTCAAGTTGGCCTGTTCAAGCAAGAGCAAGCCTTGTTCTGCGGCATAAGAGGCGCGCTGTGCATCCAGTACCGTCAGATAGCTGTCAATCCCGGCGCGAAAACGTGCCTGCGACAAGCGATATGTGGTATTGGTGGCTTCTACCAGACGGCGCTGTGCAGCAATTCGATCACCAATGTTTTGGCGAACTGCTAGCGCATCATTTACTTCACGAAAAGCGGCTTGAATCGACTTTTCGTAATCTGATAATGCAATTTGCTGATCGGTTTCAGAAATCTGGATATTGGCCTGACGGGTACCCCAATCGAAAATTGGAATATCCAGACTTGGGCCAAAGGACCAGCCAAAACTGCCTGATTTAAACAGATCGCCTAAATCGGTCGATGCATAACCTGCTGAACCGGTCAAACTGATGGTCGGGAACAGGCGTGCGCGTGCTGCCGCGATATTGGCACCCGCTGCAGACAGACGATACTCGGCAGCGCGTACATCTGGACGGTTAATCAGCAAATCACTTGGCAAGCCTGCACCCAGTGCCGTATTGGACGTGATGCTGGTTACGCGTTGTGCCGGCAATAAAGTCGCAGGCACTTGCTGACCGACCAGCAGGTTTAACAGGTTTTGTGCCTGTGCCACCTGAGTGCGGTAATTCGCGACATCATTGCGTGCCGTTTCGACGGAAATCTGGGCCTGACGCACAGGAAGTTCGCTGTCGATCCCGACATCAAAACGTTTCTTGTTCAGGTTAAACGATTCAAGCTGTGCTTTTAGCGTTTGTTCAGCCAAAGCCAGATTGGCATTGGCAAATGAATAGCTGAGCCAGGCTTGAGACACCTGACCAATCAGCGCAATTTGCGTCGCATCTCGCGCACTCTGAGTCGCCAGGAAGTTATCCAGTGCATTGTCACTTAAGCTACGTACACGCCCCCAAAAGTCCAGTTCAAATGCGGTTACACCCAGACCTACATTATAGGTGGTTACAGCACCGCGGCTTTGAGGATTGCTGCTGCCCGTGTCTTGACGTAACACGCTGCCACTGGCACCAATGGTCGGTAACTGATTGTTTTCAGTAATTTGATACTGTTGCTGCGCACGCTGAATGTTTAATGCAGCAATACGTAAATCACGGTTATTGTTTAATGCCAGATCGAGCACCTGTAACAGGCGCTGATCGGCAAAAAAGTTTTTATAACCTTGTTCTGCTACAGAAGTACCAGACGCATTGGTATAGCTGCTCGGGATATTTGCCTGTGCAACCGGCTCTGGACCACGCATGCTTTGACAGGCTGTCAAAGCAAGCGCAAGGGCAGATACCGCAATGCTACGACCTGTAATAGACCATACATTTTGCATTACGACTTATACTCCTGATTTTGTTGTTTTGGTTTGTATTTAAAGATACTTCGAATCCACACGTAGAATACCGGGATAAAGAAGATACCTAACAAGGTCGAGCTGATCACGCCACCAAGTACACCATAACCGACTGAGTGCTGACTACCTGCACCTGCACCTGAAGCCAGGGCAAGCGGCAATACACCAAAACCAAAGGCCAAAGTGGTCATGATAATTGGACGTAAACGCATTTTCGCCGCATGCAAGGTTGCTTCGAATAAATCTTCACCTTGCTCTTGTAGCTCTTTCGCAAATTCCACGATCAAGATCGCATTTTTCGCAGAAAGACCAATCACGGCAATGATCGCCACCTGGAAGTAAATGTTATTCGACAGGTTCGGGTTTTGCAGCAGCACCATCCCGCCATAAGTCATGAGCAATGCACCGACGATACCCAATGGCACCACCAGCAGAACCGAGAACGGAATCGACCAGCTTTCATACAGGGCTGCCAGACACAGGAATACGATCAGGAGTGACAGGGCATACAGGAACGGCGCCTGTGCACCAGATTCACGTTCTTCCAAAGACAGACCGGTCCATTCGAAGTCAAAGCCGGTTAAGCCCATTTCTGGTAACTTCGCCGCAATTTCTTCCATGGCCACCATGGCATCACCCGAACTGATTCCCGGAGCCGGTGTACCTTGAATGTTCATCGACGATACGCCGTTATAACGTTCAAGACGTGGTGAACCATAGGTCCATTCGCCTGTGGCAAAGGCCGAGAAAGGCACCATTTCACCGCGATTATTACGCACATACCACTGGTCCAGATCTTCCGGCATCATACGTGAGCCAGCTTCACCCTGAACATATACCTTCTTGACCCGACCGCGATCAATGAAGTCATTGATGTACGAACCGCCCCAAGCAATACCCATAGTACTGTTAATTTCGGCAACGCTGACACCCAGTGCACCGGCTTGTGCATGATCAACAATGACACGGTACTGTGGATTATCTTCCTGACCATTTGGACGCACACCTGCCAGACGCGAGTCTTGTGCTGCCAGGCCCAGAACCGCATTACGTGCTGCCAGAAGCTGGTCATGACTTTGACCACCTGCCGCCTTAAGCTGTAAGTTAAAGCCAGCCGACACACCCAGTTCAGGCATTGCAGGTAATTGCAGTGGCATGATGTAAGACGCATCTTTAACAATCATGTTTAGCGCCATACCACGCTGGATAATGGCACCGACTTGAGATTCCGGACTAGTACGTTCTGACCAGTCTCTCAGTTTAATAAAGGCCAGACCTGCGTTTTGACCCACACCGGTAAAGGAGAAACCCGCCACACTAAAGACTGACTCGACATGATCTTTCTCGTTTTCCAGGAAATAGTTGGTCATGGTATTGACCACCTTGTCGGTACGTTCCAGAGTTGCATTTGGTGGTAACTGAACCAGTGCCATGACCACACCCTGGTCTTCATCCGGCAAGAATGAAGACGGCAGTTTCTGGAACAACAGCACAATAATACCCAGTACCACCGCATACACGATACCTGAGAAAATCTTACTGTGGGTCATGCGATTCACGCCGCCCTGATATTTCACAGACACCTTGTCAAAGCTGCTGTTAAACCAGCGGAAGAAACGCGCAAAGATACCATTGCTTTCCGGCTTGTTTGGATCATGCTGTTTGAGCAGGGTCGCACACAGGGCAGGGGTAAAGGTCAAGGCGACAATCAGTGACAGGATCATTGCCGTGACCAGCGTAATCGAGAACTGACGATAAATGACGCCGGTGGTTCCACCGAAGAAGGCCATTGGAACGAATACTGCAGACAGCACCGAGGTAATACCAATCAGTGCGCCGGAAATCTGTCTCATCGATTTTTCAGTTGCAGACACAGGATCCAGATGCTCTTCCACCATGACCCGTTCTACGTTCTCGACTACAACAATCGCATCATCGACCAGAAGACCGATCGCCAGTACCATGGCAAACATGGTCAGGGTGTTGATCGAGAAGCCAAAAACGTTAATGACCGCAAAGGTGCCCAATACCACCACTGGAACAGCCATGGTTGGAATAATCGTGGCACGCCAGTTCTGCAAGAACAAGAACATGACCAGGAACACCAGAATAATCGCTTCGATCAGAGTCTTAACCACACTCTTAATCGACAGTTCAATAAATGGTGTTGTATCAAAGGCCAGTTGATCGACCATGCCTTGCGGATAGTTCGGACGTAACTGTTCTAAGCGTTCTTCAACCGCTTTTGCTGTATCAAGCGCGTTAGCACCTGTGGCAAGTTTAATTGCCACACCACCAGCCGGTTTGCCATTAAATTTCGAATCAAACTGATAGTTATCTGCACCGAGTTCCACCCGTGCCACATCACCCAGACGAACTTGCGCGCCCGAAGTGGTGTTTTTCAGGAAGATATTGCTGAACTGTTCCGGAGTTTGTAACAGGCTTTGAGCCGTTACGGTCGCATTCAGCACTTGACCTTCAACTGCAGGAGCACCACCAAGCTGACCCACCGCAACCTGTGCGTTCTGGGTGCGAATTGCAGTCGCAATATCGCTCGGTGTTACTTGCAGGCTAGCCATTTTGGCCGGATCTAGCCAGATGCGCATCGCATAAGAGCCACCAAAGACCTGAACTTCACCAACCCCGGCCACACGGCTTAAAGGTTCAGAAATATTCGAGTTGACATAGTCTTTGATGTCATTGGCGGTCAGGCTGCCATCAGGTGAATAGAAAGCCAATACCTGAAGGAAGCTGGCACCGGATTTGGTGACACGCACACCCTGACGCTGTACATCTTCGGGAAGAAGTGCAGTGGCAGACTGTAATTTGTTCTGAACCTGAACCTGTGCGATATCAGGATCAACACCCTGGTCAAAGTTCAAGGAAATAGAAGAAGAACCGTTACCCGCACTGTTAGATGAGATATAACGTAAGCCATCCATACCGTTCATCTGCTGCTCGATGATCTGGGTCACTGTATTTTCAACAGTTTCAGCAGATGCACCTGGATAAGTCGCAGAAATGGTCACGGTTGGCGGAGCAATCGTTGGATATTGTGCAATTGGCATTTTGCTGATGGTTAAAATACCGGCCAGCATGATAACCAATGCAATCACCCATGCAAAAATCGGGCGATGAATAAAGAATTGAGCCATGAACCATTACTCCTTATGCATTTGCAGCAGGTTTTTGTTCAGGTTGTTCTTTCTTTGCATCATCTGCCTTTTTCTCGCTTGCTGCAGGCTGTTGCGGTGCAGCACCTTGTGGCGCAGCAGCTTGAGGTTGATAAGGTTTAGCTACAACTTGCTGTTCAGGTTTCACTTTTGCAATCCCGTCCACAATCACTTTATCACCTGGATTCAGACCTTCAGTCACAATCCAGTTGTTGCCTTGAGAGCCGGTGGTCGTGACTGGACGTGGTGCTACTTTACCATCAGCACCGACCAGCATCGCCATTGCCTGACCTGTTGGAGTACGGGTCAACGCCGCTTGTGGGATCAGGAAGGCATTGGGCACTTCACCCTGTACGATTTGCGCAGTCGCAAACATACCTGGCAGGAGTAAATGGTTTTTGTTCGGGAATACCGCACGTAAAGTCACCGTACCTGTTTCCGGATTTACGCTGGCATCCGAAAATGCAAGACGGCCTTCAATCGGGTAGATGCTGCCATCTTCAAGCTTTAACTTCACTTTAGTGTTGTTTGAGCTATTCAAATCGCCTTTGTTGAGCTGCTGACGTAAACGTAAAAGCTCAGCACTGGACTGGTTGATATCCACATAAATTGGATCTAAACGCTGAATGGTAACCAATGGCTCTGGTTGATTCGCCGTCACTAATGCACCCGCAGTCACAGAGGAACGGTTGGTCTGGCCCGAGATCGGTGCACGTACAGTCGAATAGCCCAAGTTAATTTCGGCATTACGCAAGGTGGCACGGTTGGCATTCAGATCGGCTTCAGCCAGTTTGACCTGTGCCACGATGTCATCATATTCTTGTTTAGAAATGGCATTGGTTCCAACCAGCTGGCGGTAACGGCCTTCCTTCACACGTAATACACCCAGATTGGCTTCAGCACGGGCAATTGCTGCACGAGCATTATCCACGGTCGCACGGTTGGTGCTTGAATCGATTTCGTACAGAGCCTGACCTTCACGCACATAACTGCCTTCAGTGAACAAGCGTTTAAGCACCACACCACTGGCTTGCGGACGTACTTCTGAAATTTCAAATGCTGTTGTACGACCCGAGAGCTCTACAGACTGCTCTACACTTTGTGGTTGTGCAACAAGAACACCGACTTCAGTCGGTGGCATCTGTTGTTGAGCACCAGCTTGCTGGCCCTCTTTTGGATCTTTGCTACAACCAACAAGTGCAAGACTTGTTGCTAATGCGCAAGCAGTCAGGGCAGGTGCCCAAAGCTTTGCAGACATCATTGTTTCACCTCTATTAGATCTTTATCTAAATTTTCTTATTTGTGCGCCGCGCAATATCTGATCCAGACCATATACCACAACGAAATCCAAATAAAACTGATACTCCAGCCGGATATGACATCTGAAGGAAAATGTACGCCTAGATAAACTCTTGAAATCCCCATCATCAGCATCCATAAGCCTGCACCGATCATGATGATGGTAAAGCGAGAATGTTGCCGATACATGTAAATTGCCAGACAAGCCAGACATGCCGCATACAGACTATGCGCACTTGGAAAGGAACTTCCAAAACTTTCAACCAGATGCAAGGACTCTGGTGGTCGGGGTCGGGCAATTGCAAACTTTAACAGCCAAGCTAGGAGTATTCCTCCGATAATTCCGATACATATAAAAATTACGCTTGTATGCTTTTTATACCACAGCAAGGCAATACACCATAGTGTGGATAAAAATAATACAAATGGCATGCCACCTATCACTGATAAGGACAGAGTAATTCGATTCCAAAACTCGGTGCGATACAGACTCATCCACTCCACTGCGTGCAAATCAAGCTTGCTTAAAGCAGGGATATTCAGGATGAACACACTGAAAATTAAAAATAAAATACCGACAAAAAGTAACAAGTAATGCATGCCAAAAATCCTTGTCCCTTTAACCGTTCGCAGATCGGTTAATTGTCTGGAGTAGAAGTGTACTTGTCAGTACACTTTTTTTCAAGTGTGCGTATTTTATGCGAATTCCATTTTTTTAGTAAGGAATTTGTTGCTAAATATACTGTAATTGTCGCAGTTTTAAGATTTTGTCGATGTATGATTTTCGTCAATTTCAATGCTTTGCTTGGGTGGCCAGAAGAAATCACTTGGCCGGGTCAGGAAGTGAGTCATGACCAGTTTTGCCAACGGTTTCCACTGTTCAAAACGTACCCGTCGTGCACGTAAGGCCACAATAATGGTCAAACTGAAACTGACAAATAAGTTGGTCAGGCCAATCAACAACACACCGAGGAAAGACACCACAATCAAGCCAATATCCGGGCCATTAATATTGATCAGGCCCTGAATAAAGTTGGCCGAGGCAAAGGCAATATGACGGATATCGAGCGGCAACCCCAGAATAAAACCAATGGTGCCCATACTGCCGAGCATGATGCCAAACATGAAATTACCTGCCAGCGCTCCCAGATTACGTTCAATATAATCTGCAAACCGGTACAGCCGTTCCTGTCCCATCAATTGCGATAAACGTATATGGGCTTTCAGGCGGGGGCCTACTTTGCGGTAGACGGCCATGTTGTCAAAATAACCGGCCAATAACCCGGACAGGAACAGACATACCCCGGCAATCGCAGCATGCGGAATCGCCAAAGAGGTAAAGGGGTTCAGGTCATGTAAGGTTTTGGTTGCCTTGGCATGATTCATTAAGGGTTCATGCAGAGCAACGTCCCACATTAAGGTAATCAATGCCGCCACCGGAATGGCAATCGAAATATTGCCCAGAATTGCCACAAACTGGGTACGGATAATATTCACAATCAGCGCGGCCAGCTCGGCAATTTGCGCCATTTTTGAGCCTTTGCGTTGCTGGACTGTGGCCGCCAGTGCAGCGGCTGTCATCGCTGGCTGTTTGGTCGCCACGGTAAAATGCAGCACATGAATCAGCATAAAACCCAGCGAATAATTCATGCTATAGCTAAAGGCCTGCATGAGAGGCGCCATGCTCAGGCGTGTCATCAGGATTTTCAGGGTGGCCATCGTCGCGATGATTGCACCTGCACCGGCGGCCGATTTGTACATGGCCAGAAAGCCTTTTTTGTCAGTACTGACATAGTGTTCGCCAGTTTTACTGGCATTCTCAGTCACCTGCAAGGCCAGGAGTTCACTGTTGGTCGCCAGCAGGGCACGTACACTGCGTTCGCTATAAATCGCTTCAGTGATATCTGCAATAAACAGGCCGATGGACTGGTAGCGTAGGTCATCCTCGTCCATGACCATGTTGAGCAGGATTTCAACCCGCTCCAGACACTGCTCCAGCAGTGCCAGCATATAGGTCAGACTCACACTGACCCCAATCCGTTTGGTAGAGCGGCGAATTTTTGCCACGACATCATGGCACTGTTCCAGCATGACCAGCGCTTGCGAAGCATCTGGCGGGGTGATCGAATCGACCAGCGTGACCGTGTTATAGCGTTTTTTGTATTCCTGAATAAATTCGTTAATCTCACGGTTCTGCACCAGAAAAGGAGATTCATATTCCATCAGTTCCGGCTGTGCATTAATAAATTCAGGATGCAGACCAATACCACTGATCCGATACGACAAAATGGTCAGTGCCTTGATCAGTTGATCTTTAATGCGGGTCTTTTCAGGCTGATTGGAGTGACCCTGATTGAGAACTGAAAATAAGCGTTGCCAGTCATCTTCATCAAAATAGTCGAGCCAGTATTTATCGGTCGGCTGATAAAAAACCTTGCGAAATAATTCTTGTAATTGCTGATGATCCGGAATAACTGGCAGGATATGCGCGCCAATACGCTGATTGAGCTGATTCCAGAAACCATCCAGAGACAAAATACCGGTATCGGAAAACAGACTGGTCTGTTTATAACGGTTAATGATCCGCAGGGTAAATGTCTGTAATGCTGAAACTGCATTCGGCGTCAATAATAAAGCCTGGATAAATGCATTGAACTTTGCTTCGATTTCTTCGGTATTTCTGCTGTCTTCCGGTCTGATTCTTTCAATCAGTTCAATGAGAAGATTTTCATCCAGCACCGCCTGAGGTTGCTCAAGCTGATGCTGCATGTTTTGGAAAAGATCAAGAAAATTAATATGCATAGGCGAGTTTAAAGATTACTGAATTCGGTGTAGGGCCAGTTTGGCCAGATTAATCAGAGCTTGACGATACTCAGAGTCAGGTAATGCCTGCAGGGCATGAATGGCGGTTTCCGTTTCTTCAGTTGCACGTTGACGGCAATAGTCCAGTGCCCCAGATGCATTGACAATTTGAATGACTTGATCGAGATGTTCTGTACCGCCAGTGGCAATACTGCGACGAATAATTTCATGCTGCTCACCGGAGGTATTTTTTAGCGCAGCAATCAATGGCAGGGTAGGTTTGCCTTCCATCAGGTCATCACCAATATTTTTGCCGAGGGTTTCTGCATCGGAGGTGTAATCTAGAATGTCATCAATAATCTGGAAGGCATTGCCGAAATGACCGGCGAAAGTTTTTAAAGGCTCACGGAATTCATCTTTACCCGACAGAATCGCTGCGCCTTCTGTCGCCAGTTCAAACAGGCGCGACGTTTTACCATGAATAATATTTAAATAAGTCGCTTCACTGGTTTCTGGCTGGTGCTGGGATTGCAATTGCAGCACTTCACCTTCAGCAATTTCACAGGTGCCGGTCGAGAAATCTTTCAGCAAGACCATATTGTTTAAATCGACCAGCAGATCAAATGCACGTGAAATCAGGAAGTCACCGACCAGAACAGCAGTCTGGTTATTCCATGTCGCATTGGCAGTCGGACGGCCACGACGCAGGCCAGATTCATCGACCACATCATCATGCACCAGCGTCGCCGTATGCAGCATTTCAATAATCGCGGCCAGCTTGCGATGCGGTTCTAAATCTTCAGCACCACAAGCCTTGGCAGCCAGAAGACACATAATCGGGCGCATGCGTTTGCCACCCGCTTCGACCACATGTTTGCTGACGGCCATCACCAGTGCAACTTTTGAAGTAATTCCTTCATTAATGAATGTGTCCATCGCAGCAAAGTCGTTAGCAACAGGAGCGAGAATGTCTTGCTTAAAGTCGATGGTCATGTGAAAGAAAACCTCTAGTCTGGTAAATCGCAGGTCGTAGTTTAACAATTTATAACATGAGTGAAACCTAAGAAATGCATAAACTCCACTAAAAATCAGCTTTTTATAGATCTTATTCAGATTCGATCTATATTCTGCGCTACAAAAAATTAGGAAAGGTCAGCGATGTCGCCCTCTTCATCAGGCTGAGTATATTAATCAAACTGGCCGAATTTCTGCTGTATTATTTTGTTGCTGAATATATCTTGAGTGTCTGATTTGATAGAAATTATTTAAGTGTTAAATAATTAGCACATACTCGCCATTATTATTTCAGTAAAATGGCTTGTTGTTTTTTTGAATATCCCTTAAAATCCTCGCCCTTAGATATCCCCCAGTGGCGTACGTCTTAAGATCGATATCTTCCTTTATCGGCACGACGACACGGGCTTGTTTGGAGTACATTATGTACGCAGTAATCCAAAGCGGTGGTAAACAACACCGTGTAATCGAGGGTGAAACCCTTAAAGTAGAATTATTGAAAGCTGAAACTGGCTCAACTATTACGTTTGATGACGTATTGATGCTTGTAAACGGTGAAAGCATTCAAATCGGTGCTCCAGTTGTTGCTGGCGCTACTGTAACTGCTGAAGTAGTTAGCCATGGTCGTCACGACAAAATCCGCATTATCAAAATGCGTCGTCGTAAACACTACCGTAAACAACAAGGTCACCGTCAATGGTTCACTGAGTTGAAAATTACAGCTATTTCAGGCTAATTACGAGGAGTAAATAGACATGGCAACTAAAAAAGCCGGTGGTTCGACTAAAAACGGTCGTGATTCGAATCCTAAAATGTTAGGTGTTAAAATGTACGGCGGTCAATCTGTGACTGCTGGTAACATTATCGTTCGTCAACGTGGTACTGAATTCCACGCTGGTCAAAACGTAGGTATGGGCCGTGACCATACTTTGTTTGCGACTGCTGACGGCGTAATCAAATTCGAAGTGAAAGGCCAATTCGGTCGTCGCTACGTATCTGTTGAAGCGTAATTCGCTGAGATAGAAAAAAAGCCCACAGTTTCTGTGGGCTTTTTTATGCCTGAAAATTGACTGTAATGAACGCCTGATCCAGCTTATGTAAAAAAACGGCTGAAATCTTCATCATGATGAACAAAAAAATAGATTTCGACTTAATAACCATACAAAAGTTCTTATTTTCTATCATTTTAGCTTTTAATTTTCGTTTAAGATGAGACATCAAATAAATTGCGATGACACAAAATATAAAGGTGAAATTATGAATATGCTTCGTAAAACCGTCTGTACTATGGCTCTGGGTGCAGTGACTTTAGCACCGATGATGAGTACAACCGTGTTTGCTGCACCTGTGGCAGCGTCGGAGCAACAGGCAACTGCCAGTCTGGTGAAGCAGCTGAATTATGTGCGTAGCATGACGGCAAATTTTGAGCAAAGCACCAAGGTGACCAATCCGAGAGCAACCCAGAAAAAAGGCTTGAGCGCACAACATATGAATCAGACCTTTCAAGGGGTGATGAAAGTCGAGCGTCCGGGTAAATTCTATTGGGAAACGACAGCACCATCGAAGCAAACCATTACAACGACTGGTAAAACAGTATGGATTTATGATCCGGATTTGCAGCAAGCGGTTCGTCAAAACCTGGATGAGCAAGTTGCCAATACACCGGCTTTGCTTCTGTCAGGAAATACCAGTCAGATTATGCAGTCTTACCGGGTCACTCAGCCAAATAAGGGTAAAACCTATTACACGCTGTATCCTAAAAATACCGATGGTGTCTTTGAGAGCCTGACCATTAGCTTTGGCGCCAATAAAGCACCTAGCTTGATGATCCTGCAGGATTCACTTGGCCAAACTACAAATATTAAGTTTAGTAATGTGAAAGTGAATGGCAGTATTCCAGCTTCTACCTTTAACTTTACCCCGCCAAAAGGTACGGACATTATTGATCAATAATCAGAAGTATCAAGTAAATCAAAGAGCAACCGATTCAGGTTGCTTTTTTATTGCCGATTATCAGGATTGCTTTGAGCAGGCTACAAGGTTCAGCTATATCTAGACACAAGAGCATCTTAAAATAAATAAAAGTCGAGTCAATGAAATTGCAAAATTTTGGGAGCTCAGGATGAAGATCAATCTGTTTAAAACTGCTGAATTTTATGCTGTCTTATTAATCACTGTATATATGTTGGGCTGTCAGCCGCCATCCAATTCAGTTGCAACGCTTACCCAAACAGATCCGTGGGTGCAGATTGAAGCCAAGAGTATTCCCGTCAAAGGGGTGGCCAAAGTGGTGTGTGAAATAGAAGGCTGTGTACGCTTTGATCTTCATACGGTGGATACCAACCTCGACTGGATTGATCAATATTTTATAGAACGTATTCAGCATACCGAGCCGGTTGCATTCACCAAAGTGACTCAGAAAAATCCTAAAAAAGCCGATGAGCCCCATTATCTGGATCAGCGTTTTATCAAGGTACTATTTATCGCTCAGCGTGATCATATGGCGACTTTTGCCTTAATAAGTTCCAATCTGGTGAAGAATCACACTGCATCAAGTGAACATGTGGAATATATCAATTTTGATATGAAACAGAAAAAGCGTCTGGCTTTGCATCAATTGATGTTAAAGGGCGGTGAGCAGAAACTACTCAATGTGATATATCGAACCAATACTCGATGGCTACGCACACAGGGGATACAAGCACAGCAGTTAAAACTGAGTGATAACTATTATTTTGACAGGTCGGGTCTGGTGTTGGTGTACCCGGCAGGTGAATTAACGTCTAAAGCAGCAGGAACGCCTGAATTAAAAGTGTCCTATGCAGATTTGGGTGAAGTGATTTGGCCTGAATATTTAGCCATTTTACAGCCCAAGACTTCCTAAATATTGTGCTAATAAGGCACAGCTGGGGTCGTAGTCACTGTATTTTTTGACGTTAAGAGCTTACACTATAGCCAGTTTTTTTCTTCTGCAAAGATTGATTATGATCGACCCGAAATTACTCAGAAACAATATTGAGGCTGTAAATTTGGCCTTGGCAAAACGTGGTGTTCAACTCAATGTTGAAGAGTGGGCCTCCCTAGAAGCGCGCCGTAAAGAAATTCAGTCCAAGACAGAAACACTGCAAGCTGAACGTAATGCCGGTGCAAAACAAGTCGGTCAAATTAAAAAGGCAGGCGGTGATGCTTCTGAAATCATGACACGCATGTCTGCGATTGGTGATGAAATCAAAGCGGCTGAAGCAGCATTGGCTGAACTGCAAGCGGAGCTTGAAGAAAAATTACTGTCTATTCCAAACTTGCCAGATGAAGCTGTGCCTGAAGGCAAAGACGAAAGCGATAACGTGGAAATCCTGAAATGGGGTACACCACGTGAATTCGATTTTGAGATCAAAGACCATACTGACCTCGGTGAAATGATGGGCGGTCTGGAATTTGAAACCGCAACCAAATTAACCGGTTCTCGTTTCAGTGTTTTGAAAGGCCCATTGGCGCGTTTACAACGTGCATTGACACAGTTCATGCTGAATACGCATACAGACCAGAATGGTTATACTGAAGCTTATGTACCGTATTTGGTGAATGCGGATTCATTACGTGGCACAGGTCAGTTGCCTAAATTTGAAGAAGATCTGTTTAAACTTCAAGGCGAAAAAGAATTCTATTTAATTCCAACTGCTGAAGTGCCAGTGACTAACTTCGTGCGTGATGAAATCATTGATGCAGATCGTCTGCCATTAAAATATGCAGCACATACCCCATGTTTCCGTAGTGAAGCAGGGTCTTATGGCCGTGATACCCGTGGCCTGATTCGTCAGCACCAGTTCGACAAAGTGGAAATGGTTCAGATTGTTAAACCTGAAACGTCTATGCAGGCACTGGAAGATTTAACCGGCCATGCTGAAGGTATCTTGCAAGCATTAGGTCTGCCATACCGTAAGATCATCCTTTGTGGCGGTGATATGGGCTTTGGCGCGACCAAGACTTATGATCTTGAAGTTTGGGTGCCAAGCCAGAATACTTATCGTGAAATATCTTCATGTTCAAACATGGGTGACTTCCAGGCGCGTCGTATGAAAGCGCGTTACCGTGCCGACCAGAAAAAAACTGAATTTGTACATACCTTGAATGGTTCGGGTCTGGCGGTTGGTCGTACCTTGCTTGCAGTGATGGAAAACTATCAGCGTGCAGACGGTTCGATTGAGATTCCTGAAGTATTGCGTCCATATATGGGTGGTGCGACTTATATCGACTAATGCTTGATATCAGCATCGCTAAATGTGCATGAAAATTGCATAGACAATCAGATTTAAAATTTTGAGGTAGTTCGTGGATATCTTTCCAATCTCGTTAAAGTTGCAACAGCAACCTTGTCTGATTGTCGGTGGTGGACATATTGCCTACCGTAAAGCGGTATTATTAGCAAAAGCAGGAGCAGTGATTCATGTCATTGCACCTGAAATTGATGCCAATTTACTTGAGATTGTTCAGCAGTCTCAAGGGCAATATGAGCAGGCACCATTCAGTACACAGATTCCTTTACGCCATTATCGTTTAGTGATTGCAGCAACAGATGATGCTGATGTGAATCGTCAGGTTTTCGAGCTGTGCGAAGCTGAAAATGTACTGGTCAACAGTGTTGATGATCCACCACATTGCCGTTTTATGGTGCCTGCGATTATTGACCGCTCACCGCTGGTGATTTCGGTGGCATCGAATGGCACATCGCCGGTGTTGTCACGCCAGATTCGGACTCAACTGGAAGCGACGATTCCACATGGCATGGGCAAGCTGGCTGAGTTTTCAGGCAAATGGCGCAGTCGCGTTAAAGCAAAAATTGTCAATCCGGATCAGCGCCGTATTTTCTGGGAAGATCTGTACGCCAGTCCGCTGAAAGAGCAGGTGTTTAATGACAATATGGCTGAAGCAGATCGTCTGATCGAGCAAGCATTACAAGAGTGGCAACAGCCGAAAGGTGAAGTCTATCTGGTGGGTGCAGGTCCAGGTGATCCAGAACTGTTGACCCTGAAAGCTTTACGTTTGATGCAGCAAGCCGATGTGGTGATTTATGATCGCCTGGTGTCTGAACCGATTATGGATCTGTGTCGCCGTGATGCGGAAAAAATCTATGTTGGTAAGGCGCGTTCCAATCATGCAGTTCCACAAGATGGGATTAATGCTTTATTGGTCAAATATGCCAGTGAAGGCAAGCGGGTTTGTCGTCTGAAAGGCGGTGATCCTTTCATCTTTGGGCGTGGCGGCGAAGAAATTGAAGAGCTGTTTGCGGCAGGTATTACTTTTCAGGTGGTGCCGGGTATTACCGCAGCTTCAGGTTGTTCCGCCTACGCCGGTATTCCATTAACGCATCGGGATTATGCACAAAGTGTGCGTTTCCTGACAGGTCATTTAAAAGAAGGTTCGCCTGAATTGCCTTGGCGTGAGCTGGTCTATGAAAACCAGACCTTGGTGCTGTATATGGGACTGGTGGGACTGGAAAGAATCTGTGCGCAGTTAATCGCCCATGGTCAGCGCGCAGATATGCCGGTGGCACTGGTCTCTAAAGGCACGACTCCTGAGCAAAAAGTTGTGGTGGGAACCCTTGCCGACATCGCCTCCAAAGTGTCTGAGCATCAAATTCAGGCACCGACTTTAACCATTATTGGTGAAGTGGTTCGCTTGCGTGAACAACTGCAATGGCATGAGCGAGGATAAGCAAAGCACTGCTTTGCCCGAGCGCAAGACGAAGGCTATGCCTGAGTAAGAGGATAAGCAAAAGTTGTTTCTTGGTTTGACCGCAAGACGAAAATTACACCTGAATAAAAGGATATGACGATTAATCTCATGGTCCGAATACAGGCAAAAATTTGTATCTGAAAAAGATAGCACTGATGTTGCTGTTTGATCTATAAGTTGAAAGCTATATCTGAATGAAATGTATAAAGTGAGAAATAAGTGATCCACGTTGTTTTATATGAGCCCGAAATTCCTGCAAATACAGGCAATATTATTCGTCTGTGTGCCAATACGGGAGCACAGTTGCATCTGGTCAAGCCACTGGGTTTTGAACTGGATGATAAAAAACTGAGACGTGCCGGTCTGGATTATCACGAATATGCACGTATGCAGATTTGGGACACTATCGAAGATTGTCTGGCCGATCTGGCAAGCAAAGGCATTGCTCTGGATGCGGTCTATCCGCTGACCACCAAAGGGACTGAAATGCCACATACCTCGGACTTGAACCGTCCTGTGGCATTGTTGATGGGGCCGGAAACGCGTGGTCTGCCTGAACATGTTCGGATGATGTTCCCGCAGCAGCACTGGATTCGTTTACCGATGGCAGAGAACTCTCGTAGTTTAAACCTTTCGAATGCCACGGCAGTGATTGTATATGAAGCCTGGCGTCAGCAGGGTTTTAAAGCGCTCTAAGCTTAAATTTACAATAATTTGAAAAGCTGCCTTTGGGTGGCTTTTTTATTTGCTAGGATAGAGAGAGACAACTGATTGGAATAAGAAGGATATACGCGTGAAGCCGATATTAAAATTTGCCTTGGCCTGTTGTATTGGAATGACTGCTTTACACCTCGGTGCGCAAGAAGCAAGTGATGTAATGGGGGAAACGCAACAAGTTCAGCCAATTACGCAAGCGGAAATACAGCAAGGATTGGCTGACATGCAAAAACGCTTGGATGCGCGGATCGATAACTGGGGACAGAGTCTGAATTCCGATGATTTTGAATGGACTTGGCGTGGACGTAAATTGAAGCAGACCAAACGTCAGGAAGTTTGTGATATTTTTCAGGATGTGGTCAATGAAATGTATCAGCTGGCGGTCAAGAATAAAGCCAGACTAAATCCGGAAGAGCAAAAATTATTGTCGAATAGAAGTCTGTTCATTGAAAAACTGGGCTATGAAAATAATCGGGTCAATACCCAAATGGGTTTTGATTGTCGTTTATCTTAAGTAAAATCAAAAACATAAAAAAGGCGCTTAAAGCGCCTTTTTTATTTGAACTGGAACGATATTATTTATCGTCAAATTCGTTGTGCTGAGGTGCAGGATGCTTGAAACCTTTGGTTTTATAACCCAGGTACAAGATACCGCCAAATGCCCAGATCAGACCATATTTCAATGAGGTTTGATCAACTTCGAGCCATAAGGCAAATACTGCAATGAAACCTGCAAGTGGTACCACCACAAAGTTCAGAATTTCTTTCGCAGTTTTGGTACGACCATCACGTAAAGCATAGCGTGAAATGACAGACAAGTTTACGAAACTGAACGCCGTCAATGCACCGAAACTGATCAGTGAAATCACAAAATCAAGATCCATGAAGCCAGCTGTTAAGGCTACAGCACCGACAATCATAATGTTGTATGACGGTGTGTAGTTTTTCGGACTGATATGACCAAAGATTTTCTTGTTGATCACGCCATCACGGCCCATGACGTACATTAAGCGAGATACACCTGCATGTGCAGAAATCCCTGATGCCATGACGGTAATGATTGCAAAACCAAGTACATAAGCCTGGAACAAGGACCCACCCACCAGCATCAAAATTTCCGGCTGAGTTTCAGCAATATTCTGGAAATATGAACCTGGATTGTTCGGGAAGTAAATCTGCATGAAGTAAGTGCTGATAATGAAAATAATACCGGCAATTAAAGCGGTCAAGAAAATCGCTTTAGGCAAAGTTTTTTCAGTATCTTTGGTTTCTTCAGCCAGCGAGCTTAAAGAGTCAAAACCGGTGAAAGAGAAGCACAGTAAAGTCGCACCAGTAATCAGGGCGCCTACTGAGGTTAACTCATTCCAGAACGGTTCCAGACTCCAGAGCTGATAGCGTTGCTCAGCTGTGATTGGACCATCCGCATTAAAGCCAGCCTGTAACTTGCTGTAGACCATCCAGGTAAATACGGCAATGACAATCAACTGCACGAACACGATCATACTGTTGAAGTTCGCTACAAAGCGCGCACCACGTAAATTGATGCCAGTCATGAATGCAGTCAATACCACGACCCAAACCCAATGATTGATATCAGGGAACAGGGCTTCTAGGTAAATGACAGCAAGAATGATGTTGACCATTGGCGACAATAAATAATCGAGCCAAGATGACCATCCCACCATGAAACCCACATTCGGGTGAATGGATTTTTGCGCATAGGTATAGGCCGAACCCGAAGAAGGGTAGCGACGAATCATATGACCATAGCTCAAAGAGGTTAACAAAATTGCAATCAGCGCAAAAATGTAAGAGGTGGGAACGTGGAAGTTACTTTCTTCAGATACCAGACCGAATGTATCAAACAAGGTCATGGGTTGAATATAAGCCAAACCAATAATAATGATGTGCCAGAGTCCCAGCGTTTTTTGCAGTTTAGCTGCCGATTGAGTCCCAGAGATATTAGTCAACGGCGTTATCCTCTTAATCGTTGATCAAGGATCAGTCATATTTATAAGGATCGTTTGAGACGAACGATCCCCCCTACAGTTTTCTATAAAAGCCCGCCAATCTACTTGAAAAGAAGGGCTTTTGCTAGCTATTTTTTTGACTTTTGAGGTGCATAAAGTATGCCATTCAAATTAACGCAATGATTTCTTTATGCAAGATAAAAGCCTGATGTCTAAAAAAACATCAGGCTTTAATTTTCGCTATATTGGCTTATTTTTCAGTAATTACCAAGCCTTTTTTAAGATAGATTTTAAATCTTCCAGGGTGGCTTCTTTCGGGTTATAAATGATGGAACCATCGTTCAGGGCTTTCTCTGCCACTTCATCCAGCTGCGCTTCAGAAATCTTGCCGGTTTCACGTAATGTACGTGGCAGTTTGGTCAGACTATAAATCCGATCTCGCATGGTCAGAATAGTGGCAATGGTTTTGTCTGCGCGTAAATGTGCTGGTGTTTGCGCATAAATATCGGCACCTGCCAAAGGTAGCAACAGATCAGCAATCTTGTCACCATTGACCTCTTTGTTGTATTCCAGCACATACGGCAGGAACAGGTTCATACATAAACCATGCGGCAAGTGCACCACTGCACCCAGTGAATGACCGAGTGAATGCACAATCCCGACCATCGAGTTAGAAAATGCAATACCGGCCATGGTCGATGCTTGAGCCAGTTCCAGACGGCCTTGCGCATCATTGGGATTATCCAGCACATTGAATAGATGGCTACTGATCTTCTTGACTGCTGCGGTGGCATAAGCATCTGAGATTGGATTGGCTGCCATGCAAGTATAAGCTTCGACCGCATGGGTCAGTGCATCCATTGCGGTCATGGCGGTTAAATGCGGCGGCAAAGTCTGGGTCATGCGCGGATCTAAAATCGCAGCATGCGGCATCAAATAATACGATGCGAAAGGCATTTTAACATTCTTCTCAGTATCTGAGACGACGGCCACCATGGTGACTTCTGAGCCTGTCCCCGAAGTTGTTGGAATCACAAAAAATGGCTTCAGCGGCTTAGGCAGGTTATGGGCACCAGAATATTTAAGCAGGTCATCACCGCCTTCAGAGACCAGAATATTAGTTGCTTTGGAGGTATCAATGACTGAACCGCCGCCCACAGCAATGATCGCATCACAGTGATTTTCACGATACAGTTTCGCCGCACTACGTACTGTACCCAAGCTAGAATCGGGTGGTACGTCATCAAAAATGGCTACAATTGCAGCATCCGCCATTTCAAATGCAGCTTCAATCGGTGCCAGCAGATTATTGGCGCGTACACCTTTGTCGGTAATGATGAGTGGACGTTTGGCCCCCAAAGTTGCAAGCTCAAACGGAATATGTTCTAACGCGGCATGTCCGGCAATGACTTTAACTGGACAGAAAAATTCATAATAAGGTTTAGCCATGTTATACACTCCGTTTTAAATAAGATTGAGCGATTTTTAGATAAATACTGCTCGCTTCGCTTAGTTTTTCTTTGAGGCTGAGATTGCTTGGATATTCTTTGACAGCCAGTTGCGCCACCAGTTTAGGCAAAATCAGTGCTTCCATTTTATTTAGACAACGCACCAGACGAATGGCATTGGAAATATCGCCATCGGCAATCATGCGGTCATTGGCAAAGGCTTGAGAGGTGCTTTCCTGAAAGGAAAAAACTAAAAAAGCATGGTGCAGATGTTTAAAGGTAATAGTCAGATCAGGTGCTTTTTCCAGATTTTTCACCAGTTCCAATTGCTTGTCCTCAGTGACCCGCGCCACAAAGGCTGGGCCATGCGGAAAGACTTTCATGGAAAGAGTGAAATGGACTGGAAATTGGGCAACTTCCTGTTTGATTTCTTCATCCACCTGGCTTGCCATGACCAGACCGCGGCCAATCACATCCATCATGAGTTTGACATAGGCAAGCTGCAAAGCGGGTTTTACGGATTTAGTTGCAATCACGTGATGATCCCTATCTCAATATTATTGGTTTAGAGTAAATACTCTAATTTGTTTGGGGGTGAAATGCAAAGGCTTTATCTTTGCTCGACAGTGACTTGATTAAAGTAACCGCTGTGGCGCAAAGTTTCAATAATTTCACGACATAACTGGTTGAATTGTGGCGGTTGTTCCAGTAGGTCGCTCATGCGAACCATTTCCAGTCCCGCATAACCACAAGGGTTGATGGTATTAAATCCGCTCAGGTCACAATCCAGATTTAAGGAAAGACCATGATAGCTACGGCCTTTACGAATTTTAAAACCCAGTGAACCAATTTTTCGTTCAGCCACATAGACCCCCGGTGCATCGGGTTTGGCATAAGCATCAATGCCGTATTTTTTCAGCAGATCGATCATCAGGTTTTCAGCATAGGACACCAGTGTACGCACATTCCAGCCCAGGCGATTCAGGTCAAACATGAAGTAAGCCACCAGCTGGCCCGGGCCGTGCCAGGTCACTTGACCACCACGATCGGTTTGAATTACCGGGATATTGCTCGGTATCAGAATATGTTCTGGCTTACCGGCCTGACCTTGAGTCAATACATCCTGATGTTGCAGAATCCACAGCTGATCCGGACTATATTCATCACGGTTTTCCGTAAATGTTTTCATTTCCAGAAAGCGATCTTCATAAGGAGTAAGGTCGTGATATTGACGAATGATCAGCTCGGGCTTTTGCAGCACATCAGTCACAGGGAGTGTCCTTGGTAATTATAAAAAACTGGTCATAATTATAATGATTTCGGCATGAAATAGGGGCGAGACCTACAATATTTAAGCGCTAGCTCAGTCATTGTACAGGCATAAAAAACACGCCCGAAAGCGTGTCTTTTGTATTTTTGATTACAGTGCGGTTTTAATCAGCGGACAGGCGGCCAAATCTGCATATACTGCATGTACCTGCTCCAGTTCCAAAAAGCGCAGTTGTGCGGTAATGGAATGATATTTGCCAGTACGCGACGGTGTGATGGTCATCTCACTGCCATCAAATTCAGGAAAATGTTTTACAAAGATATCATTCACGGCCTGACGCAGTTCAATGCCAGCAAGGCCAATCAGTTTAATCGGATAATCCATAGGGAAAACCCAAAGATGTTCTTGAAGTTCACGAGATGGTGTACGGTCTAACATGGTAGTCCCCCTGATTTGAAACGCCTGCAATCATGCAGGCGTTTGGGTCTGTCTTGGCTACTTAAGTGGAGACTGATGATTAAATTTCAAGTCTCCAGAATAAGCATCAAATCTTAATCATTCTCGAGGAATGAACGTAAGTGTTCTGAACGTGATGGATGGCGAAGCTTGCGTAACGCTTTAGCTTCAATCTGACGAATACGTTCACGTGTCACATCAAACTGTTTGCCCACTTCTTCCAAGGTGTGGTCGGTCGGCATGTCGATACCAAAACGCATTTTCAGAACTTTGGCTTCACGTTCAGTCAGGTTTTCCAGAACTTCGCGTGTCGCTTCTTTCAGGCCTTCTGAAGTCGCAGCATCAATTGGTGACGTGATGTTGCTGTCTTCAATGAAGTCACCCAGATGCGAATCTTCATCATCACCGATCGGTGTTTCCATCGAAATCGGTTCTTTGGCGATTTTTAGCACTTTACGTACTTTGACTTCGTCCATTTCCAGACGTTCGCCCAACTCTTCAGGTGTCGGTTCACGCCCCATTTCTTGAAGAAGCTGACGCGATACACGATTGATCTTGTTGATGGTCTCGATCATGTGCACCGGAATACGAATGGTACGTGCCTGATCGGCGATTGAACGGGTGATCGCCTGACGAATCCACCAGGTTGCATAAGTCGAGAATTTATAACCACGACGATATTCAAACTTGTCCACCGCTTTCATCAAGCCAATGTTACCTTCTTGAATCAGATCCAGGAACTGCAAGCCACGGTTGGTGTATTTTTTCGCAATTGAAATCACCAGACGCAAGTTGGCTTCGACCATTTCTTTCTTGGCGCGACGTGCCTTAGCTTCACCAACGGCCATGCGTTTGGCAATGTCTTTAATGCCTTTAACATCAAGACCCAACTCTTTTTCAATATCGGCAATCTTTTGCTGGAAGGCCAATACATCGGGACGTACTTTTTCCAGATAGGCTTTCTGGTCTGCAGGTGTTTTCGCGATCTGTTCATCTAACCAGGCTGGATTCGATTCCTGTCCCGGGAAAGAAGTACGGAACTGGGTACGATCCATACGACCACGGCGCACGGCATAACGCATCACTTCACGTTCTGCACCACGGATCTGGTCATGCGTACCACGAATCATTTCTGAAATGATATCGAATAGACGCGGCGTGAATTTGAACATCATGAATACGGTCGCCAGTGCTTCCAGCGCAGCTTCAGATTCTTCACTGTCACGACCATGTTTTTCGATGGCTGTTTTGGTATTCAACCATGCATTTTCAAGTTCAGTGAAGCGCGCTTTGGCAATTTCAGGATCTGGACCAGAATCAGCTTCTGAATCATCTTCAGTTTCAGCTTCTTCCTCTTCATCATCGTCCAGTTTTACATCCTTGGTCGATTTTTTCGAGTCAGTCTTGTCTTCAGCGATCTCGACTTCTTCTTCGAGTACTTCAGGAATTTCTTCGTCTGATTCAGGATCTAAATAACCCGATAACAGGTCAGCAAGACGGCGTTCGCCCGCTTCATAATCTTTATATTCTTGGAGTACAACTTCTACCGCATTGGGCCAGTAAGCAATCGAGTGCAAAACATCACGAATACCTTCTTCGATGCGCTTTGCAATGCTAATTTCGCCTTCACGGGTTAAAAGCTCAACGGTACCCATTTCACGCATATACATACGCACAGGGTCAGTTGTACGACCTGGCTCATTTTCTACAGAGGCCAGTACGGCTGCAGCTTCTTCTTCTGCAACTTCATCGGCAGCTTCTGTAGTATCTTCGAACATCGTATCATCAGATTCAGGCGCGCGATCATGTACAGGAATACCCACGTCATTCAGCATCTGAATGATATCTTCAATCTGCTCGCTTTCTGTGATGGAGTCCGGCAGATGATCGTTAACCTCAGCGAAGGTTAAGTAACCTTGTTCTTTGCCTCGGCTAATCAGAGCCGCTACTTGTGAAGTAGGGGAAGTCATATCGCTCATCTTTTGCTTACTCTTCGTTGAATCTGTGACAGGAAAAACCGTACAACTTATGCACGATTTAAGCTCATTAAATTTAGTGAATAGCCTACGTATTTCATCAGAGTATTCAGCATTCAAGCTGTCTGATAAAATATTTAAAATGAAATTCAGTAATTTAAGATGGGGATGAATTTGTTATTTTCAAGTCCAACCCCGGCATCTGTGTATTTGACCAAAAAATGTGTAGTCAAAAAACATAAGGACGCAGGGTGGATTATATCATGTCACACAATGTCCTTAAAAAAAAGCCCTATTTACAACTTTAAAATACGAAAATTTAAATAAAACTTGACTTGTGGTTTTAGGCAAGATAAATAGCGCTAAAACCATTTACATTTTTCACTATGAGGAAGTTTTAGTGTCTTCTACAGATTTTGAACTAGATGATAGCTTCGGTGAGGATGATGTTAATTTCGATGAAGCTTCCAGCAAGCTGAGCGCTAAAGAGTCGTTGGAAAAACGTCGTCTGATTGATGACTTACTTTCACAACGTCGCTTGGAACGCGAACTCAAAGATTTTGACTATGACTTCGACGATGATGACGATTTTGATGACGAAGATTAACGAATTCGGATTTAGCATGGCCTGAATAAATGCTATGCTAAACCTTTCGGTTTTCTAAGTTTGGATGTTAGATGAGTGCTTTAGATTTAGACCTGTTGAGTGAATATCTAGATGGTGACCAAAATGAACATGGTCTAGATTTCGCAGCAACCCATGGTTTCTTATGTGCTATTGCAGTAGGCCCAAAATTCGACAAATGGTTAGACGAGCTTTTTGATAGCAATCAAAAGAAAGTGCCTGCAGAAATCATCACTCAGGTACAAGCATGGTTAGAGTCTATCCGTCAAAGCTTAGCCAATGAAGAAGGGATTACATTCCCATTTGAAATTGAAGAAGCAGACACCGAATCAAGCTTGGGTGACTGGAGTGTGGGCTTTGTCGATGCCATGTTCCTGAACGAAGAAGCTTGGTTTACTGAAGAATTTGAAGAGCAACTGGTAGATTTAACTCTGCCAATCATGGTCTTCAGCGGCATTGATGATGAAGATCCGCAAATGGAAACTTTCCGTCGCAATGGCCAGTTAATGGACGAACTTGCAGAAGAAATTCCAGACAACTTAAATGAATTGTATCTGATGTATCACACTCCAGAATAATTCATAAAAAAAGCACCGCACGGTGCTTTTTTTAGCTTTGGACTTTTATCAAAGCATCGAAGGGATTTTACTTTCTTTCAATACCGACCCGTTTGCTCAGACTGTAGCGGGCATAGCTATTATAGGCAATATGAAAGATCAAACCATGCACCGCAATCACAGCGGCCATCAGAAATGAATTCGGGCCCCTTCCGGTATAAGCCATGTTGTTGAAGATGGCTTCAGTCTGTGGATGCATCCAGATCACAACAAATATAAAAATAAACCCAAATGTAATCGCAATGATGGTAGAACCCCATACCAGTTTGCTTTTCTCTTCCTTGCTGGGTAAATGTTGTTCTCTCTTCACAAAGTATCGGGCACTGAGAAAGGCTGACGCGATCAGGGCCGGGATCAGGAGAATCGCGCCCAGATTGAATACATAAATGAGTACGCCCACGAATAGAACCAAGCTAAGATAAACGGTAGCAAAATATTTAAGATAGTGCGACATCGTTTTAGCCTCCTTCATGCTGAGGTCTATTCAGGATGGACGATTTTTACGCTGCTGTCTACGGTAGATAACCCAGGCAATAATGACTATAACAATCGCAATAATCACATAACTGACTTTACTGAAAATTTGCTGCATCAACTCTTGGTTTTCACCAAAGTAAAATCCGACACAGGCCAAAAACGTGGTCCAGATGATGGTTCCGAGTGTGCTATAGAACATGAATTTCCAGAAGGGCATACGGCTCATGCCGGCAGGAATGCTGATCAGTGAGCGGACGGCAGGAACCATACGGCCAAAAAACACAATCCGATGTCCATAATGTTCAAACCAGCTCAGTGATTTTTTCACATCATTGGATTTGATAAACAGATATTTGCCATAACGGTCGACAAACTTGAAAATGGAATCGTGATTGAATTTATAACCCACCCAGTACAGCAAGGCTGCTGCTAGTAATGAGCCAATGCAACCGGCCATGATCACCCCGGCCAGTATTAACTCACCCTGAGAGGCTGAATAGCCCGCAGAAGGCATAATGATTTCGGAAGGGATGGGTGGGAAGACATTATCCAGAAACATGAGCAGGGCAATACCCCAGTAGCCCAGTTGTTCCATGACGGAAATAATCCATTCAGTTAAATTCATAAGATGGTCAAAATAAAAAATACTGCCTGTATCCTAAGCAGTATTTTTTATGCGGTAAAGTCTTGGAATATAAATGAGCAGGCAGAATCAGCTATGTGTCAGCGTATAAATATAGACTTTGCGTAAGCCATAGGCCAAACAGACAGGTAAAACACTCAGCAGCATAAAATGAATGACACTGGTATTAAGATGATAACCAATAAACAGCGCTAAAATCGCGCCAATCATAGTTCCCAAGATGACCACAAACACATGTGACTGGCTCTCAAGCTCGCCATTAACCTGATGAAGTCGTTGTTGTTTTATATTGTCTTTGGGTTGAAACTGAACCAGATTATCTGGATCTCGAGCAAGTGAACTGGTCATGTTATATTCCTTTTCATTTTAAAATTTAAGTTAATAATTAAAGACTTAGCTTAAGATAGACTTTTCAATAGACTAGCAATCTTGCTTGGAAAAAAATAAGGTTCTTGGTAATGAATTGGTGAGAGTTTTATTACTGTTGTAATTTTTATGTAAATAAAAAACCCTCCGAAGAGGGTTTTTATATATTTGCTTACAAAGCGGCTGGCTTAGAGACGTTTACGTTTTGCTGCCAGAATTTGGGACTGACGCATACGGAAACCGTCTTTTTGTTTCTCTGTGGTCTTGTCAATGCAGTACACGCAAGAGACACCATGTTCATAACTTGGCAGCGCCACTTCTTCAGGAAGCAAAGGCCAGCCACAGGCATGGCATTTGGTGTTTTGACCTTCTTCGACACCGTGTGTTACTGCTGTACGGCCATCAAATACGAAGCATTCGCCTTCCCACATACTTTCTTCAGCCGGAGTTTCTTCCAGGTATTTTAAAATACCGCCTTTCAGGTGATACACCTCTGTAAAACCTTCTTGCAGAAGCAGAGAGGTTGATTTTTCACAGCGAATACCACCGGTACAGAACATGGCAATTTTTTTGTCTTTGTGCTGTTCCAGATTATTTTTCACATATTCAGGGAATTCACGGAAGCTTTCAGTTTTCGGGTCAATCGCGCCTTTGAACGTTCCTGCTTTGTATTCGTAATCGTTACGGGTATCAACCAGAATCACGTCATCACGCGCAATCAGTTCATTCCATTCCTGAGGATCAAGATAGTGACCGACCAGATCACGTGGTTTCACTTCTACCCCTAAAGTCACGATTTCTTTTTTTAATTTAATTTTCATTTTACGAAATGGCTTGTCAGAGCTGTCTGACTCTTTATATTCCATCTCAACAAAGCCTTCATTGAGAAGGAACTGGTGAATTTGATCAATCGATGCACGGTCACCTGCAACCGTACCGTTAATCCCTTCACCCGCTACAATGAGTGTTCCACAAAGGTTGATTGTTTTTACCAAGTCTAAAAGACGTTGTTGAAGATCGGCAGGATCTTGAACTTCTTTGAATTGATAAAGTGCGGCAACAACCCAACCTGAGGTCGCTTGCTGTTCTACAGGTGCAAGCTGTTCTACAGTAGCGTTCATGGAATACTCCAACGTAGCATGATAATTTAAAGGCGCATATTTTAGCGTGATTCGAGTGAATAAGCGAGTAAAACACTTGCCTTTTAACAGGCTTCAATTCATGGGGGAGAGCGTGTATAGTCATGCCCGACCCGGAATTTTGTAAAGTTTTATGCAGTGATGCAGGTACTGGAAGTTGTAGTATCTTTGGAGTGTGTTTTGAGTTCAGATCGTCGTATTGCGTCTTTAACCCCGTGTGCTGGGCGTTGCTCGACCGTATTTGGTGATGCGGTATGTCGTGGTTGCCGCCGTTTCAATCATGAGGTGATTCACTGGAACACTTATGGCGCTGATCAGCATCATGCCGTATGGCGGCGTCTGGATGCACAGCTGGATCAGATTTTAGTGCCGTTGTTGCCACATGCAGATATCGTCAAGGTTCAAGCCTTTGTGCTGTCAAAACGGGTACGTTTACGTGACGATGCCTCCAAAGGGCGTAAGCTGTATCATGCTTTAAAGCTCTGTGAAAAAAATCGGCATTTTACCGATGATAGTGGTTTGGGGATTCATTATAAGCAGGTACGTCCACTCTGGGATGAATTTGAGCGCCGGATTCTGGCTTTGGCCACTGCCAGTTATGATCTGGCTTTTCTGCGGGCGGATGGTATCAGTCAGCATCTGATTCATCTGCAGGAAGAGGAATAAGTCCTCTTTTTTTATGCAAAAAAATAACAACAGCTGAGGGAAGAGCATGAATATCAGTGAGTATCTCTTGTATTGTCTGGCTGTTGTGGTAATGATCGCCACGCCTGGTCCGGTGATGTTGCTGGTGGCCAGTTCCGGTCTAAAAGGCGGTTATGCTGCGGCTTTAAGAACTATTTTTGGCACCAATTTCGCTTCATTGATATTGATTGCTTTATCGATATTAAGCCTGAAAGGTTTGCTGGTCATTAATGAACAGTGGCTGTATGCCATCAAGTTGCTGGGTTGTCTGTATATTGGTTATCTGGGGCTGCAAATATTTCGGGAGGTGATTTTTCAGCAAGCAGAGTCAGCTCAAAAGAAGTTATCTCCGGTACGTGGCGGCTTTCAGCAGGGTTTTCTGGTCGGTATTTCCAATCCCAAAGATATTATTTTCTTTGCGGCTTTTTTCCCGCAGTTTATTGGTATTACATCTGATCTCGATTTGAGTCTCATAATCTTAACCTTGAGCTGGATCGTGCTGGATTTCCTGACCCTGTCGGTGGTGTATTTGGGTTTTAACCGTTTATCCCGTTCTCGGTTGTATCCGCATTTGCTGGCCTTGTGTGGTCTCATTCTGCTGATCATTGCTCTTTACGGCATTTATCAGATCCTGATTTAAAAAAGTACTGCACAGTTGTAAGGTTCCTGCCTGGCATATGCGCTAAAAATCATGCTAAGGTAAAATCAAATAAAAATTGAACAGATCAGCATGTCTAAAACAGTAACCAAGCCCGATCATCCATTCTCACCGCTGTTATTTATTCAACCTGCTGTTATTCAGATTCTTCAAATCATTGGACTCGCGCTGATCGCTGTCAGTATCGTGTATCTGCTGGCAGCAAACTGGTGGATGCTGCCGAAATTTGTCCAGTTGTTTATGCCGCAAGTTTTATTGCTGGGTTCGGCATTGCTGAGTGTGCATTTTGCTGCGCGAGAAAAGTTAAGACAAAGTCTGGATACTGTATCGGGTTTAATGCTGGGCTTAAGTCTGGCGGTGATTGGGCAGATCTATCAGACTGGCGCGGACAGTTATCAACTATTTTTGCTTTGGGCATTGTTACTTTTGCCTTGGCTGTATCGACCGAATATTGGTGTGTTTGCATTATTTTGCGTGGTCAGCCAGCTGGCGCTTTATTTTTATTTTAAACAAAGCTTTTGGTTGGTGCGTGCTGAAACTGCCTATCTGCTCAGTCTTAATCTGTTGACCGGACTGAGTCTGATCTATGCATTACGCTATTATCCGGTTTTACGCTATCTGTTGATTGCCGTGGTGGTACTCATTTCGGTATTCAGCATGTTTCGATTTATCGACTCGAATTCGATCTGGTATTTGGCTTCGGTACTGGTCTTAGCACTGTTATTTAGTGCTTATTTCTATACTCGGCAGCAACAGCTGGAAACCAGTTTGCTGGTTGCAGGGCTGGCACTGAGTTTTAGCATTCTGATTTTTGATCTCACAGACCAATATTTGCAAAATTCAGCTGCAGGCTTATTGGTGCTGGCTTTGCTCATCTTTGGCTGGTTTGCGGCGATTAGTGCGCTGCTGATAAAGCTGTTACCCCAGAGCCGGTTTTCGGTCATTCCACTGGCGCTGGGCGCATGGATTGCTGGTGTGATACTGGCCATGCTGTTGCTGACCTATTGGGAAAGTTTATCCATCCTGATGGGGCTAATCTTTATCGGGATTGCCTGGTGGCTGATTCATAGCAAGCCTTCAGTTTTTCTGCGGCAACTGGCTTATTGTTTGTGGGTTTGCGGTCAGGCTGCTGTCCTGATTCATACCGAATTGTTGACAGATAGTTTATTGCTGATCTGGCTGATACAAATCGGTATTACGTTGCTAAGTATCATGAATCGCATGCATTGGCTGGTGCTGCTATTACAGTTATTACTGGCTCATGCGTTGGGAATTGCAGTTTTAATCGAGCAGCACCCATTTTCTCATGACCATCGCCTGATCACATGGATCATGCTGTTGAATTACAGTGTGCTGACCGTGGCTTTACTCACTGCAAGACACTGGCTTGCTTCAGCTTATGCCAAAAGTGTGAATCTGTGGATGATCAGTATTTTGGCAGCAACGGCTATTTTTCAATGTCTGTTGCAATTTGGCGTAGCGCAGCAACTGCATCCGCGCGGTATAGATGAAGCAATTGTTTTCTATATTTTACCCGCAGTATGGCTGCTGAGTTTTATCGGAATACATCTGAAGCAATTTTCGCTGACACCACTCTGGCTGATTCCTGCCGCAGGCATTTTACTGATTGCACTGGGCTATTTTGAAATTTTCATCATTCTGGTACTTATGGCCTGGGCGATGGTCAATCAACAGCGATTGATGCAGGCCTTATTGGTTCTGTTACTGATCTTCTGGTTATGGTTGCTGTATTACAATCTGGGACTCAGCTTTTTATTTAAGAGTGTCAGTATCTTTGCTTCAGGTCTGCTGGTTTTGCTTCTGGCTTATGTGTTGAGCTCACCGAAATTTCAGTCGAAAACAGGAGTGACCTCATGAAAAAGTTTTGGGTGCTACACCTGAGTATTTTTAGTATTGCCTTATTTGTGGGCTTAATTATCCAGCATGAATGGCATTTAAGAAATAGTCAGAGTATTTTTGTTAAGTTGGCGCCCGTCGATCCGCGTTCGATTTTGCAGGGCGATTATATGGCGCTGAATTATCAGTTGCATTTTGCTGGTCTAGATGCTGATGAAACTGCCCTGAATCAAACAGGTTCAGATATCACTATTCAGGATTTTAAAGATCGGTCTCAGATCATGAGCTATGTACGCTTGGATGCACAACGACGGGTGATACGAAGCAGTTTTGATCCGCGTCTGTTACAAGTTCATCCGGCATCTTCCGCAAAACTGCTGTTAAAGAATCCACGCAATAGTTTTGAAGCTTTATATCCGGCGGCCAATAGTTTTTTATTCGCCGAAGGCCTGGAGCCGTGTTATCGCAGTGCCAAATTTGCCGAACTTAAGCTTAAGGAAAATGGAAAGGCTTTACTGGTTAATCTTGTTGACTCCCATTTAAAGCCCCTAAATTGTGAAAGTTCTAAAAGCTGGCGGCAGGGCAGTTAATTATATTTAGTCATTCTGGCCATAAAAAAGCCCGCGAGGTGCGAGCTTTGGGAATCTGGTCGAATCGACTTAAGCGACTTGTACCGGAATACAGTTGGCAGTATGGCTGACGGTATTGTTTGGATTTGCATAGACCAAGCGTGGCTGATGTGCATTTGCTTCAGCTTCAGTGAAATCACCAAAAGTTGCAATAATGATGATATCGCCTACATCGGCTTGATGTGCAGCGCCACCATTGACTGAAATGATGCCTGAATTATCTTCGCCACGAATGGCATAAGTTGCAAAACGTTTACCATTGGTCACGTTCCACACATGAATTTCTTCGTATTCGCGAATGCCAGCTAAATCCATCAAAACGCCATCAATTGCACATGAACCTTCATAGTGTAATTCTGCATGTGTAACGTGAGCGCGGTGAATTTTGCATTTTAATAAACGAGATAGCATGGCTAGCGTCCCCTGAGTTGAACTAAGACTTTGATCATCATATGGTTGAATCAATTTCTACGACACTGGATAAGTGGGTAGGCTTGCGCATTTTGCGCTTAAATGATCTTTCTGACAAGCGGAATTGTCCAGCGATTTTTGAATGATCAGTTCGGCTTATAGGCATTAATTTGATTCATGGCTTGCTGTACTTCTGCATTCACCAGCATTTTGGTACGTGCGAGCGCATGTGAAATTGCATCATCCATTAACTTTTGTTCGCTGCTCGGCGCTTTGCTGAGCACATGACCAGAAACACGGTCTTTGGCACCAGGATGGCCGATTCCAATACGCAGGCGATGGAAGTTTGAACCAATATGCGGCACGATATCGCGTAGACCATTATGACCACCGTGACCACCACCCGTTTTCAGACGAATGATACCAGGATTCATATCCAGTTCATCATGGGCAATCAGGATCGATTCAGGTGCGATATTGTAGAATTTGGCGAAAGGAACAACACTTTTACCGGAAAGGTTCATAAAGGTTGTAGGTAGAAGAAGACGAACGTCTTGACCTTCGATATTGCCACGACCACTAAATCCATTGAATTTCGGGTCTTTCTTGAGGGTAATGCCATATTGCTCTGCAAGGCGTTCTACGAACCAGGCCCCTGCATTATGGCGGGTTTGGGCATACTCAGAACCTGGGTTGCCCAAACCAACAATCAGTGAAATATTTGACACTAATTACACCATTAACACTTATGCGCGTTTAAAGTCAGCGTGCATAGGCGTGTTTTTAGCTGGGTGACGTTGTAAGGCTTGGATTTTCACGCTTTCAACTTTACCGTCTACATCAATTTCGATAACTTCTTCAAAGAAAGAGTTGTTTTCTAAGAATTTAACAAGCTGACGAAGCTCAAGAGTAACAGCTACAGGAGCAGCTTCGCCACCGTAGATGATTGCAGGAACTTTAGCTTGAAGACGAAGGCGGCGGCTCGAACCTTTCCCTTGAACTGCTTCTTCACGTGCTGCTGCGTTTAATACGAAGTTTGCCATGATAGACATCCTATTTAAGTTAAATGAACCAGACTTGCGACCAGTCTAGTGAGTAAAAGCCCTACCAAATGGCAGGGCTTTGAAAATTCAGCGCTCTATTATAGATAAGAATCGAACATTGCGCTAATAGATTCTTCGTTGTTAATGCGACGAATCGTTTCGGCAACCATGCTGGCTACGGAAACCTGGCGAATCTTGCCCAGTGCTAAAGCTTCATCTGAAAGTGGGATGGTGTCACAAACCACCAATTCATCAATCACAGAATGTCTTAAGTTTTCTAATGCTTTACCAGAAAGTACTGGATGCGTTGCATAAGCAACAACCTTGCGAGCACCGAAAGTTTTCAATGCATCAGCTGCTTTGCATAAAGTGCCTGCAGTATCTACCATGTCATCGACGATGACACAATCACGATCTTTCACATCGCCAATCAAATGCATCACTTGTGATTCATTCGCTTTTTGACGACGCTTATCGATGATTGCAAGATCGATATCACCCATTTGTTTCGCAACAGCACGTGCACGAACCACACCACCGACGTCAGGTGAAACCACCATCAGGTTGTGATGTGACTGCTGACGTAAGTCAGCAAGTAGCGCTGGTGTACCGTAGATGTTGTCTACAGGGATATCGAAGAAACCTTGGATCTGGTCAGCATGAAGATCAATCATCACAACGCGGTCAATACCTACAGTCGTCAGCATGTCTGCAACGACTTTAGCAGTAATTGGCACACGGCTTGAACGTGGACGACGGTCTTGACGAGCATAACCAAAGTAAGGAATCACGGCAGTAATACGACCTGCACTTGCACGACGCAAAGCGTCAGCCATGACTAAGATTTCCATCAGGTTATCGTTAGTAGGAGCACAAGTAGGTTGCACGACGAATACGTCTTTACCACGAACGTTTTCAGTAATCTCGACAGCGATTTCACCATCAGAGAACTGACCTACAGAGGCAGCGCCTAGAGGAATATGTAAGTGACTTACGACTTTTTGAGCGAATTGTGGATGCGCAGATCCACTAAAAACGACAAGATTGGGCATGAAGCACCCTTGGCGGTTGGGATATATGGGAATAGATGGCAGGGGTAGCTGGATTCGAACCAACGGATGCCGAGATCAAAACCCGGTGCCTTACCACTTGGCGATACCCCTAATGCGGCAGAACTTTAATATTTTTACGGTAAAGTGTCAAGGTAAATTAACAGTCTTACAGCAAATGAGTGTTCTGTCTTTTTTCGAGAAAATGGCAGGGGTAGCTGGATTCGAACCAACGGATGCCGAGATCAAAACCCGGTGCCTTACCACTTGGCGATACCCCTAAATTTGATGAACTGTAAGATGGCAGGGGTAGCTGGATTCGAACCAACGGATGCCGAGATCAAAACCCGGTGCCTTACCACTTGGCGATACCCCTAATACAGTACATCTACAGGTGAAAATGGCAGGGGTAGCTGGATTCGAACCAACGGATGCCGAGATCAAAACCCGGTGCCTTACCACTTGGCGATACCCCTATCTACACTTTAAACTGAACTAAAGGTGATTCTTGTAAACTGTTGACCAGGTAAGCTTTACATGGTGCATTTGCAAGAATATCTTCGATATTCAGATTTTCAGTGACTTCAATAAACACACAAGCACCTGTACCTGTAAGTTTTGCAATACCGAACTGGTCGAGATATTGCATCGCTTCATCGACTTCAGGATATAAGGATCGAGCCAGTGGCTCAAAGTTATTTCCAAAATCAGATGGCGTTTGCTGATAGGCGCAAAATTTAGTGCTCTTCGTGTCTCTTGTCAATGCTTTTTGCGAAAAAAGCAGTTGAGTGCTGATAAAACAGTCAGGTTTTAACACAATGAATTGTTTTTGATCTAAGTCTATGAATGTTAAGTGTTCGCCAATGCCTTCAGCCCAGGCATTTCGACCATGTACAAATATCGGTACATCTGCACCCAGCTTGACTCCGAGATCTGCCAGTTGCTCGATATTTAAACCGCACTGCCAGAGCTGGTTCAGCACAATCAGGGTGGTGGCTGCATTCGACGAACCGCCACCGAGTCCAGCACCCATCGGGATATTTTTTTCCAGACGAATCTTTAGCCCGGTCAGTGTTTGAGCATAGGGCTTCAACAGTTGTACCGCACGATAGATTAAATTTTGTTCCAGATCGACTGAGGCCAGCCCTTCAATCTGGATGTGTTGATTATCTGTTTGTTCAAACTCCAGCCAGTCATACAGATCAATCAGCTGAAAAATGCTTTGCAGCTCGTGATAGCCATTTTCACGGCGACCGGTAATATGTAAAAACAAATTCAGTTTAGCAGGCGAGGGAACACGAATCATCATGGGCTAACATCAGGTCAATTAACGGTTTTCAATGATCATTGTAATACGGTTTTCCGCACCATTTTCAAGTGACTGCTTTAAAATCAAGCGGTTTGGCATTTTGGCCTGCGCATTGTAATTGAGATCGACCGTCCAGCCCTGTTCAATAATCTGGCTAATCCGCTGTGTATCATCTTTTTGCAATTTGGCAGTCGTTGTCGCAGGGCGGGCCTGTACCCAGTCCACTAAATAGCTGATCGGTGCTTGCCAGCCTGTGGCGCGTTGCAGTAATTCTTCGGCACTGGCCGCCTGAATCACACCCGTTTTAGCACTGTTTAATGTGACTTGGCCGGGCGTGCCGGAAATCTGGGTTTTGCCCACACCTAAAATGCCACTCAGCTCAATATCAAATTCTTCTTGCTGTTGTACCCAGGTAAAGAATGCACTGCCGGTCTGTTGCGGTGTGCGCACACCAATTTTACCTTGCAGCTGGAATTGATTATCTGCCTGTACAGAAGGTGTCACTGGCGTTTGCGGATTGATCATCTGCTGACAGCCAGTTAAGAATAAAGCAGTTGCTGCAAAGGCACAGCAGCCCAATTGGCTTAAATTGCGCATAAAAGAATTAACTCGTTTGGTTTTGTGGTGCTAACAATAGCGAATTAAGTTGTTTTAATTCGGGGTCATTTGGATGGTTTTGTTGTAATTGTTGTAACACTTGATGGAAGTGTTGTATATCACCATTCATGTACAACGAACGCGCATAACGTACCCCAATCTTCACGCTTGGATTGAGTTGATATGCTTTGTATAAGACATCTGCAGCCGTGGCAAAGTCATTCTGTAAATAACAGATATAACCATAAGTATCCAGAATGGAAGCCTGTTCCGGTGCATATTCCAGTGCCTGTTCGACATAGCGGCGCGCTTCTTCCAGACGCCGGTTCTGCATTGCCAGGGTATAGGCATAGGCATTCAGATAGGTCGGACTATTCGGTTCAATCTTGAGTAAATTTGCCAGCAATTCATCCAGCTTGTTGCGATCCTGATGTGGATCTAGCAATAGCACTTGTGCATAAACCAGTTCCGGATCATCCGGCAGGTTTTTGCTGGCTTCTTCTAGCAGGCGGATCGCGGCTTTTTTATTCTGCATACGCGTTAAAATATCTGCCTGGGCCAGATATAAAAAGCTGGCATGTTGCGGATAATTCACCCGTTCCTGAGTCAAGAAACGCAGCGCATCATGCAGCTTATCCTGCTGGGCAAAAATCGAGATCATGTTACGACGCGAGACGGTGTACAGACTGCCATCGACCAGACGATAATAGGCTTTGGCGGTTTCATAATGCTGTTTGCGTTCAGCATTCACTGCCAGATAATAATAGGCTTCATTTTGATACTGTGCAGAATAACGCAGTTCGACCAGATGTTTTTCGGCCTTCTCGTATTCTTCCAAGTCAATACTGGTCAGTCCGGCAATAAACAAGGCTTCTTCAGCCGTTGGCCATTTTTTTAGAATATCCTGCAGTTTTTTTAGCGCTAAAGTCGATTCATTGAGCTTGACCAGATATTTGACTTCGGCCAGACGCACATCCAGATTGTTACGGTGTTTACGGCTGGATTTTTCATACCATTGTAGGGTTTCTTCTGGATCGCCAAGAGCATTCAGCAGATTGGCTTTCATCAGGATATAACCAGTCGCATTCGGACGTTTTTTTAGAGCACGGTTAATGGTATTTAAAGCCTGTTCCAGCTGACCATTTTGTGCTTCCAGACCGGCCACCAGCACCAGAATAGACGGATTGTCTCTGGCTTTGGTGGTGCTTAAAGCCTGAATCAGATAGCTGCGGTCTTCTGTGCCTTCAGGTGAAATCCCAGCGAGAATTTCTTCCAGATCGGCACTGTCATCAATTTGCAGGATTTTCTCTAAGGTCTCTGCCGCCAGCTCATACTCATGCGCTTTCAGGGCAATATGGGATAAATAAAATAAGGCGGGGACATCCTGCGGCTCCTGTACCACCCAGTGGGTCGAGATATCGAGGGCTGCCTGTAAATCATCATGTTCCAATGCAACATTCAGTGCACGCTGCTTGACCGTGGTGGAGTTGCTCTTGATTGCCAGAACTGTATAGTTGTGCAAAGCAGTCGGAATGTCATGTGCGGCAATGGCAAACTCGGCCATCATACTTTGTTTTATGGCATCATAATTTTGATTTGCATGGTAAACTGCTTCCGCTGCATAAAGATGAGCAGTTGAAGCCATGCTACCCACCAGTAGGAATGTGGTAGAATATTGCTTAATTGTAGGGCCGTTGATACGGCTGATTGTTTGACGCAATTTTTCTTGATCCAAGTAATGCTTTTTATGACACCGATATTGCACAATAGCATAAATTTATTGAAATGATGACCTGATATGTCTTTCTTTGCATTGGGTGTCAACCATCAAACTGCCTCTGTAGAACTGCGGGAACAAGTTGCGTTTAACCCTGAAAAGTTAAGTGCCATTCTTGCCGAGCAAAGCCAACACCCTGAATTAAACGACATGGTGGTGGTGTCTACATGTAACCGAACCGAAGTTTACGCGATGTCTGACAATGTCGACATGGTGCTGAACTGGCTCGCCCAAAAAAATGGGGTGGATGTCAAACAACTGCAAAATCATGTCTATCGTTATGAAAATGCCCAAGCCGTGACGCACTTGATGCGTGTCGCCAGTGGTCTGGATTCACTGATGCTGGGTGAACCGCAGATTCTGGGACAAGTCAAAAATGCACTTTCTCTTGCCAAAGACTCCCAGACGGTGTCACGCAGTTTAAACCGAATTTTTGAATATGCCTTTTATGCGGCCAAACGGGTTCGTTCCGAGACTGCTGTCGGCAGTCATGCGGTATCGATGGGCTATGCGGTTGCACAGTTGGCCCTACAGGTATTTAGTCATCCAGACAAGCTCACCATTATGGTGGTAGCAGCCGGGGAGATGAACAGTCTGGTCGCCAAGCATCTCGCAGAAATGGGTGTGGGCAAGATTATTATCTGTAACCGTACCCGCGAACGTGCCGACATTCTGGCGCAGGAAATTGCGCATCGGGTGGAAGTAGAAATTATTGACTTTGACCAGCTGGCAAATAATCTGCATCGCGCCGATGTGATTTCCAGTTGTACCGGCAGTCTGCATCAGGTGATTCATTTTGCAGATATCAAAGCGGCACTGAAAAAACGCCGTTATCAGCAAATGTTGTTAGTCGATCTGGCCGTGCCACGTGATATCGATCCTAAAGTTGAAAAACTTGATGGGGTATATCTGTATGGCGTCGATGATCTGCAAAGTGTGATTGAGGAAAATCTGGCGCATCGTCGTCAGGCTGCGGTTGAAGCCGAAGTTATGGTGAATCAGCTCGCAACAGAACTGATGACCCAGCAAAAGGTCAAGCAGGCCGGGGCCACCATTCATGCTTATCGTGACCATGGTGAAGAGTTGCGGCAGGAAGAACTGGCATTGGCGCTGCAACGTATTGCCCAGGGTGAAAAAGCAGAAATGGTTATGGCTGAGTTTTCGCACCGCCTGACACAGAAACTCTTACATCCGACTTCTATTGTGCTGCGTGAGGCGGCCAAGGCGGAAGATCCAAGCTGTTTTGAAATGATGCGCGATACCTTGCAAGAGGTAGTTGATACACGCCGCAAGACCAAACATTAGCGAGCTCTTTAACAATAGCTATTTTGAAGAACGGCGTTTAGAGATAAACGCCTTATTTTTATTTGAAGCGATTTAAAACTGTTAATCGTCCAATAAGGTCATGGAGCGTTTTTTATCAATTTCGTAAATCTGCATTTTCAGATTCTTCATTTCTGCAATGCTGCTAAATTTTTTCGATTTTATCTTGTTTTTCAGACACTGATATTGCAGCTTGGTCGAGAAGTCTGCCGCCAGTTTGTCGGCCTGTTCAGGCGAAGAGGTATAATCGCTCACATTGGCATGTTGTAGAATATGCTGTAATTCATGATGATGTACTGCACAGGCACCTAAAACATAATAGATCGAGAGTTCAGGATCATCCGGCAGGTCATCAAAAATCACATTCAGAATATTTAGGATTTTAAACAGCAGCTGATCTTCAGATACCAGCGCACGCAGTGGTTCAAAATGAATATACAAATAGGGATGATTCATCAAAATTGCAATCACATATTCTTCAGCATCAATTTTGGTGCTAAAACTTAAGGATGCATCGGTATTGACCTTGGGTTGCCATTTACGGTTAAAGCCCAGTTTCTCGCGGAAAAATTGCTGCAGCAAATAGCGGAATGAGCCATGTTTAGGCAATAATTCGGTCAGATTTTTCAGTTCACCCATGACCTGACTTTTACCTTCAGGGGTAGTGATGTCCTGATTTTGGGTCAGATGGGCAAACACGAAGTCCGACATCAGCGGCGCCTGATCCAGCAAGCGTCTAAAGTTTTCGATGCCTTCACGGCGGATCAAGGAGTCCGGGTCATGGTCAGCAGGCAAAACAAAGAATTTCAGCTCACGGCCATCACTGAGTAATGGCAGGGCAATGTCCAGCGTTCGGCGTGCGGCTTTTTGACCGGCAGCATCGCCATCAAAGGCAATGGTAATCCGGTTGTTCTGCTTAAACAGAATGTTCAGATGGTCGGTATTACTGGCAGTTCCCAGTGTCGCGACTGCGCCATGAATGCCGTATTGCTGCAATGCAATCACATCCATATAGCCTTCGACCATCAGCCATTCCTGGGCTTTCTGCTTTCTGCCTTCATACAGCCCATAAAGCAACTGGTTCTTATGGAAAACTTCAGAGTCTGGCGAGTTGATGTATTTGGGCTTGATCTCGTCATTGAGCGCACGGCCACCAAAGCCGACCACACGACCCTTGGTATCACGGATCGGAAAAATTACCCGCTCTCGCAGCAGGTCGAAATCACGGCCACTGTCGCTGGTACGAATTAGCCCCAGTAGTTTCAGGCCTTCGATATCCTGAGGAAAGGCTTTTTCCAGATGTTGCCAGTCTTCAGGTGCATAACCTAAGCGCCAATAGGCAATGGTTTCTGCAGTCAGGCCACGTTGCTTGAAATATTGCTGTGCACTGGAACTGTTGGGTAACTGGCGTTCATAGAACTGCGCAATATTTTCCAGCAGGTCGTATAAGTTGCCGTCTTGCTGAACTTCGGCCATTGGCATGTGCTCAAAAGCAGCAAAAGGGTCGCCGTAGAAATCCTGTTCGGAGGCCTGAAACTCTGCAAATGGATCAAAAGAAGCATCCGACACAGAATGTTCTTGTGCTGGGCGTTGCGGAGCTTGCGTATTCTCAACTTTGGTCGCAGCGACTATTTTCGGTTTGGCGGCTTCCCGTTTGTATTTTAATTTATTGGAATCAGTATTGTCTTTTGGCAGTTCAATGCCGGTCTGACTGGACAGGTCTTTCATCACTTCGACGAAATTACGGCTACCAATGTCCATTAAAAAACGGATGGCGTTGCCATTGGCCTGACAGCCAAAACAGTGAAAATATTGTTTGTCACGATAGACGTGAAAAGAGGGCGATTTTTCCTGATGGAAAGGACAGCAGCCCGAATAGGTACGGCCAGTTTTTTTCAGTTTCACGAATTGACCAATCACATCGACAATATCGGTGCGATCGAGAATCTGATCAATCGTATGTTGAGGAATTGCCATAATCTGCTGAGCTTCTCGTGCTGCGTATCTAAGGTTTAAGTGATTGAATCAATAGGATTCAACTGATTCAGGTCAATTCTTTTTAACTTCCTTTGTATACCTTTTGCACGATTTGTTCAAGCCTGGCCGGGACAAAGCAAAAGGGCAAGTATGATACCTTGCCCTTAAAGAAAATGCACCTGCGACAGTCGGCTTATTCGGCAGTCGGTTCAGGTTGCTCTGCTTCGGTATTTTTAGGACGATCAAGCAAACCAAAAGATACACGATTGGTCAGGCTGCGCTTTTCAGTTTCTGGCGCATCCGACTCTGCATTGTTGTCAGTTACAGTCTTGGCTTCTTTACCAAAAATACCCAGTGTCGCGCGGTTAAAGAAACTGCTTTCGCTCCGCGCTGCACGCAGATTCACCGTACCATCTGATTTCACCAGATTCGGATAATTCAGCTTTAAAACATCCACATATTGCTGAGAAGTCGCTTTATCACCTAGCTGATCATAGCCATAAGCAACTGTTGCGAGTGCTTCTGGAATCTGCGGAGTTTGTGGATAATGTTCAATTACCCATAAGCCACGTTCAACTGCTGCCAGATACGCCTTACGCTTGATGTTAAAACGTGCTGCATTCATTTCATGCTCAGCCAGTTCCTGACCGATAAACTGCATACGCTGTGCGGCATCGACTGCATAGGTACTCGACGGATAGCGGCGAATGAAATCAACAAAATTCTGGTAAGCTACTTTCAGGTAGCTGACATCACGATGCGATTGTTTCAGTGAGGTATAACGCAGCAGGCCGTTATAGTTCTGTTCCATATTGGCGACACCGCGTACATAGTAAGCATAATCGACATTTGGATGTTGCGGGTTCAGACGGATAAAACGCTCTGCCAGTGCAACCGCACCTTCATAATCTTTTTGCTGGAATTTTACATACAACAGTTCAAGCTGCGCCTGAGGGGCATACTGACTGGTCGGGAAATAAGTTTCCAGCGCCTCTAACTGTTTTGCTGCATCGGTATATTGATTACGATCTAGCGCTTTCTGTGCTTTTTGAATATAAACCTGTTCGCTAGATTCCGGACCTTTATCCACGACTTCTTTTTTTGGATTACTGCTACAGCCTACCATTGCCGATGCAATGCCAATCGTGAGGGCAAGCATTGTCATTTTATAATGTGGTAGCGACATAAAAATTCCTCTGTTAATACGGGCAATGAGCTACAATTGCACTATTAAACCACTTTTGTCTGAATGAGCAAATGAGTCAAGCACAATCTTCCAATTCTAATATCCCTGATACTGATTTCAATTTACTTGAAGATTCTGAGGATGCAGATAACCATACTTCAGAAGCAACTGCAACACGTTTATCGTTGCAATTTCAACTGGATGAAACTTATATCGGGCAACGGATCGACCAGATTGCCGCGATGGTCTGGAGCGATTTTTCCCGAGAAAAATTAAAGCAATGGATCAAAGATGGCAATTTATTGGTGAATGGTCAACCGGTCAAGCCGAAATTTAAAAGTGATGGTTTTGAAATCCTGACCTTAAATGTCGAGCTTGAAGCGCAAACGCGAAACCTGCCGGAAGATATTCCACTGGACATCATCTATGAAGATGATGACATTATCGTCATTAACAAAGCTGTCGGCATGGTTGTGCATCCGGGCGCAGGCAATACATCGGGTACTTTGGTGAATGCTTTGTTACATCATTATCCAAAATCGGCTGAACTGGCACGTGCCGGTCTGGTACACCGTATTGATAAAGACACCAGTGGTTTGTTGGTCGTCGCGAAAAATCTGGAATCACAGTTCTCTCTCAGCAAACAGCTTGAGAAAAAATCAGTGTATCGTCTGTATGATCTGGTGGTATATGGCAATATTATTGCTGGCGGTACCATTGATGAACCGATCAAACGCCATCCGGTGGATCGCGTGAAAATGACTGTGCTTCCGGGCGGTAAAGATGCAGTAACGCATTATAACGTCAAAGAGCGCTTCCAGCATTTCACCCGTGTTCAAGCCCGTCTTGAAACCGGACGTACCCACCAGATTCGTGTGCATTTTAGCTATATCGGCTTTGGCCTGATTGGTGATCAGGTGTATATGCCGCGTGTCCGTATGCCGGCAGGTGCATCACAATTATTAGATGATACTTTACGTGGCTTTAAACGTCAGGCCTTGCATGCAGCAAAACTCGGTCTGACCCATCCGCGTAGCAAAGAAGAAATGACCTTTGAAGCGCCGTGGCCGGAAGATTTTGCCAATCTGATTGAAGTGCTGCGCACCGAAAACAAAGCCTATTAATTTTTTTATTTAGCTCGCGTCAAAGCAAGGAATCGAGATGCAATTTGTACCAGGACTTCCACAAGGTGTGTATGTGGGTCAGACCCGCGTTCATCATGCGAAAGTACAGCCATCCATGCAGCCTGAGCTTGCAGGTTTTAATTTGGCCTTGCATGTGCAGGATGATGCGCAGCGGGTACAACAGCATCGTATGGCTTTACTGCAAGATTTCGCTGCCTTTGGCGTAGATAAAATTACCTGGATGACCCAGACGCATAGCACCATCTGTCATAGCATTAATGAACAGATACCCTTTGAGGCATTGGTCGGCGATGGTCTGGTGACGCAGCGCAAAGCGCATGCCCTGATGATGATGACCGCAGACTGTTTGCCGGTGGTGTTAGGTAATGCCGATGGTACGGAAGTTGCCAATTTGCATGCTGGTTGGCGTGGTCTGGCCGGTGGTATTATCGAAAATACCATTGCGGCCATGCAGACTCCGCCGACCTGGGCCTGGCTTGGTGCGGCGATCAGTCAGCCCTGTTTTGAAATTGGCACTGAGGTGAAAGTGGCTTTTTGCAGTAAATATCCTGAACTGGACAGTGCATTTCAGGTGGGCGAGCAGGCGGGTAAATATTATGCCGACCTGTATGCGATTGCGCGTTATATCTTGCGACAACATGGGATACATACCGTATTGGGCGGGGATCAGTGTTCTTATCGTCAGGCGGATGAATATTTTTCTTATCGCCGTGAGCCTAAAACGGGTCGTATGGCGACATTCGTGTTTATGGCATGAAAATGTTAAACTTAACTGAATTTTTTGGCTTTTGAGCATTATGTCCCTATCTTCCAAATCTGTTGCGATTGTTTATCACAGTCCTTATGGACACACGGCTAAAGTGGCAAATTTTATTGCCGATGGTGCACGGGAAACCGGTGTTCAGGTGCATATGATGAATGTCGAACATATTGATTGGGATGTGCTAGATGCCGCAGATGCGATTGTCTTTGGTTGTCCGACCTATATGGGAAGCCTGACCTCTGCCATGAAGCTGTTTATGGAGCAGTCATCCAAGCGCTGGCTGGCGCGTAGCTGGCAGGGCAAACTGGCAGCAGCTTTTACCAATGGTGGCGGACTTAGTGGCGACAAACTGGCAGTGTTGCAGCAAATCAACCTGTTTGCGATGCAGCATGGTATGTTGTGGAGCGGTTTGCCCTTGATGCCGACAGGTCGTGCCGTGACTGATCTGAATCGTATGTCGAGCTTTTTGGGGTTGATGACCCAGTCGGACAATGCACCGGTAGAAGTCACCCCACCTGAAGGGGATTTAAAAACCGCGCTCTGGTTTGGCGAATATATTGCTTTGACACTGGCGCGCTTAAATCATCCAGCTTAGTCAGTGATAAAAAAACCTCCACATGCTGGAGGTTTTTATATTCAGGTATTGATCCATTATTTATGGAAAATTCGCGCTTTATCACGTTGCCAGTCACGGTCTTTTTCAGTGGCACGTTTGTCATGGAGCTGCTTACCTTTGACCAGTGCAATTTCCAGCTTGGCATGTGGGCCTTTCCAGTAACAGGCCAGTGGCACGCAGGAATAACCTTTCTGGTTAATCGCGCCCATCAGCTTTTCAATTTCACGGCGATTCAACAACAGTTTTCGGGTACGGGTCGCTTCAGGCACCACGTGTGTTGAAGCACTCAGCAAAGGCTGAACTTGCGCACCAAACAGGAAAGCTTCACCATTTTTAAAGGTAATATAGCTTTCTACAATGGTCATACGACCGGCACGCATTGATTTGACTTCCCAGCCCTTTAATGACAGCCCCGCTTCAAATTTCTCTTCAATAAAATAATCGTGGCGGGCACGTTTATTCAGTGCAATGGTACCGCCATTATTTTTTTTTACTACAATAGATGCTTTCGCCATAATCTGATACTTCCAAACGTGCTGCTATTGTACCGCAACTAGAAATAAGGTGAAGTTTTTTAAATTAATGAGGATTATTCACCAAAAAAACAAGTTTTTGCTAAAATAAGATTCTACATAACAAACAGAGTACAAATGGATGTCTAAAACTCGTGTGATTTATCCGGGGACTTTTGATCCAATTACCAATGGACATATTGATTTGGTAACCCGCGCAGCGCGAATGTTTGATGAGGTCGTTGTGGCGATTGCCATCGGTCATCATAAAAATCCGGTATTTAGTCTGGAAGAGCGTGTTGCCCTGGCAAAAGAGTCATTGAGTCATTTGGACAATGTTGAATTTGTAGGTTTTGATGGTTTGCTGGTCAATTTCTTTCGTGAACAAAAAGCGACGGCTGTACTGCGTGGTTTGCGTGCAGTGTCCGATTTTGAGTATGAATTTCAGCTGGCCAATATGAACCGTCAGCTTGACTCCCACTTTGAAGCGGTATTTTTAACTCCTTCAGAGCAATATTCTTTTATTTCATCCACTTTGGTGCGTGAAATTGCTCGATTAAGAGGTGATGTGACCAAGTTTGTACCACCAAACGTGGTTGCTGCCTTCGAGCGTAAACTTCAACAAGGTTGGTAGCGTGTCTTTATATATCACCGATGAATGTATTAATTGTGATGTCTGTGAACCTGTATGCCCGAATGAGGCCATTTATATGGGTGAACTCATTTATGAGATTCATCCAGATTTATGTACAGAGTGCGTCGGACATCATGATCAACCGCAATGTCAGCTGTTCTGTCCGGTGGATTGTATTCCACTGGATCCGAACCATGCGGAAACGCAGGAGCAGCTGCAAGCCAAGTATGAAAAACTGACTGCTCAAAAAACATCAAGCAATTAGTCTCGATATTTGGTACTATGCCGCTCGAAGTGAGCCAGACGATCGCTGCTGTGGAGATCTCCGTGATTGAAGCAGGGGAGGAAAGTCCGGGCTTCATAGGGCAAGGTGCCAGGTAACGCCTGGGCGGTGCAAACCGACGGCAAGTGCAGCAGAGAGAAGACCGCCTTCATTATGTTTTCGAGCAATCGGAATCGGAGGTAAGGGTGAAAGGGTGCGGTAAGAGCGCACCGCATGGCTGGTAACAGTTCATGGCGAGGTAAACCCCACCGGAAGCAAGACCAAATAGGAATCCATTAGGCATGGCCCATGCTGGATTCGGGTAGGTCGCTTGAGCGCATGAGTGATTGTGCGCCTAGAGGAATGATCGTTCACGACAGAACCCGGCTTATCGGCTCACTTCAACAAATTTTGATCAAACAGTGCATTATGGGGTTGACGCTCTTTAAAGAAAATCTCATAATGCGCGCACAGTTTAAGGCTATGTAGCTCAGTTGGTTAGAGCACCGCACTCATAATGCGGGGGTCACAAGTTCAAGTCTCGTCATAGCCACCATATTCTGAAAAAACCCACTCCGATTGAGTGGGTTTTTTTATGTCTGATATTTGGTGATGATGTTGGTGGAAAATCTGAAAAGCACTACAATAGTTAAAATAAAACAAATAACAAGAATATGTATGATGATTAAAAATTTAATACTATCAACTTTAATTTTATTTATGGCTTTGCCTGTTTTTGCTGCAGATTCAATTAAGTCATTTCCTTTTAAAGAAAAAAATATTTCCAAAGCAGAAATAAGATCAATTTGTCAAAAAGTAAAATTTAGTTGTGATGAGCGTGATGCAAAACTTTGGGTAGTTAAAATTGCTGAAGCTGAAAAATATTATTTAATTGATGAAAATTTACAAATTATTCAGCTTTCAAAAAATCTTGGAAAATATCAAATCATTGATTATTGGGATCTAACCACGTATCAACAGGTTTATGCGCTTAAAGAGGATAAGAGTGGTATAGAATTTATATATCCTGCCTTATACCCACTCAATCGGCATAGTTATGCTATTGCCTTAATTCATGGCTGGGTTTCAAATGATGCAGGTGAACAGAATGCACAGTTTATTCAATTACTTCCAAAAGGAAAGACAAAACTGGTCTTCGAGCATTTACCTTTTTACGAATACCAGAATCGACTTTCCTGCTACAAAGATATGAAAGATAAAAAGAATAATTATTGTGATGATCAGAAGGAGACCGTACTTAAGATCAGCTATAGAGATGTAGGATTGGCTTATTATGAATGGCGTTTAAGTTATTTGAATATAAACTGGCTTAAGAATAATAAAATCGACGAATATAAACAGCGGAGTTTGGCGTTAATCCCTTTTATTCAAGCGCAGTAAAGGCATGTAGCAGTGATCTAACATCATCCGTTTGCAACTGCTCACGCATTTTTAAAAACTGCTTTTCATCTAAGTCATAGAGCTTAAGAGAAAGCAGTTTTTCTATATCTGCTTTAGGAAAACGATATTTAATAATTTTGGCAGGCACGCCACCGACCACTGCGTATGATGGAACGTCTTTGGTGACCACGGCACCTGTTGCCACCACAGCACCTTCGCCAAGCGTTACACCTTGCATAATCATGGCACGTGAGCCAATCCAGCAACCATCGCCAATGAATGTATCGCCAGCAGGCACAAAACTGCGTGTATCGAAGGGAAAGGCTGAAATCCAGTCGGTACGGTGTAATTGATTACCACCCATCATAATCACGCATTCTGCGCCAAAACAGACAAAATTGCCGATATAGAGCTGATCAATGGGTTTATCTGGGGTAGAGGGCTTGTCATGTAGATAACGCACCACGCAACGCTCAAAACCCTGATCCCAATAAGCAGAATAGTAAGAATAGTTTCCCTTAATATGAATATTTGGATTCTTCACCGTTTTTGAGATGAATTCGAACTCACACCAGTGTTTGACAGGGGAGTTAATCAGCTTTTGAGACATGATGAAATAAAAGGAGAAGATTTTGATCATTATATACCAATTAAAAACTTACATCCTGAATGAAAACCTTTATATTAATTGTGCATTATAAGAATGGAAAAGCTATGTTTGTTGAAACAGAATTTAGAGAAGATAGACTTGAAGAAATAACAAGAATAATTAATGAATATCCTCTAGCATCTTTGATAGCTCAGACTCAAACTGGGTTAATTGCTGAACATATTCCTCTACTATTAATCGATGAAAAAACACTGAGAGGTCATATTTCATTGGAAAACACACTTTTTAAAAATTCAATTGTTAATAATCAGGTTCTATACATTTTTAAAGCTGAGAATGTTTATATCTCACCAAACTATTATCCAACGAAATTTGAAGATCATAAAAAAGTACCTACTTGGAATTATCAAGTCGTGCACATAAATGGAGAGATTAAATTTTTTCAAGATCAGAAAACTAAGCTTGCTGTATTAGGTCAACTTACTAAACAGTATGAAAGTATCACTAATGGGGAAAATGCTTGGAAAATGTCAGATGCTCCAAAAGATTATTTGATGGAAATGCTCAATCACTTGGTTGCATTTGAAATTAAAATTGAAAAAATAATTGCTAAATCAAAATTGAGTCAGAATAGAGAAGAAAAAGATTTTCGTAATGTAATTACAAAGCTTCAAGAATCAGGGAAAGTGAATATGGCAAAGACCATGGGTCAATTAAAAAGATAATAAAAAACCCCTCAATTGAGGGGCTTTAATTGTTGTAAATATCTAAAGCTTAGATATATTCAACTTTCACAATTTCGTATTCAACTTCACCATTTGGTGTCGTAATTTTCACATCATCGCCTTCGTTTTTACCCAAAAGACCACGTGCAATTGGTGAGTTCACAGAGATCTTGTTGATCTTAAAGTCTGCTTCGTCATCGCCTACAATCTTGTAAGTTTTTTGCTCTTCAGTATCCAGATTTTCAATTGTCACTGTCACACCAAAAACCACACGACCTGATTGCTCAAGTTCTTTCACATCAATGACCTGGCAAGCGCCCAGTTTCCCTTCGATGTCCTGGATACGGCCTTCACAGAAGCCTTGCTGTTCACGCGCTGCGTGATATTCTGCATTTTCTTTTAAGTCGCCGTGTTCACGTGCTTCCGCAATCGAAGCCGTGATACGAGGACGGTCAACGGTTTTCAGTTGATGTAATTCTTTCTCTAAGGCAATTTTGCCTTCAGGAGTCATAGGATAACGTTGCATGTTGTCCCTCAAAAGTCAGTTGAAAGATATAAAATCTATAAATAAAAAAAAGCCCGCCACCAAGAAGGTAGCGGGACTTCTTGGAAACTTAATTAACCTTTAGTTAGGTCTTGCAAGCGATATACATCCATTGGCAATTTGATTGCTAAAGCTTGGCATACAGCATCAGCACCGTTCAAGGTGGTCGTGTAATACACTTTACCTTGTAGCGCAGAGCGACGGATCGAGAACGAATCCTGCTGAGCCTGTTTACCTTCAGATGTATTGATAATGAGGTGAATTTCGCCATTTTTCAAGCGGTCCACGATATTAGGACGGCCTTCGGTTACTTTATTCACACGTTCACATGCAATACCCGCTTCAGTAATCACGCTGTATGTGCCACCCGTTGCAAGCAACTTGAAGCCATAGTCTACCAGTTGCTGAGCGATACGCGCGACATGCGGCTTATCTGAATCACGAACAGACAGGAATGCATGTTTTACTTCGCCTTCAGTTGGTTTACCTGGTAAGCGATCGTTCGAGCCTAATACAGCTTTATAGAACGCTTCACCAAATGATTTACCAACACCCATGACTTCGCCAGTCGATTTCATCTCAGGGCCAAGGATTGGGTCAACACCCGGGAATTTGTTGAATGGGAACACCGCTTCTTTTACAGAGAAGTGCTGAGGAATAATCTCTTTAGTGAATCCTTGAGATTCTAGAGATTGACCTGCCATACAACGTGCAGCAACTTTTGCTAAAGACTCACCGATACATTTAGAAACGAACGGTACAGTACGTGATGCACGTGGGTTCACTTCCAGAATGTAAACGTCAGTGCCTTTTACTGCAAACTGAACGTTCATCAAACCGATTACACCCAGTTCTTTTGCCATTGCAACAGTTTGACGGCGCATTTCGTCCTGTACTTCTTGAGAAAGCGAGTAAGGAGGAATCGAACATGCTGAGTCACCAGAGTGGATACCCGCTTGTTCAATGTGCTGCATGATACCGCCAATTACAACGTCTTTGCCGTCAGATACGCAGTCCACGTCAACTTCGATCGCGTCATCAAGGAAGCGGTCAAGAAGAACCGGTGCTTCGTTTGATGCTTGAACTGCATCACGTAAGTAGCGTTTCAATTCGTCATCGTTATACACGATTTCCATGGCACGACCGCCAAGAACGTATGATGGACGTACAACGAGTGGATAGCCAACTTTCGCTGCTTCAGCCATACCTTCTTCAGCAGATTTTACAATGCTGTTGTTCGGTTGACGAAGTTGCAGACGCTGAATCATTTGCTGGAAGCGTTCACGGTCTTCTGCACGGTCAATCGCGTCTGGAGATGTACCGATAATTGGCGCACCGGCTTCTTCCAAAGCACGAGCCAATTTCAAAGGTGTTTGACCACCGTACTGCACGATAATGCCTTTAGGCTTCTCGATACGTACGATTTCAAGTACATCTTCCAATGTGATTGGTTCGAAGTACAAACGATCTGATGTGTCGTAATCTGTAGAAACCGTTTCAGGATTACAGTTGACCATGATGGTTTCATAACCATCTTCACGCATTGCAAGCGCTGCGTGTACACAGCAGTAATCGAACTCGATACCTTGACCAATACGGTTAGGTCCGCCACCAATCACCATGATCTTGTCACGCGTTGATGGATTTGCTTCACATTCTTCATCGTAAGTTGAGTACATGTATGCTGTATCAGATTCGAATTCTGCAGCACATGTATCGACACGTTTGTAAACAGGGGTTACGCCCAGGTTCCAACGGTGTTTACGGAATTGTTTTTGTGAAATGCCCATCAAGTCTGCAATACGAAGATCCGATAAACCTTTACGTTTGAAGCTGCGGATGTTGTCCGCGTTCAAATCACCAAAACCTAAAGATTTAATCTGTTCTTCAGTTTTAATGATGTCTTCGATTTGAATCAGGAACCAAGGGTCGATATTGGTTGCAGCAAATACTTCATCAAGTGTAAAGCCGTGACGGAATGCATCACCAATGAACCAGATGCGCTCAGGACCTGGCACTTTAAGTTCTTGAAGAATTTTATCTTTCGCACCTTCAGCACCGATTTCGATTTTTTCATCGAAGCCAGAAGCACCAACTTCAAGACCACGAAGCGCTTTTTGCATAGACTCCTGGAAGTTACGGCCAATGGCCATGACTTCACCGACAGATTTCATCTGAGTCGTCAAAGTTGCATCTGCTTGCGGGAATTTCTCGAAGTTGAAGCGAGGAATTTTCGTTACAACGTAGTCAATCGCAGGTTCGAATGAAGCAGGAGTTGTACCGCCCGTGATGTCATTTTTCAACTCATCAAGGGTATAACCTACAGCCAGTTTCGCCGCGATTTTCGCAATCGGGAAACCCGTTGCTTTAGATGCAAGGGCAGAAGAACGAGAAACCCGTGGGTTCATCTCGATCACAACGATACGACCGTCTTTAGGGTTGATACCGAACTGAACGTTTGAACCGCCTGTTTCTACGCCAATTTCACGTAAAACTGCTAAAGATGCGTTACGAAGCAATTGGAATTCTTTGTCTGTCAATGTTTGTGCAGGAGCAACTGTGATTGAGTCACCCGTGTGCACGCCCATTGGGTCAAAGTTTTCAATGGTACAGACGATGATACAGTTGTCGTTTTTGTCACGAACAACTTCCATCTCGTATTCTTTCCAGCCAATTAAAGATTCATCAATCAATAACTGTTTGGTCGGAGAAAGATCGAAACCGCGTTCACAGATTTCAATGAACTCTTCACGGTTATATGCAATACCGCCGCCTGAACCACCCATCGTGAATGATGGACGGATAATCACAGGGAAGCCGAAGCGTGCTTGAATAGTTAAAGCTTCTTCCATTGACTCGGCAATATCTGCTTTTGGACATTCAAGACCAATTTTACGCATTGCCTGATCGAAGAGTTTGCGGTCTTCAGCTTTTTCAATCGCTTCTTTGGTCGCGCCGATCAATTCAACATTGTATTTTTCTAGAATGCCGTGCTCATCAAGGGCAAGGGCACAGTTCAATGCAGTTTGACCGCCCATGGTGGGAAGAACTGCGTCTGGGCGTTCTTTCTCAATAATTTGTGCAACAGTTTGCCAGGTAATCGGTTCGATATACGTTGCGTCTGCCATTGCAGGGTCGGTCATGATGGTCGCCGGATTCGAGTTGACCAAAATAACGCGGTAGCCCTCTTCACGAAGGGCTTTACATGCTTGAGCACCTGAGTAGTCAAACTCACATGCCTGACCGATGACAATCGGACCCGCACCAATAATTAAGATGCTTTTAATGTCAGTACGTTTAGCCATGATGCTTCCTTAATTACTTCTTAGATGCTTCGATAAGTTCGATGAAATGATCGAACAATGGTGCGCAGTCATGTGGACCAGGGCTTGCTTCAGGGTGACCCTGGAAGCTGAACGCAGGCTTGTCTGTGCGATGAATACCTTGGTTAGTACCATCAAACAGTGAGCGATGCGTTACACGCAATACATCCGGCAGGTTGCTTTCATCAACTGCGAAGCCGTGGTTTTGAGAAGTAATCATCACTGTACCATTTTCAAGGTTTTGCACAGGATGGTTGGCACCGTGGTGACCGTGAGGCATTTTTAGTGTTTTGGCGCCACTTGCAAGTGCAAGAATCTGGTGACCCAGACAGATACCAAATACTGGAATTTCAGTGGTTTCTACAATTGTTTTTACAGCTTCAATTGCGTAGTCACATGCAGCTGGATCGCCAGGGCCGTTCGACAGGAACACGCCATCTGGATTCAGAGCAAGTACGTCAGCAGCAGGAGTTTGCGCAGGCACCACAGTCAGTTTACAACCGCGGTCTGCGAGCATACGTAAGATGTTGGTTTTGACACCGTAATCGTATGCAACAACATGGAATTTAAGTTCAGGTTGAGAGAAACCTTTGCCTAATGCCCAAGAGCCTTCAGTCCACTCAAAGCCCTCAGGATCGCAACATTCTTTTGCCAGGTCTAAACCGTTTAAACCGCTAAAGGCACGTGCTTTTTCAAGCGCTTCTGCTTCAGTGATATTTTCGCCAGCAAGGATACAGCCATTTTGTGCACCTTTGTCACGTAGGATACGTGTCAATTTACGCGTGTCGATATCCGCAATTGCCACAACATTGTGTTGTACCAAATATTCAGCTAATGATTGGGTTGAACGGAAGTTACTGTGCAATAAAGGCAGGTCACGAATGATCAATCCGTTGGCCCAAACTTTATGAATACGACCTGATTCAGCGTCTTCTTCATTGCAGCCTGTGTTACCGATATGCGGGTAAGTCAGTGTCACAAGTTGCTGTGCATAACTCGGGTCAGTCAAAATTTCTTGATAGCCAGTCATGGCAGTGTTGAAAACGACTTCACCAGTCGTACTACCCGATGCGCCAATCGAAGTACCTTTAAAGATAGTTCCGTCGGCAAGGGCTAAAATTGCTGGGGTGCTCAAACCAAAGCTCCTGAAATTTAGGCTGTAAAAAAGCGAGAAGACGAAAAAAAAGGAAGGCTAATTTTTAAACCTACCCTCCTATGTCTGCTCGCTTGAACTTAACACGGCATTATACGCAGAATGATGCTTGAAGTCCAATGGCTTTGCAGCGAAAGTATAAGATAAATGCCTTGCTTTTTGAGTGGAAGTCTGTTTTGTAAACAGGATGAAAAAATGTAAGCAATTAATAATTGTCAGACAAATCAAATCTTAAATTTTATCAAGTCTACTAATATAGCTCAGTCAATATAACAATAGGAACAAGACAAATGACTACAGCATCAAAATCTACCCAATCCCAAAAAGCCAGCCCGAGCGTCGTGGCAGAAACTGCCGAGAAGCTTGAAAAAGTAGCAGTAGAGGCGAAAGATCAAGCACTTGAAAGCATCGAAGAAAGTAAAGAAAAGCTTGAAGTTGAAGCCAAGCAATTGACCGATACCGTACAGGAACAATTGCGCCAATTTAAGCAGGAGGTGTTGCAGCGAATTGACACTTTAAAGGAGCAGATCTTCGGTTCACAAAAAGAATTAACTGAATTGAAGAGCTTTATCAAAACAGAATTCAATGCAGTGATCGAAGACTTGTCCAGTCTGGGCAAGGAACTGAAAGAGGATGTCAGTCAGATTTCGACCAAACATAAAGAGCATTTGACCGATACCTTAAAACGTTCTAAAGACAGCACCATTGAAGTGCTGAAAAAAGTCAAGCCGGTAGTGAAAGCAGAAAGTTCAGACAAAAAGCCTGAGCTGAAAAGTTAAGCTGCGTTGAAAGGCTGCTCTTTAAAAGGAGAACAATCACATGTTCTCCTTTGTCTTTATGTAGCAAAACGGACTCACAATAATAATCAGAAGGGGTTACGATGCCACGGCATTATTTGGTAGGTGTGCTTGTTTTATTGATATTGATTATGCTGCTTAATCTGGAAAGCGGCTTGGGGCGCATACTTTATCTGGGTGTGATTGTGTTATGTTTGGGCGTACTGGGGCTGGTTTTGGGGACTGTTCTGCTCATGGTACTCACTTTTACTTTTATTCTTTATGCTGCAGTGAAAGCCATTCGGAGCCAGCATCAGTTACCTCATTAAAATGCTACTCTAAGATGTTCAAAAACAAGAAAATGCAAAATAACCATACACAGCTAACTACTTTGTTTAGAGACAAACAAAAACGTGAGACTTCAAGTCTCACGTTTTATCAGCCTATTACAGATTCAGACAGAGGATATACAGGTTTGATTGATTTAAAACACATGCAACCAGTCACGTTTATTATGAAAATCTGCCTGAGGACTACTATGCTGCATTGCGTAGTACTGGTCACCTTGCGAGGTTTTTAAAACAGCAGATAAACCCAGGAATAAGTTTTCCCATTTGAGTTTATGTGTTGCCATAAAATCGGTCAGATCCACACTGACATTGAGACCATAATGGGTACGTTTGAGCTGATTCAGTTCAATATCATCTGCAGCTTGTGGTGGCATATCTTCAGGATAGCGGTATTCTTCAAATTGATAAGCCTGCCAAGCCTGAGAAGGGGAGAGATTAATCTCACGATAAAAATCTTCACCCTGAACCCCAATAAAAATTTCAAAGCAGGTCTGTTCCCACAAGAAATCCTGACGGGGATGTGCAGCTACCATGTCTGGCCACAGGATGTAATGATTGGGATCGCGGATCCAGAAGCCCACATTTAAACTACATGGACCTTGCTGTTCAATGGCAGCAACCAGAGAGATGGCCTGAAAACGGCGATCAAATGCGCTAAGTTCGTAACTTGCCATAAGTCCTGTACTTAGTTAGACAAATGAGCGAAACGAACAAGATTGGACAATTTTTGGTTCTGTTTTGCCGCTTTCTTATAAAGAAGTGCAATTTTACCAATAGTTTGAACCACTTCAGCACCAGTCGCTTCTGAAATTTCAGCAATCAGCGCTGCACGCGCTTCACGATCTTCAGCGACAATTTTAACTTTAATCAGTTCGTGATCGTTTAAAGCACGCGCTAATTCTTCGATGACATTTTCCGTCAGACCTTTGTCACCTAGCATCACGACTGGGTTAAGTGTATGTCCGATTTGACGTAAACGCTTACGTTCCTGAATAGATAAAGCCGCCATGAGAGATAACCTGAATTTTAAAACGGCTTAGTATAGCAAAAGCAAAAAATAAACGCTGTAAATTATCAGGAAATAATCATATTCAATCTGTCCACGGAGAGAGCAAAAGCCTTAGATTTAGATACACATGTATACTGCAAAATAAGTCTTTTTCACGTACAATTAATAATGAGACATTTTTTTATTTAGAGAGTTATGGCTACACGCATTACCAACCAAAAGTTATCTAAAAGTAGTCGTGATTGGATGAGAGAGCATTTAGACGATCCTTATGTGAAAAAGGCACAAAAGGAAGGCTATCGTGCGCGTGCAGCATATAAGCTCTTAGAAATGCAAGAAAAGTATAAAATCATTAAACCTGGTATGACTGTGGTCGACCTGGGCGCAGCGCCAGGCAGCTGGTCACAGATTGCCGGTAAACTTGTTGGCGATAAGGGTTTATTGATTGCATCTGATATTTTACCAATGGATGCTTTACCAGATGTCACTTTTCTGCAAGGTGACTTCCGTGAAGAAGAAGTTTTCCAAAAACTGCTAGAAATTTTAGATGGTCGTACTGTAGACGTTGTAATTTCAGATATGGCCCCCAATACATCAGGTAATAAGGCTGTAGATCAACCGCGTCAGATTTACTTGTGTGAACTTGCACTGGATTTTGCCAATAAGGTGCTAGGCCCCAAAGGTCAATTTGTGGTAAAAGTTTTCCAAGGCTCAGGTTTTGATGAATTCCGTAAGCAAGTGGTTGATAGTTTTGATATTCTGAAAACATCTAAACCCTTGGCATCACGTGCTCGCTCTAAAGAAGTTTTCCTGATCGGGCAGGGACGCAAGAAGGCTTTAAAATAAGTCTACTTGCCAAGTCGTTAAAAATTGTGCATTTTGTACGTTTTCAGATAATTGTAAGTTAATTTACAGCTTAAGTATTAAGGTCACCCTGAACAGGGCATGATCAAATTAGATTGGAATGGGAATAAAGCTTTGAGCGATCTTTTTAAGAATGCCGTATTGTGGCTCGTAATACTGGGTGTGCTGGTGTTAATCTTCAGCAACGTCAGTGACCGCAATCAACCGACTACAATGAACTACTCAGAGTTTGTTGCCGCGGTCAATGCTGGCCAAATTAAACAAGTTGTTATTGACGGCGAAAGAATTCGTGGCGAAAAATCAAACGGTTCAGAGTTTGAAAGTATTCGTCCGGCAGTTCAGGATCCTGAGCTGATGCCAAGCCTCATTAAAAATAATGTTGTGGTCGAAGGTGAAGCACCACAACGTCAAGGCTTGCTCATGCAGTTGCTTATTGCAAGTTTCCCTGTGCTTTTAATCATTTTGTTATTCATGTTCTTTATGCGCAACATGGGTGGCGGTGCAGGTGGTAAAAACGGCCCAATGAGTTTTGGTAAGTCTAAAGCCAAAATGTTGTCTGAAGACCAGATTAAAGTCACTTTCGTCGATGTTGCCGGTTGTGATGAAGCCAAGCAAGAAGTGGTTGAAATTGTCGACTTCCTGAAAGACCCAACCAAATTTAAACGTCTCGGTGCAAGTATTCCACGTGGTGTTTTGATGGTCGGTCCTCCAGGTACAGGTAAAACCTTGCTTGCCAAAGCCATTGCCGGTGAAGCTAAAGTGCCATTCTTTAGTATTTCAGGTTCTGACTTCGTGGAAATGTTTGTGGGTGTTGGTGCATCGCGTGTGCGTGACATGTTCGAACAGGCAAAACGTCATGCACCATGTATCATCTTTATTGATGAGATTGATGCAGTCGGTCGTCACCGTGGTTCAGGTACGGGTGGTGGTCACGATGAACGTGAGCAGACGCTGAACCAGATGCTGGTGGAAATGGACGGCTTTGAAGGCAATGAAGGCATTATCGTGATTGCTGCAACCAACCGTGCAGATGTACTGGATAAAGCATTACTTCGTCCAGGCCGTTTTGACCGTCAAGTTGTGGTTGGTTTGCCAGACATTAAGGGTCGTGAACAAATCCTGAATGTGCATTTGAAAAAATTGCCTTCAGTCACAGGGGTCGATGTTAAAGTACTTGCACGTGGTACACCGGGCTTCTCGGGTGCGCAATTGGCCAACCTAGTGAATGAAGCTGCTTTATTTGCTGCACGCCGTAACAAAAACACTGTCGATATGCATGACTTTGAAGATGCAAAAGACAAGCTTTATATGGGTCCTGAGCGTAAATCGATGGTACTTCGTGATGAAGAGCGTCGTGCGACGGCTTATCATGAAGCAGGTCATGCGATTGTTGCTGAAAGTTTGCCGGGTACAGACCCTGTGCATAAAGTCACCATTATGCCGCGTGGCTGGGCATTGGGCGTGACCTGGCAGCTACCTGAATTTGACCAAACCAGCCATTATAAAGACAAAATGTTGAATGAACTTTCTATTTTGTTTGGTGGCCGTATTGCTGAAGAAGTATTCATTAACCAGATGTCGACCGGCGCGTCAAATGACTTCGAACGTGCAACTAAAATGGCACGTGCGATGGTGACCAAATACGGTATGTCTGACAAAATGGGCGTCATGGTCTATGAAGAAGATGCACAGCAATCGTTTATGGGCAGTATTGGTAGCCGCAGTATTTCTGAAACGACCCAGTTAGAAGTCGATCGTGAAATCCGCCGAATTCTGGATGAGCAATATAAAGTCGCACGCGATATCTTGGAAAGTAAAAAAGATGTTGCCCATGCGATGGTCAAAGCCTTGATGGAATGGGAAACTATTGATCGTGATCAAATCCGTGACATTATGGAAGGTCGTGAGCCTCAACCGCCAAAAGTCTATGTTGCAGAAAATCCTGTGATTGATGTAACCCCAGATGATGGCCCGTTAACGCCACCGCCATTGCCAGCCAACTAAGTTAAATAAAAAATCACCTTCGGGTGGTTTTTTTATGTCAGTCATTTTTATGATAATTTCTGAATGCTATATTTAACTCAAAACTAATGGGCAAATGTCTTATCGAGCTTTGCTTTATTGCTCTATCCATAAGATAATATTCGAATTATTGTGAACGAGAATGGAAACATGCAGCTGATGCCTTTACGACCACATGTATGGACATTTGGTGAGTTAAAACTGGACTTATCTCAGCCGCATGTGATGGGAATTCTCAATGTCACCCCCGACTCATTTAGTGATGGTGGTCGGCATAATCAAAAAGAAGATGCAGTTGCACGTGCGCTGGAGATGATGGCTGAAGGTGCGACCGTAATTGATATCGGCGGGGAATCGACCCGTCCGGGTGCCGCTGTTGTAGACGTAGAGGAAGAGATCCGCCGCGTGGTGCCTGTGGTTGAAGCCTTAGCAAAACATGATGTTATTCTCTCGATTGATACTTCACAGCCAGAAGTGATTCGTGCAGCGGTTCAGGCCGGAGCGCATATCTGGAATGACGTCCGTGCGTTGACCCGCCCCAATGCCTTAGCAACGGCCGCTGAATTAAATATTCCGGTAATCATTATGCATATGCGTGGTGAGCCGACCACCATGAACAATCTGGATCAATATGAGGATGTCACTACCGAGGTGATTGGCGAACTATCTCAACGTGTGCAGGATGCATTGGATGTAGGAGTAAAAGCCGAAAATATCATGATTGATCCGGGGTTTGGTTTTGCCAAGAATGCTCAGTAAAATCTCAAGCTGCTTCAAGAATTTTATAAATTGACAGAAATGGGTTATCCGATTTTATCTGCCTTATCACGTAAACGCTTTATTGGGGCTGTCTTAGATGGCGCAGAACCACAGGCGCGTGCGGTGGGTTCGGCAACAGCACATTTGCTCAGTATTCAGCAGGGCGCCTGTATGGTACGGGCACATGATGTGAAAGCGACAGCGGATGCGATTAGAGTCTGGCAAGCCATGCAGATGGCGTAGACATTGATGGCGGGAGAGTAAGCATCTGGCAATGTTGTTTGGCTTTCAGGCAACAATGTGCTATATAGGCACGCTTAGATTAAATTGTCATCTTTTAGAGTGCCTGTAATGTTTGCAGATTTACTTCTCCCCATGTTCGATGATGCGTATTATCCCGATATTCTGGTTGCTGAAATCAAACAGCACATCGAACATTTTGCCCAAAAAGTCGCTAAATCAGCTTTGTCAGATCAAGAAATTTACCAGCTTGCCCATCTGACCGTTGCTGATATTAATGCCATGAAACCGCAGTTTGAAGATCTGGATTCATCTCTGGATGATACCGCTGCAGATTATATTGCCGAAGCCATGATGATGGTGGTGCAAGAGCACGGGTTGTTCGAGATTGAAATGGAAGAGCTTATTACCAATCGTGAATGGTGATCGATAAAACCCTGCTACTGCAGGGTTTTTTATTATTTGTAGAAATAGTCTTTAAAACTTTTAAAGCGAATCGAGCTGAGTAATTTTTGCTCCTCATGCATGCATTGCTGATAAAGATTCTGGTAATAAGCCTGCAGATTTGACTGGTCCTGAATCGGTTGCGGTGTTTTGGATCTGGACTGTTGATAGGCCCAAAAGGCCAGCTGCCGCAGTTTTTGCAGTTTGATCTGATCAATTGCACTACAAGAACTTTTAAATAAAGGTTCTAAGGTGACAGCGCCAAAAGAGGAAAGCGCTAAAATGATCATGCTGATGATCACCAGCATATCTGAATGAACTACATACAGATTCAGCAATAAAACCAGAAAAATCGGAATTTGCAGATACAGACAGTTCTGCAAGCGCTGACTATAGGCTTTGGAGCTGAATTGCGCCTGATATTGTGCATACCAGATATAGGGATAAAGCAGGGCCATTAACATGATCAAGGTGACATTAAAGGCGATCGTGGCATTCTTGAAAAAATAATATTCCAGAAGTACTGAGCTGATGCTACAGGCCACGCAGATTAAAAGAGACAGTAAATTAATCGCGATCACAAACTGGAGATTTTGCAGGGCATTAAATTTGAAGCGGCTATAACGCAGCTTCAGGAAAAAAGCGTCTGGATGGCGTAATTGTAATGTGGCGAGATCGAAGTATTTTAATTCTGACATGAGGATTTCGCGCTAAAAGAATAAAATTCAGGCACAAAAAAACCAGCCTAATGCTGGGTTTTCTATTGCACCATTTTAATAGAGATTAAAATGGTGCCCGAGGCCAGACTCGAACTGGCACGCTTTGTGGGCGGGGGATTTTAAATCCCCTGTGTCTACCGATTTCACCACTCGGGCATGTGCGCAATAATAGAGGACGAAATAAAGCTTGGCAAGCACATTTCTAAATGATTGCTTTCTTTTCAAGCAATTCCGTGGCTTCTCTCTAAAAAATTAGCAGATCAATCTGTTTTTAAGGCCCCTTATTAGAAATATTCAAGATGGCTAATCAAAATAATAGAGCGAACTATGAGTTCTCGTCCAGATAACTGTCGACATCCAGATGTTTGATGGTTTTACAGTATTGATGCTCATGTTTCAGCAGCTGGGTATATAATTCGGCATAGTGATTTAATTGCTGTTTTAGTTCGGCATGCTGAGGATGATTGTTTGAACAAAAACGTAATTTTAGTCGAAGCATACAGGTCTGTTTATAAGCCCAGAAGCAGATTCTACGTAATTGTTGCAACTGATAATGTTCAGTATTTTGGCTGTTTTCCCGGAACAAGTTTTCCCGATAAAAACGGATAAAGCCAAAGCTCACTCCAAAAAAGAATAAACTCCACATCAGCAGGCTACTTTGTACAAAAAACAGATTTAAGGCTTGTAGTAGAATCACCACAGCCATCTTGATTGGGGTATGGCGTAATAACTGATATAGCGAATAAGAAGAATGCTGAACCTGTTGCAGAATTAAGGTGAGACTCAACATCAGGAACAACAGTATCGCCAAAATGGCATAACTTTGCGCCTGAAATTCACTCACTTGCACAAAAGATTGCTTTATGACGTCACCGAACATCAAACTGACGGGAATAAAAATCATGGCTGCCAAGACCCAGGGAATCAAAAGCTTGGCTTTATCCCAGATCCCACGGATTTTGATCTGGCTATAGAACAGGTAATTGCCTTTAAATGCAGTTGGATACTGTTGTTGAAGTTGCTGCAGCAACAAAGTTACTTGGGTAGTGGGCATCATCCAGAGATTGATTCAGAAATAGACACAGGCACTATAGTCGATTTGACGCAGAATCACAGGACAAATCCATTTTCAGCGCTTATCATTACTTTAATCACGAAGATTTTAGTTTTTTAGCCACGAATTATGCGAAAATAGCCGATTCAAGATTTATTTTTTTAAGGACAGTTTATGACTGATCAATCTCCTGAGGCGTTAAGCGACATCGAAATTTTAGACATCCTGCAAAGCATGAAAAAGGATGAACTAAATACTGAGGCGAAAGAAGTGATTCGTCAGGGTGGTAAAGCTGGTCGTCAGGAAGCGCATAAAGAAGCGTTAGTGGCATTGAATCAGTCATTTGAAGACAAATTTGTCGAAGCGGTATCTTTGGCTTTGGGCCTGAATACGGCACAAATCAAAAAAATCCGTTATAAAAAAGACCGCGTCCGTATTTTAAAAGCGCGCGGAATCGACTATATGGCGATTGATGGCGCTGAAACGGCACAAGTGCTGTCCCAGATTGCACAAGCGATTCTGCGTGAAGATGCGATTGTTACCCATGACCTGCATAATATTTTTCCATTCTGGAAAGAAGGCTGGCCTATGGTGCAGTTCGACAATGCTTACAAGATTCTAGAAGATGATATCCAGATTCACTATCAAGCTGTTTTAGATGCATTGTTAACAAAGATCTAAGCACCTCAATAGATGTAAAAAAGCACCGTTAGGTGCTTTTTTATGATTGAATTTACTGGTTTGAATAAAACAAACTTAAAATAAAACTGATAGGAACGATAAATAGTCGTCCCCATAAAATCAAAGGTATGGCCAAATACTGTCCCCAACTCATGGTTCGGTCATAATGGCCACGGTGACGCTGGTAACCATAAGGGGTAATGATGCAAGCAAAAATCAATAAAATGATCGCTAAAAACAAGAACAGCGGATTTTGTTGTTGAGCAAAAAAGAAATAGATTAAATACAGTCCTGAATAAAAACTAAAACAAGCCAACAGCGCAGAAATGGACATCACTCTATCCTTATGATTTTTATTTTAAAATAGAGGAAGAATCAGATTATTCTGATTCTTCCTGAATTAATGGATTGATTTCAATGATCCGAGTCACCAGCAACTGGTCAATCTTGAAATGATCGACATCGACGACTTCAAATTTATAACCGGCATGAATGACGGTATCGGCAGGACGCGGAATTTTACGCAGCTTGAACATCATAAAACCAGCCAGTGTTTCGTAATTTTCCTCATCTGGCATTGAGTCGATTTCAAGCGCATGTTTCATGTCTTCAATTGGCGTGCTGCCTTCAATCAACCAGGAATTATTGTCACGCTTAATAATTTGCTGATCGGCTTCAATTGGTGTCACCCAGTCGCCCATTACAGTAATCATAATGTCGGAGAGGGTAATCACCCCAACCACCAGCGCATATTCATTAATGACGACGGCAAATTTTTCCTTGGTCGAGCGAAAACGGTCCAGAACTTCCGATAAAGTTAAAGTATCCGGAATGGTCAGGACATTACGGATGGTATTTTCATTTAACTGTAGCAGCGACTGGTTATTCAGAATCCGCACCAGAATATCTTTGGCATCGACATAGCCAATCACACTGTCGATGTCATTGCTACACACCAGAAACTTGGAATAGGGATATTCCGCCAGCTTTTGCCGAATACTTTCTTCTGGTTCATTTAAGGTAAAGAACACCACATTCTCACGGGTAGTCATACTCGAAGGTACATTACGCTCTTCCAGCTCGAATACATTTTCAATGAAATGATGTTCCTGTTTTTGCAGTACGCCAGCTTGTGCACCTGCATCCATCACTGCGGAAATATCATCAAAGGTAATATTATCATCACGAATGGTATTCACTTTAAACAGACGGAACAGCATGTTGGCAATAACATTAATGAGCCAGGCCAAAGGCTTACAGACTTTAATGAAAATCTGAATGGGTTCAATGACCGAGACTGCGATCTTTTCTGGCGCAATCATGGCCAGACGTTTCGGCATCAAGTCTGCAAATAGAATAAATAAAGAAGTGACGACAGTAAAGGAAAGTGCAAAGCTAATATTTTCAGCCCAAGGACCCTGGTAAAAGCGGGAAACAAAATTAAAAATATAAGGACGGAAGGCTCCTTCACCTAAAATACCGCCAAGAATGGCGACTGCATTTAAACCGATTTGAGAGGCTGCAAAGAAGTCAGCAGAATTTTCTTGTAGATCTAAAACTTTTTGAGCGCGATGTTCACCCGATTCAGCCAGAATTTTCAGTTTGACTTTACGGGCACCTGCGAGGGCGATTTCTGTTAAAGATAAAAAACCGGCCCCCGCGATGAGTATTAAGATAATCACGATATTTTGTAAGAGGCTCACAAATCCACCTGTGGATGAATAGTATCTTGGGATATTTTTAACACAAAAAAAGGCTTGAGGTGTAAAAACTACCTCTCAAGCCTTCAAAGTATAATCTTAAAAAATAAGAATTTAGAAGAATTTGAGTTTAATAGTGTGAAAATTGAGAATTATTGCTCAGGAATTCACGATTTTCTTCCTCAATCATTTGACGCGCAACATACAAAATCAGCTGACGTAACCAGCGATGTGCAGGGTGATGATGCAATAGAGGGCACCATGCCATTTTGAGTTCAAATTCGGGAATATAAAATGGTGGATCTTTCAGAATTAAATTATGATTCTTGGCTTGCAGGCGTGCGATCCGTGAAGGCAGGGTTGCCACCAGATCGACATTGGAGGCCAATAAACCTGGCATTTGATAATGACGGGTAAAGACCGAGATTTTACGTTTCTGGCCAATACGTTCCAAAGCCTGATCGATCCAGCCTAAACCGGCCTGTTTCTCCGGGTTGACCCCGAAGCCCACACCCATACCGGTTTTAGAGACCCAGATATGCTGTGCATCCAGATAGCTTTTTAAGTTCAGGTTGGTTGCAGCGGGGTGTTTATTGTTTAATAAACAGGAAAAACTGTCACGCCAGACCAGAACCTGATGAAAACTTTGCGGTATTTCATTAAAACGGTTAATCGCCAGATCAACTTTGCCTTGTTCCATGTCACGATAAGACACATCACTCGGGGTTAGAAAGTCCAAGACCACGTTCGGTGCTTCTGAACGTAAGGCTTTGACCAGCCGAGGAACCAGCGTCGCTTCGGCATAATCCGAGGTCATAATCCGGAAGACACGATTTGACGTATAAGGACGGAACTCGGTACGCGGTTCCAGAATCATGGACAAGTCAGCCAGCGCATCCCGGATACGTGGCTGTAACTCAAGTGCACGTTCTGTGGGTGTCATGCCTTCAGAAGAACGGATCAGGAGAGGATCATTAAATAAATTGCGTAATCGGCGTAAAATATTACTCATGGCAGGCTGGGTAACGCCCAATTGTTCGGCTGCACGGGTGACATTTTTTTCGCGAAGAAGTACATCAAGATAAATTAATAGATTGAGATCGACCCGCTCCAGATTCATAAAAGAAATACCGAGAATAAATACAAGAAATTATGCTGATTATGCCATAACTGCCGGGCTTTGTGTAAAGCGCCGATGAAAAAAAAGCCATGATAAAGCAGATAAAATCTAGGGAATTTATGCAGGTTTAAGCTGAATAATTAACGATTTTATTCGACTGAGTAGAAGCACGGGCTAAGCAAAGATTCAGTATTTTCATGTATGCAGATCAACAGCTCCATAACCAAGCTTTAAACTTTAAAAATACAGGTGTGAGTGCGTGAATAATTGCGTGAAAAGTATGCTATCTTGATAAATGCTTCAGCCTAAGAAATAATTCAAAATCATGATTATTTTTTAATAAAAGTGGATTTGAGCCAAGCCCAGACTTAAGTCTAATGAAGTATTTTTAAGCAGTCCGAAGGAAAAACGATCAATTTTATTTTAGTAAAATATAAAATAAAACAATATCTTATTTTAACATCACAGGATTATACTAAGACTTTCATCTACTCATTTTTTAAATAAATACTGAAGATTCTTGCAGACTATTGGATTAATTTTCATAAGCCCACTAATCTTTAGCTATCCCAACGGACCGGCGAAAATCTAAACAAGTTACTGAGGGTGTGATTTGAACGGTTCGTTGCAGAAAAATCCTAATATTATTACAGGAAAATATCATGACTACATACCAAACAGCGATTGATGCAATCCGCGAATTGAAAGCGAAATTCGGTAACACTTGGGCAGACATCAGTCCTGAAGATGCTGCGCGTATGCAAATCCAAAACCGTTTCAAAACTGGTTTAGACATTGCGAAATATACCGCGGCAATTATGCGTCGTGATATGGCTGCTTATGATGCAGACTCTAGCAAATACACTCAATCATTAGGTTGCTGGCATGGTTTCATCGCACAACAAAAAATGATTGCCAACAAAAAATACTTCGGTACGACTGAACGTCGCTACATTTACCTTTCTGGTTGGATGGTTGCAGCACTTCGTTCAGAATTTGGTCCACTTCCTGACCAATCAATGCACGAAAAAACTTCTGTTCCTGCATTGATCGAAGAAATCTACACATTCTTACGTCAAGCTGACGCGAAAGAATTGAACGACTTGTTCCGTGCACTTAAAAAAGCACAAGAAGCAGGCGATACTGCTAAAGCAGCTGAATTGACTTCACAAATCGACAACTTCCAGACTCACGTTGTGCCAATTATTGCGGACATCGATGCGGGTTTCGGTAACGAAGAAGCGACTTATCTTTTAGCTAAGAAAATGATCGAAGCGGGTGCATGTGCACTACAAATCGAAAACCAAGTGTCTGACGCGAAACAATGTGGTCACCAAGCTGGTAAAGTAACTGTGCCACACGAAGACTTCATCGCGAAAATCCACGCACTTCGCTATGCATTCCTTGAAATGGGTCTTGACGACGGTATCATTGTTGCACGTACTGACTCTGAAGGCGCTGACTTGACTCAAAAAATCCCAGTGGTTAAAGAGCCAGGCGACATCGCTTCTCAATATATCAGCTACTTGGAAACATCTGAAATTGATATCGCTGATGCACAAGAAGATGAAATCCTGATCAAACGTGATGGCAAACTTCACCGTCCTAAACGTCTTGCTTCTGGCTTGTACCAGTTCCGTGAAGGCACGCAAATTGACCGCGTTGTACTTGACTGTGTAACCAGCTTGCAAAATGGTGCGGATCTTCTTTGGATCGAAACTGCGACACCAAACGTTGCTGAAATCGCTCACATGGTAAACCGTGTGAAAGAAACAGTTCCAAATGCGAAACTTGTATACAACAACTCACCTTCATTCAACTGGACGCTTAACTTCCGTCAACAAGCGTATGATCGTTGGGTTGCTGAAGGTAAAGACGTTTCTGCTTACGACCGTGCTAAGTTAATGAGCGCTGAGTACGATGCAACTGAACTGGCTGCTGAAGCTGACGAAAAAGTTCGTACCTTCCAAGCAGATGCTGCGCGTGAAGCGGGTGTGTTCCATCACTTGATCACACTTCCGACTTACCACACAGCTGCACTTTCTACGCATGAACTTGCTCAAGGTTACTTCGGTTCTGAAGGCATGTTGGCTTATGTTGCTGGCGTACAACGTAAAGAAATCCGCGGCGGTATCGCATGTGTTAAACACCAGGCAATGGCTGGTTCTGACATCGGTGATGACCACAAAGAAATCTTCGCTGGTGACAATGCATTGAAAGCTGGTGATGATGCTAAAAACACAATGAACCAGTTCAGTGCTTAATCTGCTGAATTGATTCACCAAAAAACCCTGCATCTGCAGGGTTTTTTATTTGGAAAAATGCTATTAATAAATAGGAAATGGCAACCTCAAGAAAGTATTCAAGTGAGATCATCCATAATTTCTCCATGATTGGTTTTTATCACAGTTATTATGTGTTTAATTCTTGCATTCTACTGCTATGTCACTGAATATTTAGATATAGCTTGCTCGTATTTGGTCTAAATTCATCCCTCTTTAATTAAAAAGTGACTCGGACTTATGCTGTCTAAATTTTTTATCCACCGCCCGATCTTTGCTGGGGTATTGGCGATTGTCGTGATGGCGATTGGCCTGTTCGCAGTGATGAACCTGCCAGTGGAACGTTATCCGGACATTGCCCCGCCACGGATAACGGTGGCAGCAACCTATAGTGGCGCTTCTGCGGAAACTGTGGAAGAAAGCGTGACCCAGGTGCTGGAGCAGCAGATTAAAGGGATTGACCATTTACTGTATTTTAGTTCGAGTAGTGATTCTTCAGGGCGCAGCCGGGTCAGCATCAGCTTTGAAAATGGTACCGACCCCGATACAGCACAGGTTCAGGTACAAAATGCGATTAATGGGGTATTGAACCGTTTACCGGAAGATGTCCAACGCCAGGGCGTTAACGTGTTTAAATCTCTCGGCGATACCCATATGGTGATCAGCCTGTATGATGAGTCCGGTCGCAGTAACAATATTGAACTTTCTGATTACTTGATGACACATCTGGAGCAGGACATTTCCCGGATTGAAGGCATTGGTGAAGTTGATGTTTTTGGTTCTCAATATGCGATGCGGATCTGGCTGGATCCAGGAAAACTCAAACAGTATAAGCTGATGCCAAGCGATGTTCGTGCCGCCATTGAAGCTCAGAATACTCAGGTGGCTGCGGGCGCGATTGGGGATTTGCCGGCAGTGGATGAACAATACCTGAATGCTAAAGTCACCTCGGGTTCCCGTCTAAAAACCGTTGAAGAATTCCAGAATATTATTGTCAAATCGGATCGTGCCGGTAGTTTTATTTATTTAAAAGATATTGCACGGGTCGAACTTGGTGCTGAAAGTTATCAGTCTTATAGCACCAATAATGGTTATCCTTCGGCAGGTCTTGGGATTTCTCTGGCCTCAGGTGCCAATGCCATTGCCACCTCAAACTTGATTAAAGCTGAAGTTGCCCGTATTTCCCAGCAATTGCCCGAAGGCTATAAAATTGCCTATCCACGAGACAATACGCCCTTTGTACAAGAGTCGATTAAAGAGGTGGTCAAAACCCTGATCGAAGCGATCATTCTGGTTATCATGGTGATGTTCATTTTCTTGCAGAACTGGCGTGCTACTTTGATTCCTACCGTAACGGTGCCGGTGGTGATTTTGGGAACCATGGCGGTGCTTTATGCACTGGGCATGAGTATCAATACCTTAACTTTATTCGCTTTGGTTCTGGCCATTGGTCTATTGGTTGATGATGCGATTGTGGTGGTAGAAAACGTGGAACGGCTGATGCATGAACAGCATTTGTCTGCCAAAGAGGCGGCGTTAGAGTCCATGCAGGAAATTAGTGGGGCATTGGTCGGAATTACCTTAGTTCTAACTGCTGTATTTATTCCGATGGCGTTCTTTGGCGGTTCTACCGGGGTGATCTACCGACAGTTCTCCATCACTTTGGTCGCGGCCATGTCCTTATCCTTATTGGTGGCCTTGATTCTAACCCCAGCACTGTGTGCACTCATTCTGAAACCGAATCCAAAACCGGCAAAATGGGCGGCATGGTTTAACCAGAAGCTGGATCATTTAAAGCATCGTTATCTTCATCTTTCCAAAGTCACGATTCAGCATCAGGTCATTTGTTTACTGCTTTTTGCCGGCTTGATCTGTGTCTTTGCACTGTTTTACCGTGCTTTGCCAACCAGTTTTTTGCCGAGTGAAGATCAGGGGATTTTAAGCCTGCAAATCAAAGTGCAGGAAGGTGCTCCGATGAAAAATACCATTCAGGTCGGAGAAGAGGTTCGTAAATATTTTCTGGATCAGGAACAGGCCAATGTCAGTCTGGTGATGATTCGTTATGGCCGCAATTTCTCGGGAACTGGCCAGAATCTGGCCACCGGTTTTGTGGCATTAAAACACTGGAATGAACGTTCCGGTCAGGACAATACCGCACCCGCGATTCGTGAACGGGCTTTGAAGCATTTTCAAAGTAACCCTAATGCACAAATCAACGTATCCATGCCCGCGTCAGTCAATGGTCTGGGACAAACCGATGGTCTGGATTTCTGGATTCGGGATATCAATGGTAATGGCCGGCAGTATCTGGAACAGCAATTTCAGGCACTGGAAGCTCAGGCTGGCAATTATGCAAGCTTTGAAAATCTGGGTAAACGTTCTAATCCTGAAAAAGCCGAACTACGCGTCAATATTGACCAGAAACAGGCCATGGCCAATGGTCTGACCCAAACGGCAATTAATAGCACCTTATCTAGCGCTTGGGGTGGCAGTTATATCAATGACTTTATTGATCGCGGCCGGATTAAACGAGTGATCATGCAGGGCGATGCCGAATTTCGTTCCAAGCCGGAAGATCTGGCACAATGGCATGTCCGTAATGACCAGAATCAAATGGTGCCTTTTAGTAACTTCTCGCAAGTGGACTGGAGTGGTGGTCCGGAAGTGGTCAACCGTTTCATGGGCTATACCGCACTACAGATGGAAGCAGATCGGGCTCAAGGCAGCAGCTCCGGTCAGGCCATGCAGGATGTAGAGGCGCTGATTGCTGAACAGGACGGCGTAGATGTGGTCTGGAGCGGTTTATCCTTTGAAGAAAAACAGTCCAATAATCAGGCCATCTGGCTGTATCTGATTTCGATAGGTTTTATTTTCCTGTGTCTGGCCGCATTGTATGAAAGCTGGAGTATTCCTACTGTAGTGATGTCAGCAATTCCTCTTGGTATTGGCGGCAATATTATTTTCAGTTATTTGGCTGGCTTCCCGAATGATATCTATTTTCAGATTGCCTTGCTGACCACCATTGGCTTGTCCTGTAAGAATGCCATTCTGATTGTGGAATTTGCTTCGCTGGCACAGCAACAGGGCAAATCGGTGGTGGAGGCAGCATTAGAAGGTGCTTCCTTGCGTCTGCGTCCGATCCTGATGACTTCCTTGGCTTTTGGCGCCGGAATTTTACCTTTGGTCTTTGCCACGGGAGCAGGCGCGGTAAGCCGTCAGGAAATTGGTGTCAGTGTATTCGGCGGCGTAATTTTCGGAACCGTGCTGGTGCTAATTTTTATTCCCTTTATGTATGTGATGATTCGAAGTTTAATGGCTAAAAAAGAACCGGTTGATTCATGATCGTGCGCTCAGAAAAACAATCCATAGCCTGACTCAATCCGGCTGTGATGATTTAGATGCACTGAGAGCAGGGGTAATGTTCGGAGGATGATGCTAAAATCCACGCCTTTGCGCTTATAACCATGGACTGCCTATGCCGAAAATTTCAGAAAAAATACAGCATATTCAACAACAGATCCGTTCTGAACACCATGCTATGGCGATTGGCTTATTAAATGAGCTGAATGTCGCCGATCAGGCCAGTATTTTAAAAGGTTTGAAGTTAGAAGAACAGATCCGGATTTTTCAGGAACTCAAAGAACCGAGCCGGGTATTCGAGTTTATGCCACTCAGCCAACAAGTCAGTCTGGCTGAGCAATTACCGGTCGCACAGATTATTGCGATTTTAAATGCGCTCGATTCGGACAACTTTGTCGATGTTTATAAACGATGTTCTCCACAGCTGCAGCAGCAGCTCATGGCAAAATTGTCCGAAGCGAGTCGGCAAACCCTAAAAGATCTGGCGATTTATCCTGAAGGGACTGCTGGTGCGCTGATGAGCTCCAGTTTTGTTTCTTTGCATCAGGATCTGTCGATTCATGACGCTATCCAAATGTTGCGTGTGGTGGCCGCAGATCAGGAAACCCTGTATCTGATTTATATTGTTGATGAGCAGGACCAGCTGATCGGGGTAGTCTCTTTAAGGCAGATGATTCAGGCTAGTCCTGAAACCAGCATTGCCGAGATCATGCAAAGAGATGTGATTTACGCCAAGATTGGGGATGATCAAGAAGACGTCGCAAAAACTTTAACCTATTATGATTTTATGGCTTTGCCCATTGTCGATGAGCATAAAAAAATTCTTGGAATTGTCACTTATGATGATGCCATGGACATCATGGAAGCCGAAACCACCGAGGATATTTTAAAGTCAGGGGCGGTTGAGCCTTTAACTGAGTTAAGTTTAAAAACTGCGCCTATTTTTACACTGTACCAGAAGCGCGTATCTTGGCTGGTGATTCTGGTCTTTGGCAGTCTATTGTCCGGCATTGGCATTGCACATTATGAAGAGACCATTGCCGCGCATATTGTTCTGGTTTTTTTCCTGCCATTGCTGGTGGGCAGTGGCGGTAATGCCGGCTCGCAGTCGGCGACCTTGATGGTGCGTGCTTTGGCCACCGGTGATGTAGAATTTAGAGACTGGTTTAGCCTGCTCAGCCGGGAAACCTTGGTGGCGTTGTGTCTGGGTGGCACCATGGCACTGGCTGTCTCGGTGTTGGGTTATGTCCGAGGGGATATCATGGTGGCTGTGGTTCTAGCGATCAGTATGCTCGGCATTGTGCTGATGGGCTGCCTGATTGGCATGAGTCTGCCTTTTATTCTGAACAAGTTTAAGATGGATCCGGCCAGTGCCTCTGCACCTTTGGTGACCTCTATTTGTGATGCCACCGGTGTGATTATTTATCTATTTGTTGCTTCCAAATTATTGTTTTAATTCACAGATTGCTACAACTTTGGTCTCAAAATAATTTATGCTGATGAAAGTCAGTCCTATTTTTGGAATCACATATGCCTGAGCCTGGACAAAAAACAAAACTGAGTCAACAAGAGGTCATTCGTCTGGAACGTGATCTGGCCAAGTTTGCCAACATGATGGATTCAGTGGTACGTATTCCATTTACCAAGCAAGGGGTAGGGGCAGATGCCGCGCTGAGTACGATTCCGGTCGCTGGAGATATCGCCGGTTTTGTATTGACCTGTTATGCCATTCATAAGGCCAAACAGATTGGGGTGCCGAGTGCCAAGCTGAATCCGGTCATGAAACTGGCGGTGATGGATGCAGTGGTTGGATTTATTCCAGTGGCAGGCACCATTTTTGATATTTTTATTCGTCCCAGTCGCAAGGCGCTTGATGTGGTGCATGTTCATATTCGTGAAGAATATCAGATTCACAGTGATCGACATGTGGTACACCCTTTTTTGCATGAAAGCCTGGAACGCAAACAGCAGCAATCTGTATTTTGGCGCAATCCTGTAGTGGCCTGGATCTGGATTCATATCCCGGATATTTTAGGCGCCTTGTTCCTGATTCTATTTGTTTTTGCGATTGGGTGGGGTGCGATGGCGTTGTATCAGTGGATTAGCGCATAAAGGCCTATATAAATAATGAATAATTGAATCCAATAAAAAAGCCTGCAAGTGCAGGCTTTTTTCAATCAATGAATAGTATTACTTAAGCACAATCAAGCTGTTGTAGTGCAGCAACACGTTGTTCGATGCTTGGATGCGTCTGGAACAAGGCAGCAAGGCTAAAGCCTTCTTCTTTACCCGCAGAAATCGCAAATGCTTTCATTTCTTTCGGCATGGCATCTGGCATTTCAGACTCTGCCTGTAAGCGCAATAATGCTGAAATCATAGCCTGTTTACCTGCCAAGCGCGCACCTGCTTCATCGGCACGATACTCACGCTGACGGGAGAACCACATCACAATCGACGACGCCAGAATACCGAATACGATATCCAGTACGATGGTAATTACAAAATAGGCAATACCCGGTGCTTCACCTTCTTCACGACCAAAAACGTTACGGTCAATAAAATCACCCGCGACACGTGCGAAGAACATGACGAAGGCGTTCACAACACCCTGAATCAGTGCCAGAGTGACCATATCACCATTGGCGACGTGACCAATCTCATGCGCCAATACTGCACGAAGCTCGTCTTTGTTCATACGCTCAAGCAGACCAGTCGATACGGCTACTAAAGCATCGTTTTTATTCCAGCCAGTGGCAAAGGCATTGGATTGATAAGATGGGAAAATACCCACTTCCGGCATTTTAATGCCTGCACGCTGAGAAAGTTGTGCAACTTCATGGAGCAACCAGGCTTCAGCTTGGTTACGAGGTGCATTCGGGTCAATCAGTTCAGTACCCGTGGTCTTTTTCGCCATCCATTTAGACATGAACAGGGAAATCATTGAGCCAACCATACCGAACACGAAACAGATGACCAACAGGTTGCCTAGATTCAAGCCACCTGCGCCATGGTAACTACCGACACCGAAGAGTGACAAGATAATGCCAGCTACAACCAGTACCGCGAGGTTGGTTAGCAAGAACAAACCAATCCGCATCATTGAGAAATCCTCTTATTACAGAAAAATAATCTGATTATTGAATGTAAATCATTGAAATCAATATGAGGTGAAATCGATAAGATTTCAAGAAAAAAATAGCAATTCGCTACAAAAAGACAGTATGTTTTTTGTCCATATTGAAAGATAGGTCTTTAAAAACAAAGCTGTTTCAAAATTACTCACTTAAATATATTTTTGCAGATGCTGTCGCATTGGCAGTGGCATAAGAACCCATCGGTGCATCAGTGAAGCTACCATCTGCTCGTGCAATGATCTGACGCTGATATTTTGCTGCCTGAACATTGGACGCCGTCGTGGTTTCAGTTGAATAATTGGCAGAGCTGGCAATGACACGACCAGTATCAGAAGAAGCGGTATATGTACCACTGGTGCTGCCCAGTCCCTGTGCGTACAAGTTCTGATAACGGCTGCTGACACGGCGGACATAGTCCTGAGTTTCACGAAAAGGTGGCACACCCTTATATTTGGCCACATTGCCTTCGCCGGCATTATAACCTGCCAGTGCCAAGGTGGTATTGCCATTAAAGCGTTTCAATAACCAGGCCAGATATTTGGCCCCAGCCATAATATTCTGCTGCGGGTCATAGGCATTGCTGACATTAAAACGACGTGCTGTCGCCGGCATGAGTTGCATCAGGCCTTGTGCACCGACTGGAGAACGAGCCTGTACATTAAAACCGGACTCGGTATGCATCACGGCTTTGATCAGGCCTTCAGAGACACCATAGGTTTGCGCTGCCTGGCGAATAATCGAATCATAAGCATTTTTATTTCTACTATAGCTCGGCAAGACCGAAGCTTCACTGGAACCCCAATTGCTATAACTATGAATATTACTGTCTGGATAATAGGTCTTCTTTTCAACCTGAAGATGGTTATAGCGACTTTTCTTATTGGTTAATAAGGTGCTGCCATTGCTATCGCGCAACTGATAAATGGTTTGACCGGCATAGACCAACTGGCAACAACTCGCCAATAGCACAGCACTGATCCCATGACACCCCAAAACACGCAAATTTATTTTCATTGTTTATATTAGGTAAACACAATCGAGAAAAATTTAATGATGAGTTTAACAAAAAATTACGGAATGAAAAGACTTGTACGCTGCATTTATAAACGAGTTTGTAAGTGCAAGCCATTTTTTACATTTTAGAGTTAGAAAAAAAAATATGATTTAATTTAAAACCTTAGGGTTGACAGGTTTAACTAGTTGATTTTTATTAATAATTAAATTGGTTAAAAAGTGATCAATTTAAAGAAAAGCCTTATCTTTTGAGACGAAGAACTTGTCAAGTGCGTTTCAATCCACAAAGTTATCCACAACTTTTGTGGACAACTGTGGAAAAGTCCAAAAACTAGGCATCTTGCTGATTAATTGAACTGAAACGTTCAATATATCAATCTAAATAAAACATGAAAATGAAACTAATATGACATTTGCATGAAAATAAATTCTTTTGATGCGATGCGGGCCTGAATCGGCTAAAATTGCGCGGTATTTTTATTTATGGGTGAATCTCGTCTATGTACTCGCCAGTTGAGTCCGAACAAGGATTTAATTTCAAACCTGAACTGCCAACAAGCTCAGCCTACTATCGTTTGTTGAAGAAGCTGCGTCGCCAGGTCGGACATGCCATTCGTGACTTCAAAATGATTGAAGAAGGCGATAAGGTCATGGTGTGTATTTCAGGTGGTAAAGACAGTTACACCCTGTTAGATATCATGTTGCAGTTCAAGCGTATCGCACCGATCAACTTTGATGTCGTGGCGGTGAATCTGGATCAGAAACAGCCAGGCTTCCCGGAAGATGTATTACCACGTTATTTAGAAGAAAATAACATTCCGTATTACATTCTGGAAAAAGACACCTACAGCATCACCAAAAAGTTGACCCCGGAAGGTAAGACTTATTGCGCCGTCTGTTCGCGTCTACGCCGTGGCTCTTTGTATGGCTTTGCCCAGGAAATTGGTGCGACCAAGGTTGCGCTGGGGCATCACCGTGATGATATTCTGGCGACCTTCTTCCTGAACCTGTTCCATGGCGGCAGCTTGAAGGCCATGCCACCGAAACTGTTGTCTTCTGACAAAAAGAACATTCTGATTCGTCCACTGGCTTATGTGGAAGAAAAAGACATCATCAAATATGCAGAAATGCGTCAATTTCCAATTATTCCATGTAATTTATGTGGCTCTCAGGCGAACCTGCAGCGCGCAATTATCAATGACATGTTACGTGATTGGGATAAGGCACATCCAAAACGTCTGCACAGTATTTTTGGTGCATTGCAAAATGTCTCGCCATCACAGCTGGTCGATCGTGAATTGTTTGACTTTGAAGTGCTGGACAGCCAGCGCGAATTTGACTTCAAAGACAGCTGTTCGACTGAAGAAGCGCTGGAAGGCGAGAAACGCCGGATTAATATGGTCAATCTGGGCTTTGCCGCAGAATAATTTCAGTACGCAGATATCAGCCTTCGGGTTGATGTCTGTATGAAAAACAAATAAAAATAGAACTACAAAAATTGAACGACGCGTACAAAATTCGTTAGCCTTTGCGCTAATGATCATGATATAACAAAGCACGAGCATAATAGCTTCAACATGATGTCGTCTGGATAGTCGACACAAATGAACAAATAATTTGAGGAAAGATCATGCCTGCTTTTTTAACTGATGATTGGTTTTCAACTGTAGAAACACTTACTGCGCAAGCTGGTGATTTAAACTTGCCACCAGCTTTGGCGAACCTGGCGATTAATTTGGTTGTAGCGGACACTACAGGTAATACTGAACTATCTTTAGATGGTGGAGCAATTAAAAAAGGTTTGTCTTCAAATGCCAAAACGACTTTGAATATGGACGGCGAAACGTTACGTAAAGTTTTTCTGGAGTTTGATATGGCCGCAGCCATGCAGGCATTTATGACCGGTAAAATCAAAGTACAGGGTGATATGTCTCAATTGATGGCACTTCAAACTGCCAAACCGAGTCAGGAACAAAAAGATCTATTCAAGAAAGTACTTGAAAATACGACAGCTTAATTTTGCTGAACATCAGCTGAAATGAGCACAAAAAAAGCTTACCTTTGAGGTAAGCTTTTTTATCGCCGGATAGAATAAAATCCAGCTCATCAGACCTTAGATATTCACCAATTGTGGTGTGGTCTTGATGTGTTCCAGATAAGCACGAATACGGGTTACATATTGTACTGCCTGACGATAGCGGCCGTTATTGGCTTTATTCTGATCCAGATACGCATAGAGGTTGACCCAGTTATTTGGATTCTTGCCTTGTGACTGAATGCGTTTTTGTAACTGATTCACTGCACCTGGGCCCATATTATAAGCGACCAGTGCAAACCAGTTGCGATCTGGATAAGGAATATGCTCATAGCGGCTCAGCATTTGATCATAATACTTGGCACCACCCTGAATGCTTTGGGCTGGATCGGTACGATTGCTCACACCCATTGCTTTAGCAGTGCTATTGGTCAGCATCATCAAACCGCGAACACCTGTCGGAGAGACTGAGTTCGGTTTCAGATAAGATTCCTGATAACCAATGGCAGCTAATAAATGCCAATCCAGATCATATTGCTGCGCTGTCTGTTTAAAGCTTGCTTTATAGATCGGTAACCGGTTGCTCAAATCACGTTGAATGGCTGTCCAAGATTCCTCTTTCACCACATTCTGATTATAAAATGAAGCAAGCTGCTTGATGGCACCACTTTGTTTGCCTTTACAGATAAAAGCACTGGCAGTCTGGCTCAAGGGATCTGTGGCAGATTTAAATACCAGATTTAAATTGGTATTCAAGCCATTACTCACCAAAATAGACTGATCACCACAGGTGGCGGAGAATGAAGTCAGGCGCTTATTTTCAATTTCACCTAAATCGGTGGTGGTCATGGCCAGATTGGCTTTGCCCTGAGCAACCCATTGCAGTGCAGTGGCATTATTCGGGACAATTTTAAAATCCAGTTTCACATTCAGACTGTTGGCATAGTTGCGCACCAGGTCATAACCGAAGCCATGCAGATGTTGCCCATCCTGAAATACGGTGGTCGGATTTTCGACTGCGACCACGGTCAGCTTATTGCTATTGACCACATGATCAAACTGAAGTGTGGTCTTACTTGCATTGATACTGTGAAAGGGAATAAATGCAGTGCTCAGTACAAGTGCTTTCAAAGGGAGAGAAGAAATTACAGATCGTAGGCAAAGCCTCGACCCAGTGGATGAACTACTGTGCATGTTGTCTCCGCTACAAGTAATTTATGCCCTAAAAATCACAGCCAACATAGCCAGAAATTTTAACAGTTTGATAAATTCAATAAGGGTTGGGCAGTCATGACGTCATTCAAAATGACAAGAGATTTACGCATCATTATGTAGAAAAACTACATAGATTAAAAAGTAAGCATTTCCGGAAGTAGGTGGCATATTAATGATCTAAAAAACGATTGTCAAATTTTGTACACAAATTATTATTAAAAATAATTTTAAGATACTGAAATATAATGTGATTTTTTTTGAATTTTTTAATTGTTTTGAAATGGTAAATAAAATAAGCTGTTTGTAAGCTAATACACTGAAAATTTGATCAGCACGACGTATGAAATCCAACTTAATCACCCGTGGTGGACACGATAAATTGGTGGCAGAACTTAAGAATCTCTGGCATGAAGAGCGTCCGGAAATCACCAGAAAAGTGAACTGGGCAGCGAGTCTCGGCGACCGTTCGGAAAATGCCGATTACCAATATAACAAGCAAATTTTGCGTAAGATTGACCGCCGGGTCAGATACCTAGGCAAGCGTCTTGAAGAGCTAAAAATCATCGATTTTTCTCCAGAGCAGGAAGGCAAGGTCTATTTTGGAGCTTGGGTCGAGATTGAAAATGAAGAAGGCGAGCAGAAAAATTTACGTATTGTTGGAGTCGATGAAATTTATGATCATCATCCGCAGCATATCTCGATCAGTTCGCCCATGGCACGTGCGTTGTTGGGCAAGCAGGTAGATGATGAGGCTGAAGTGCTGACACCTTCTGGAAAGAAACGCTGGTTCATCAATTCAATTCGTTATGAAAAACCAGAAAATTCAGCAAATTAATGGAATTGATTTTATTTTGTGCAATTGATGCAGTGAAAGCATGAAAATATTTGCCAAGCGTGATTTTTGTTTATATCATGTCGGCCATGGAAGCGTGGCAGAGCGGTTTAATGCACCGGTCTTGAAAACCGACGAGGGTGTGAGTCCTCCGTGAGTTCGAATCTCACCGCTTCCGCCAAATTCGAAAAACCCAGTCAATTGACTGGGTTTTTTTATGCCTTTATTTTTATATTCATTATCAAGCTAATTCTGATTCATGTCGTTGCTTTATCTTGAATTAAATAGCTCTTGGCATCGTTTAAGTATTAACTTCTTTAAATAAAAATACATTTCAGCTTTTGTTTCGACTGATTTTTAACTGAATGAACAGCTTTTGCTAAAAGTTTTGCTAAATTTTATTGCCAAAAATCCGATTTATTTATATGATGGCGGCCAAGGAAGCGTGGCAGAGCGGTTTAATGCACCGGTCTTGAAAACCGACGAGGGTGTGAGTCCTCCGTGAGTTCGAATCTCACCGCTTCCGCCAAATTCTAAAAACCCCAGTCGAAAGATTGGGGTTTTTCTTTTTAGGCAGCAATGATTCAATACTTTATTCATCAATAACCAGCCCATAGCCCAAAACTTGAAAAATGGACGCATGTGCCAAATATAGAGTCAGAGACATCAACGCGCTATCATATGCCCAAGCATCATATGGATCTCATTATGAAAATTGTCGCAGATGAAAATCTGGCATTTACCGATTATTTCTTTTCTGAATTTGCAGACATTCGTCATTGTCCAGGCCGTAACTTAATGGCACAGGATGTTCAGGATGCAGATGCATTATTGGTACGCTCAGTGACTCAGGTCAATGAAGCACTGCTACAGAATAGTTCGATCAAGTTTGTAGGCAGTGCCACTATTGGTACAGATCATCTGGATATTGCTGCATTGGAACAGCATGGGATTCAGTGGAGCAATGCAGCCGGCTGTAATGCACAAGCTGTGGCTGAATATGTCATTACCGCATTACTGCATGTACGTCCTGAGTTAGTAGATGCCAATGCAACATTTAGCCTGGGTATAGTCGGTTTGGGTAATGTTGGAACCCGTCTGGCTTATATGGCAAAACTTTTGGGCTGGCGCGTGATTGGCTATGATCCTTTGGTTCAAAGAACGCAGGTTGATCAAGTTGAATTTAATGAATTGTTGCAGCAAGCAGATGCGATTTCGATTCATGTCCCTTTAACTCAAACGGGTCTTTATCCAACTTACCATTTATTCAATACGGCTACATTGGCGCAAATGCAGCCTGATGCAATTCTGATTAATTCTGCACGTGGGCCAGTGATTGAAGAGGCCGCCCTGATCCAGGATCTTAAAGCGACACAACGAACCGTGATTTTAGATGTTTTTGAACACGAACCGGTTATTTCAGCAGAGCTTCTGGATCTGCTGACGCTGGTGACGCCGCATATTGCCGGTTATAGCCTGGAAGGCAAGGCGCGTGGTACTCAAATGATCTATGACGCTTTCTGTCAAACTTTTGCTTTTGCAGCACATAAACAGTTCGAAACCCAGCTTCCGGTCTGCGAGCAGTTTTTCCAAAATCAGGATTTAAAAATGGTGCTAAAGCAATATTTAACGCAAATTTATGATATTGCCCGTGATGATCAAAATCTGCGTGCTTGTGTCAAGGATGGCAAAGTGGATCAGCAGGCTTTTGATCATTTAAGAAAAACCTATCCGCTGCGTCGTGAATGGGCTGCACATGGTGGGCCAAAAGCATGAATAGCACTTATCAGCCGACGTGTGAGCTGAATGCCATGCGTGCACGTGCCACCTTATATGCACAAATCCGTCATTTTTTTGCTGAGCGGGATGTATTAGAAGTCGAAACACCAATTTTATCTCAAGCCGGTGTGACCGATGTGCATTTGGCTTCAGTACAGGCGCAGCGCCATGTACTGGCTAAAGCATATACGCATTATTTACAGACCTCACCTGAATTTGCCATGAAGCGTTTATTGGCCAGTGGCAGCGGGCCTATTTACCAGATTTGTAAAGTCTTCCGTGATGATGAACATGGGCGTAAGCACAATAGCGAGTTTACCATGCTGGAATGGTATCGCCCGGGCTTTAGCTTAAAAGATTTGATGTTCGAAGTAGCCGATCTGCTTAATGTGACGCTTAAAGCACGTTTTGCTGAAATCCGTCCAACCATTTTGAGCTATAAACATGCCTTTATGGATCGTCTGGATATTAATCCATTGCAAGCGACCTTGCAGGAACTGAAAGACTGCTGTCGCCGTGTCGGTCTAAATCTGGATTTGGGTGAGGATCGGCTCGGCTATATCGACCTGTTATTTTCACATATGGTGGAGCCGAGTCTCGGTTTTGATACCGCAGTATTCCTGACCGATTTTCCGCCTGAAATGGCCTCTTTGGCGAAAACCCGAATCGATGAAGATGGGGAACTGGTCGCTGCACGTTTTGAGTTGTATATCGAAGGTTTAGAATTGGCCAATGCCTATGATGAGCTGATTGATGCTGAAGTTTTGCGCTCACGCTTTGAGACGGATAATGCAGAGCGGGCCAGACTTGGGCTGCATATCATGCCTATTGATGAGTATTTACTGGCGGCTTTACCGAATATGCCGGAATGTTCAGGGATTGCCTTGGGAATTGACCGCTTGCTCATGATCGCGACCAATCAGATGAAACTGGAGCAAGTGATTAGTTTCCCGGCGGATATTTCCTGATCGGGATTTGATTTTCCTTAAGCTCTTTAGAGGGCTGGGTCTCTGCACTAAATGATTGAAGCAATAAAAAAGCACCCTCGGGTGCTTTGTCTTTATTCAATAGATACCGTTTGTTGAGCTTTAAGTTCACCCAGTGCCTGAATACGCCGTTCAATCAGCATTTCGCCAATATCCGGGCCTTGAATATCGGCAGGCAGGTCTTGTGCTTTAATGGCACGTACTATCTGCATGGCATCAAGTACATATTGCGCTTGTGGATAGGCACGATCTTCCAGTCCTAAACGGCCACGTGAATCACATTCACAAGCCTGTACAAAAGCTTCGACACGCTCGGGACGACGTAAAACGTCCAGACGCTGCAATAATCGCCATAAAGTACCGGGTTTGAGATTAAATGCCTGATGACATTTCAGATGCTCTTTACATACTGCCAACGCCAGTTGCTTGGTATAGGTCGGTACTTTTAAGCGATCACACAGATCATTGACCGGCTTGATGCCACGTTCTTCATGCATGATATGCCGCGGTAATTCTTCAACCGGGGTTAATGCTTTGCCCAAATCATGCACTAAAACGGCGAAACGTACATCCAGGCTATAGTTTTGACGACACGCCTGCTGCAAGGACATCATGGTGTGAATGCCGCAGTCAATTTCCGGATGATATTCAGGGCGTTGCGGAATACCATATAAGGCATCTATCTCAGGAAATAAGACTTTTAAAGCGCCACATTGACGCAATACTTCAAAATACACATCAGCATGACGTTCTGATAAGGCACGTGAAGTTTCTTTCCAGACCCGCTCCGGTGTTAATGCATTCAATTCACCGGATTCCGTCAAGCGCTGCATGAGTGCTAAAGTTTCATCCGCAATCACAAAACCTGCACTGGTATAGCGGGCCGCAAAACGGGCAATTCGTAGCACCCGTAATGGATCTTCGACAAAAGCATCGGAAACATGACGCAGCACCCGGTTATTCAAATCCTGCTGACCGCCATAAGGATCATAAATCTGACCGGCATCATCCATCGCCATGGCATTAATGGTCAGGTCACGACGGATCAAATCCTGTTCCAGGGTCACACTGATATCGGTATGAAAGTCAAAACCATGATAACCGGTGCCGGATTTACGTTCGGTACGGGCCAGTGCATATTCTTCTTTTGTTTTGGGGTGTAGGAAAACAGGAAAATCTTTGCCTACGGGCTGATAGCCTAAGTCAAGCATTTGCGCCGGAGTTGCACCAACGACCACATAATCTTTTTCGTGATAGGGGTGTCCGAGCAAATGATCCCGAACTGCACCGCCTACTAAATAAACTTGCATGAAAAAACCTCTATTCTTACAAGCATCATGCTACAGAATAGAGGTTTTCTCAAGTTAAGAAACGAGGCGGATGCGTCGTTATCTTGTCATTGGATTAAAGTGCGTCTTGTTCCGCTTGCTGGATTTCTGCAACGGTAAGTGCAGTCATGTTCACCACGCGACGCGTAGTCGCAGTCGGAGTCAAGATATGTACCGGCTTCGCAGCACCCAACAGAATTGGGCCAATCGTCACGTTGTTGCCTGAAGTTGCTTTCAACAAGTTAAACGAAATGTTGGCAGCATCCAGATTCGGCATGATCAGTAAGTTTGCAGAACCTTTAAAACGTGAGTTCGGGAAGGCAAACTGGCGAATATTTTCATCCAGTGCAGCATCACCGTGCATTTCACCTTCCACTTCTAGCTCAGGCGCTATTTCAGACAGGATGTCATATACCTTACGCATTTTTTGCGCGCTGGCATCATGCTGGTCTGAACCGAAACTTGAGTGAGAAAGCAGGGCAATACGTGGGGTCATACCAAAACGGCGCACTTCTTCAGCAGCCAGAATGGTCATTTCCGCCAGCTGTTCAGCCGTTGGATTGGTGTTGACATAGGTGTCGGCAATGAACAGGTTACGATCTTCAAGCATCAAGGCATTTAGGGTAAAGAAAGTGTTATGACCTTCTTTTTTGCCAATGATGTTGCTGACGAAGTCCAGATGAATGTCGTAGCTTGAATAAGTACCACAGAGCATGCCATCTGCCATGCCATGTTTGACCAGCATCGATGCAATTAAGGTAGAGCGACGACGCGCTTCACGCTGTGCATATTCAGGCGTTACGCCTTTACGCTGCATGATCTGGTAATAATCGTCTGCAAACAACTCATAATCCGGATTCTTTTCCTGATCAACAATCGTGATATTCACGCCATCTTCAAGACGTAGACCCAATTTTTTGATATTGGCTTCAATCACGGCTGGACGACCGACCAGAATAGGGATCGCCAAACCATCATCGACTGCAATTTGAACGGCGCGAAGTACACGCAGATCTTCACCTTCCGCATAGGCAATACGCTTAGGATTCGATTTTGCCTGTTCAAAGATCGGTTTCATCACGAATGCCGAGTTATAGACAAACTCAGACAAACGTTGACGATAATGCGAGAAATCTTTAATTGGACGTGTTGCTACACCCGAATCCATGGCTGCTTGTGCCACTGCAGGTGCGATTTCAAGAATCAGGCGCTGATCCAGTGGACCCGGAATCAGGTATTCACGGCCAAATGATGCCGATTTCTCACCATAAGTTGCAGCATCCGCTTCGACGTGTGCCATACGCGCAATTGCATGTACACAGGCAATTTTCATTTCTTCGTTAATCGTGGTTGCACCAACGTCTAATGCCCCACGGAAGATGTATGGGAAGCAAAGTGCGTTATTGACCTGGTTTGGATAGTCAGAACGGCCAGTGGCCATGATCACATCATTACGAACTTCGTGTGCATGTTCAGGCAGAATTTCTGGATCCGGATTCGCCAGTGCGAAAATGATCGGATCTTTGGCCATCACCTTAACCATTTCTTTGGTCAGGATGCCGGCAGCAGAAAGACCAAGGAACATGTCTGCACCCGCGATCACATCACCAAGCTGAGTGGCTTCAATGTCCTGTACATACGCTTTTTTAGATTCATCCAGACCTTCACGGTGCGTCGTCAGCAGACCACGTGAATCGGCAACGATGATGTTCTCTTTTTTCGCGCCAAGGGCACAAAGCAGATTTAAACAAGATAGGGCTGCAGCACCCGCGCCTGAAGCGACAATCTTGATGTCTTCAATTTTTTTGCCGTTGATTTGCAGCGCGTTAAGTAAAGCAGAACCCACAATAATCGAAGTACCGTGCTGATCATCATGGAACACTGGAATGTTCATGCGTTCACGCAGTTTTTGCTCAATATAGAAACATTCTGGCGCCTTGATATCTTCAAGGTTGATCCCGCCGAAAGTCGGTTCTAATGATGCGATAATATCAACAATTTTGTCCGGGTCGTTTTCAGCAATTTCAATATCAAACACATCTACGCCAGCGAATTTTTTGAATAATACGCCTTTACCTTCCATGACGGGTTTAGAAGCCAGAGGACCAATATTACCCAGGCCCAATACCGCAGTACCGTTGGTCACTACAGCGACCAGGTTGCCACGTGCAGTATACAGTGCAGCAGTTGAAGGATCGCGTTCAATCTCAAGACATGGTGCAGCTACGCCAGGCGAGTAAGCAAGGGCTAAGTCACGTTGGTTGACCAATTGTTTGCTTGGTGTAACGCTGATTTTTCCCGGGGTAGGAAATTCGTGATAGTAAAGGGCCTGTTGCTTTAAAGATTGTTCGTCCATCAGTCTCTCGATCGTTGTAAAGATTACCCGGTCAGCGGGTAAAAAATTTATTTATGTCCCTGAATATACCATTTGTTAGCCTGTTCGCACAGCCAATGGCGGCCGTTTTTCCAACAATCTTGCTGAAGCATGTATAAACTTAGACTTGATAGATATAAGAGTCCTTAACCATGTTTTGCTTCAAATAAGTGGTCGCTTCCTGTTCGGGCAGCGGTTTGGAGAAAAGGTATCCTTGAGCGATATCACAGTCTAAATCACGCAGATATTCTAACTGTTCAATGGTTTCGATCCCTTCTGCCACCACGGTCATCCCCATGGCTTTACCCATCGCCACCATGGCACTGACTATGGCTTCCTGCTTGTTCTCTCCAATCTTGGAAACGAAACTACGGTCGATTTTTAAGGTATCAATCGGGAAATCAGCAAGATAGGACAGAGATGAGTAGCCTGTCCCAAAATCATCTAGGGCAATATGAATCTGTCGCTGTTTGATTTCGTTCAGCAGGTTTTTGACGGTTTCTGAATTTTCAATTAAAGACGATTCGGTAATTTCCAGTTCCAGACTGGTACCTGAAATCTGGTTATCGTCAATGGCCTGATCCAGATCGTCAAGTAATTGGCCGCGCCGCAATTGCTGCGCCACGATGTTGACTGATACACAAATATGATTAAAACCGAGATCATTCCATTGACGAATCTGTTTGGCAGTTTGCTGTATCACCAGACGGCCAATGTCTGAAATCAGGCTGGTCTGTTCGGCTAAAGGAATAAACAGGCCGGGTGGAATAATGCCTTTTTCTGGATGATTCCAGCGAATCAATGCTTCAAAGCCATAAATGCTCTGATCGCTGAAATTGATTTTTGGCTGATAATAGACAATCAGTTCATTGTTCTGAATGGCTTTACGCAGATCCCGTTCCAGGAAAATTCCCTGTTCCTGTAAACCCTCATTCTGACTGGAATAAAAATGAATGGTATTGCCGCCCAGATTTTTGGCTTCATTCAGCGCCTGTTCGGCGCAGTTATTTAAATAATCGAGTTGTCGGCCATGATCCGGATAAAATGCCACTCCCATAGAAAGAGTAATTACATAATCCTGACCATAAATATTAAATGGTGCGCTAAAAGCCTGGGCAATGCGTTCACAGTGATGCTGCACGGAAGGGCGAATGTGCGAAATCTCGTAGATAATTGCAAAATCATCCCCATTCAGATGTGCTACAAACAGGGCTTCTGCATTGGTCATACGCAGGCGCTGCGCCACCTGACGTAAAAGTTCATCACCGCCATTATTGGACAGATATTCATTTAACGGGCGGAAGCGATCGATGTTCAGCCGGATCACTGCCATCTGCTGGATAGAGTCTTTTTGCGAGACCAGATACTGATGCAGCTGATAGTTATAATAAAAGCGGTTCGGCAAATCGGTCAGGGTGTCATAATTTTCCAGATATGACAGGCGCTGTTCCTGTAATTTACGTTCGGTCAGATCTGAGACAATTCCGACATAATGGGTAATCCGGCCCTCATCATCAGTGACGGCATTGATATGCAGCCATAAAGTGGACTGTTTGCCGGACAGAAACTTTGCCTGCACTTCTCCATCGTAGGAGCCAATCTTTTGCAGCTGTTTGATAATACTGGCATGGTTGCTGCGCTGTTCAGCTTTATTTTGTGCAACAAGATCGAATAAAGACTTACCGATGATCTGCTCACGCTCAAAGCCACTCAGGTATTCATAGTGAGGATTGACATCAATATAATACAGTTCAGGATTGAGAATAAAAATCCCTTCCGCGGCCTGTTCCAGTACACTGGCAACCAGTTTTAAACGTTCTTGAGAAATACGTTCCTGCTGAATATCACGACGAATACCTACCATTCGCAAAGGTTTGTTATTTTTAGGATCACGGCTAATCACGCGGCCAATATCATGCACCCAGTTCCAGCTGCCATCACTGAGCAGAATCCGGTAAGTGGCATCATAACGCTCAATCTGACCACGCAAATGCTGTTTCATGTTGCGCTTAAAATAGTCCAGATCATCAGGGTGAATCAGATGCTCTAATTGCAGATGATGATCTTTGGAATCACGCAGAATTTTTTCATCTTTATGATTGGTTAATGTAATGAGACGGTCTTTGATATTCCAGTCCCATGGGCGAATGCCGGCAATCTCATGGGCAAGATCCAGGTTCTGTTGCTGATTTTTCAAATGATGATTAATCTGTTCAATATCATAGGTACGTTCCCGTACTTTTTGTTCCAGTAATTGATTGTTGAGCTGTAATTGTAATTCAATATCTTTGGATTTATTGACTTCAGTTTGCAGTTGCTGGCACAGCTCATCAGTCCAGGCCACTTGCTGTTCGGCATTTTTAACCAGCAGACTGTTTTCTGCATACAAGCGCGATGTCCGGCGATGAATACGATAACTACTATTGGCACACAGCAGAATGACAATCACCGCAAAATTTAAGGCCAGACCGAAGAAGGGATTGGAAAGGCTGACATGATAAATTTGCGACAATAAAAAAGGGAATAAAGAGGGTAAAAATACCAGGCAGAAATAACTGAGTTTTTGGGTCAGATAAGTCAAGCCAAATGCCTGAGTCACAATCAGGAGCAGAGCAGACAAGGTCAGTGCTTCAATATCTTCGAATGCAGGATTGGCCTGCGGCAAATAGTAATAAATTGTATAAATACCGACAGCAATACAGCTCCCGACGGCAAGACTCTGAATCTGTAACCAGCGATGTGCGCCTTTCAAATCATATTGTTCAGGCTTAAAATAAAGTGTGCTCACCAACCAACACATACTGACCAGTAGCTCGGTCAGAATAAACCAGGTATTAAAATAGGTATTGGAAGGACGATATTGAAGGTGATAAATACAAAAAATATAAAGGCAAATCACCATTATACTGATTAAAAAATAGCGACTATGGCGAAGTGTGTTCGCAATCTGAGCATGATGCAAATGCTGCTGGATATAGTCGTCTTGCTTATCAACCATGTGATTCAATGCCTGTATTCATCCTAAACGTTTTTCCCTATGTATTGTTCTTATAAAAAAACTCCAGGAAATGTGTAAAATTAACTCATCAATAGTTATTATTCTTTCGTCGAGATTAGAGGTCTTAGGAATAAAAATCAACAAAATTAAAGACAAATTTTTACTGGCCTGATGAACTAGAGATTATAGTTCAAAATTGAAAGGGCCACGACAGGGGCTGTTTCGGTACGTAGTACGCGTTCACCAATACACCAGTTTAGAAAACCTTTTGCATTTGCTACTGTAATTTCTGCCTCACTGAGACCGCCTTCAGGGCCAATCAGCAGTGCAATATCCAGGGTCGCATCTGCCAGTACATCTGTTTCATCTTTATTGGGCGCCAAAACCAGTTTGGTCTTGGGTAGCTCGGTTTCCAACCATTTTTCAAGTGATATTGGTGCTAAAATTTTAGGCACAATATTCAGTCCACACTGTTCACATGCTGCAATCGCGATCCCTTGCCAGTGATCCAGTTTTTTCTGGTCACGATCATACTTCAAGCGCATTTCACAACGATCTGAAGTCAGCAATTGAATTTCGGAAATACCCAATTCCACAGCTTTTTGAATCGCATAATCCATGCGGTCGCCTTTGCTCATCACCTGACCGAGCAAGGCCTGAAACTTGGGCGTGCGATTGGCCGGATTAAATGCATTGACCAATACTGTGGCTGATTTCTTAGCAACTTCAGTTAAGGTCACTTCATATTCGCCACCCTGTCCATTGAACAGGGTCGCGGTTTCGCCCGCTTGAGCACGTAATACCTTTACCCAATGATGAAAAACGGTTTCCGTTAACTCAACCGTAGTATCAACATTTAAGTCTGCTTCAATAAAAAAACGTGGCATGGAGGGATTACTCTCAGATGGAACAAAACAAGACTGCATTGCTATTTACACCCTCTTTGTGTTTTTCCCAAGGGGAGAAAATGGGTGAGATCAATGCAGCCTAAAAACTTATGCTAGACCTAAGTCTTTTACAAGTTGGCGTGTAGGATCAGTGGTGTTCATGGTGTAGAAGTGCAAGCTTGGTGCGCCACCTGCAAGCAGACGCTCACAGAATTTAACCACAACTTCGTGGCCAAAGGCTTTGATGCTGGCAGTATCATCACCATAGGTTGCCAGTTGCTTGCGAATCCAGCGTGGAATCTCGGCACCGGTACCGTCCGCAAAGCGGATCAGGTTGCTGGCATTGGTGATTGGCATAATGCCCGGCGCCACAGGAATATCAATTCCGGCTTTCTGGATGCGCTCTACAAAGTAGAAATAAGCATCTGGATTGAAAAAGAACTGGGTTAATGCTGCATTGGCACCAGCTTGTACTTTTTCAACAAAGTGCTGGATGTCTTGATCAAAGCTTTCTGCCTGAGGATGCATTTCCGGATAAGCTGCGACTTCAATCTTGAAATGATCGCCTGAATATTCACGGATAAAGCGAACCAGATCAGCGGCATAGGGTAATTCACCCAAACCAACCTGACCTGATGGCAAGTCACCGCGGAGGGCAACAATACGGTCAATGCCTTGTGATTTGTACAGATCAAGCAGTTCTGCAATACGCGCTTTGTCATCGCCGATACATGACAGGTGAGGGGCAACCGGTGCACCTTTGCCATTAAAATCGTTGATGGTAGACAGGGTGCGTTCACGAGTTGAACCACCTGCACCATAAGTTACAGAGAAAAATTCTGGATTGAGCAATTGTAGTTCTTGATGAACCACTTTGAGTTTTTCCGCACCCACATCAGTTTTGGTCGGGAAGAATTCAAATGAAATTGGAATCTGTTTAGACATGTTCAAATCCTTTTTATAAATACTTTTTAATTAGTTTTACCTCTCCTAAATCCTCTCTTGCGCTGAGCTTCAAAGCAGTGCTTTAAGCACGCTCAGGAGAGGATTTACCCTCGATGACATACATTTGGTAATGAATGTTCCCTCTCCCTATGGGAGAGGGTTAGGGAGAGGGTGGAGTTTAATTAGTATTTATAAGCATCAGACTTGAATGGACCTTCAACTTGAACGCCTAAGTAATCCGCTTGCTCTTGAGTTAATTGAGTCAGAACACCACCAAAACCTGCAACCATTGCAGCAGCGACTTCTTCGTCTAATTTCTTAGGAAGAAGCTCTACACGAATTTGCGCAGCTTTTTCAGATTCTGGAAGATCAGCAAATTTCTCAGCGAATAAATGCATTTGACCCAATACCTGGTTGGCAAATGAACCATCCATAATACGTGATGGGTGACCAGTCGCATTACCAAGATTCACCAAACGACCTTCAGATAAAAGGATGAGGTAATCGTTTTCATTTTCTGAACGATATACTTGGTGTACTTGTGGCTTCACTTCAACCCACTTGTAACCACGTAAGTAGTTGGTGTCGATTTCAGTATCAAAGTGACCGATGTTACATACCACAGCACCCGCTTTTAGTGAATCAAGCATCGCTGCATCACAAACATGGTAGTTACCAGTTGTTGTTACGATCAGGTCAGTGTTTTGAAGAAGGTCAGTATTTACGTCTTCTTTCTTGCCTGTTTGCACGCCATTTTTGTATGGAGATACAACTTCGTAACCATCCATGCATGCTTGCATCGCACAGATTGGATCAACTTCAGTAACACGTACAATCATGCCTTCTTGACGAAGTGATTGAGCAGAACCTTTACCCACGTCACCGTAACCGATCACAAGCGCACGACGGCCAGATAACAGCATATCTGTACCACGTTTAATTGCGTCGTTAAGTGAGTGACGGCAACCGTATTTGTTGTCGTTTTTAGATTTAGTAACAGAATCGTTTACGTTGATTGCAGGAACTTTCAACGTGCCATCACGAAGCATTTCGTACAGACGTTGAACACCTGTCGTGGTTTCTTCAGTCACACCGTGAATTTTAGCAATCACTTCTGGGTATTTTTCATGAACAAGTAGCGTTAAGTCACCGCCATCGTCAAGAATCATGTTGGCATCCCAAGGCGTGCCATTGACATTGATTTGTTGTTCAAGACACCACATGTATTCTTCTTCAGTTTCGCCTTTCCAAGCAAAAACAGGAATACCCGCAGCAGCAATTGCAGCAGCAGCATGGTCTTGAGTAGAGAAGATGTTACATGAAGTCCAGCGAACTTCGGCGCCCAATTCAACCAGTGTTTCAATAAGAACAGCAGTTTGAATGGTCATGTGGATACAGCCGAGAATTTTCGCGCCTGCAAGTGGTTTAGCAGCAGCATAGCGTTTACGCAGACCCATAAGGGCTGGCATTTCAGCTTCTGCAAGTTTAATTTCTTTACGGCCGTAATCAGCAAGTGAAATATCAGCAACTTTGTAATCTGTAAATGAAGCAGTAACCGCGTTCATCAGGATCTCCTAGGAAAAAATAGATTGGATCGTTCTGTTCGCGGATGCCGTTGTTGATCAGAACGAATGTCTGACCGATGGTCGAGCCTAGCGATTTTACATTTAGTACCTGTAAAACGTCGCAGCATCCCTCGACTAGCGCAGTATTGTACTTGGATTCTATGAATGAGCCAAGTTGAAAAAAGATAATATTAATTGTTTTCTAAGCTTTGAGCTTTTAGTTGATCAAAAGTATTCCAGCCTAAACCAGTTAATTCATACAGCCTACCATTGTTGCCAAGATCATTAATAAATCCTGATTTCTTTAGATCAGTGATAGCCGTTTTCCATTGAGAAATTTCTCTTTGGCTATTTAAATTCAAATGTAAATCGCCAGCATGCAGTTGGGTAGAATCAATATTTTGTAAAAATTGAATTTCACTTTCGCGTTCACCAGCACTTAGTAAAAGTTGCATCATTCTCTCGCTTAATTCATTTTTTTGTTTTAAGAGTTTAGGGTTTTTGAAATCAATGATTTTTAGATTATTTAAGATATTTTGAATGTATGTATTTTGCTGGATATGAAGAGATAAATGATCTTTAATTTTTTGCTTAAAAATAGATAAATCATTGTAAAATTCTAGTACGCCACTTGGCTTCCACTCCCTGATTTGAATTTGTAGTTTTTGATATTGTTCAGTAATTTGACTTGGGGGAATAGGTTTATCACAGATATAAATTGAAGTCAGTTTTTGAGAGTCGATATGTCTGGAAATTTCCTCTACAGTGCCGCTGGCGTATTCCCCAGTGTCTGTACCTAATCGAGTCCAAAATATTCCAATCAGAATGTCGGCATCATTGAGAATACTTTTATTGATAATTTCTTGAGGCCTATTACCCATTTCAGGTGCTACATGAGTTTCCCATCTGATAGGATTTAACATTACATTAAATTGCTTAGAATGAATTGCATTCCATTCATAGATTGCATCACGAACAAGTCGTCTTTCTTCTGCGACATCGCTTGGTGAAGCGATCATTACGTTTAATACTGTTGCTTGGTAAGCCATATTGTTATCAGAATTTTATTAATATTAATGACTAATATATAGGTGCTTTTTCAATTGAGCCAGACTATTTTTATAATAAAAAGCCCATCATCTGACGGGCTTTTCTTACTTATTTAGTTTCAGCAGCATCTGCTTTTTGAGTCCAGAACTCAGCCTGTTCTTCATCGCCATCTACGCCTAAACCATTGGCATAAATAAATGCAAGATCGCGCATTGCTTGAACTTCGCCAAGTTCCGCAGCCTGTTTGACCAAAGCAATCGATTTTTCCACGTCTTTTTCAATTACATCACCGCGACGGTAGAAACCGGCCAACTCTAAAGTCGCAGCAGGATGCTTCTCGATATTGGCCTTACTTAGCCAGTAATAGGCTAACTCAAAGTGAGCTTTAGATTCTTCTGGATCTTCTTCAGCCAGTTCTTTGGCATAAACGGTATAACCTTCACCTAACCAGTACATCGCATCAACCAGTCCGCCGTTGGCAGCTTTCAATGCCCATTCTTCAGCCAGAATAATGTCATCATCATGCTCGCTTTGCATATACAGTTCAGCCAATTCAAATTGCGCTTCAGCATTGCCTGCTAAGGCAAGATTGGTCAGGGCAGCAGAGGGAGAAACACGCTGGGTCATATCAACATCTCAAAAATATTATGCGTAGACTAAAGGTTTAAATTAAAAAAGCCAATCCGAAGATCAGCTTTTCAAGTATGAGGGGGGTAAATTAGAATTTTAGACCAAGCAAATGATTGCTGAAATCACGGCGATTACCACACAGATTGAGGCGATTACTTTAATTTTACTTTCCAGATAGCTCAGGCTTAAACCAACGACCAATGCTGCAAAAGTTAAACTGCCCAGCCAATAACTGATCATGTTACTGATTGTACCTGCGAACAGGCACAGGATGAGCGCAATCGTTAATATCACCCAGCCAAGAATGCTGGCCATTCTGGTTTTGGAAGCATCTAGCTCTTTAGCAAAGATCTGTTTCTGATGTTTGGACATCGACGCGGCAAGTGCAAATAAACCGAGAGAAGTCAAAGCCCAAATCAATAAGAAGAACATCATGCCTGATTCTCCTTGAGCATCACTTTGGATTTTTTAGGCGGCAAGCCTTTATGGTTTTTTACTTTCTTGAATGCAAACCAGAACAGGATTGCAAGCGCCCACATCGCCAGATCAAAAGAAGCAATCATCCACTGACCATGCATGATGCTGTTCCAGATTGCCTGACCGCCGGTCAGGAGGTTTACAATTGGGAGTAGGGCAAATGCTGCTGTTGCAAGCAGGAGCAGCTCTAGCCAGGCCTGACGATTGCTACGAATCATGGCATAAACTAAGGTCAGCAACCACGCGATAAAGAAGCTGCGAATTTCCCAGTTCAAACGCATGTCCATGTCTGCAGGAATAAAACGGTTGGCATAAAAGTAGGCAGCACAGGCAATCGGTAAACCGATAATTGCCGCGATATTAGTCACTTCCACAAGACGATAACCAAAAGATTTATAGCCTTGCTTTTGTTGTTGTGGTGCGCGTTTGACACACCACAGAATCAAACCAGTCGCAATCATGAATGTGCCGACCACACCAGACATGAACAATAACCAGCGTAGAGCCAAGTCCACGCCACGTGCTTCATGCAATGTGGTAAATACGTTATAAATACCGTTTGCAACTGAAGGTGTTTTCAGTGTGGTTTGATCCGGCTTTAATTCACCCGTCACGCCATTGAAAGCCAGACTCGGATAAACATTACGATAGGCTACGCTGACCCCATTTAAGGCACGAAGTTCAATTTCAGCTTTGGCGGTATTTGGCTGGATGATGTTAATTGTAGCAACCGGATTGTTTTTCCATTGCTTTTCTGCTGCTGCAAGAATGGGCGCTAAGTCTGCCAATGGCGCAGGGCGTGCAGGTGGTGCATCACCACGCGAACGGCGAGCTTCACTCCGTGCAGACATATCACCACGTTCACTACGACTCTCTCCCTCGCCACGCAGTCGACGCTGGTCACTATCACCGGATTCAGCCTGAACGCTATTGTCCTGAATCAAGCTCTTACGTTGATCTTGCAGAAATGCGCCTCGATTTTCATAAATCTGGCTGACACCCCAAGGCATCAGGGTAAACAGCAGCAGTAACAAACCGCTAAAGGTAATCATGATATGAAACGGCAGGGCAAATACCGCCGTTGCATTATGGGCATCCAGCCAGGAGCGCTGACCTTTGCCAGGACGGAAAGTAAAGAAATCCTTAAAAATTTTCTTATGGGTAATCACACCGCTGATAATCGCCACCAGCATGAGCAAGGTTGCAATGCCGACAATCCAGCGCGCCCAGATTCGGGGCAGTCCGTACAGTTCAAAATGAAAACGGTATAAGAATGAACCACCGCGTGTTTCACGGGCTTGCAGCACTTCACCGGTTGCACTGTCAATGGTTAGGCGGGTACCGCCACGACGGGCACGCGGATCTTCACCGGCACCGCGAATATTCAGTATGGTGGTATTCTGGCGTGAGTTAGGCAGCTGAATCGCCCAGCTGCCGGCATCCGGATGATGCTGTTGCAGATAAGCCAATGCGACACGGGTCTGTTCGATTTGGGACTTTTGTGGGACTGACTGATGAAATTCCGGTTTCATCCAGATGCTGATTTCATTCTGGAAAAAACTTAAAGTTCCAGTTAAAAAAATCGCATATAAAAGCCAGCCTAAAATCAGACTGGCCCAGGTATGCAACCATGACATCGACTGGCGTGGCCCTTCCTGTTTTGCATCTACTCTCATCTTAATTTCCTAGGAATTTATAGCTGATATAGAGCAAAACACTGGGAATTACGATTCCGAGCGTTGCCTTGATAGTTTTGTTGACCATAAATACCCAAATAAAGGCTGCGGTATTCAGGCTAAAACCAATCAGGGTGGCTGACATGGCAGCACTGCTTCCTGCATCCATAAACATCTGGGCAATCACGATGGCAGCCAGCGAGGCAAGCATATAACCGCCGACACCAGCCAAAAGAAAGCGATATAAAATCATCCCACGATAAACCAGCAGATTTGCTTTAACTTTATTTTTGCTCGATGGACTCGGTGCAGTAACTGTTTCAGTCGCTATTGCATGCATATTCGGACTACTCATCATCGAAAATTCTATCTATTAAACTTGTTAAGCTATTTCGATGCGAATGATAACAATTATTGTTTATATTTTAAATACGAAACATCAAACTATTTATATGAAAAATAAAAAGAACTATTGGACAGGCTAAAAGGGGGGTATTAAAAAATATAAGCTTTAAAAAAAAACAGCGGCTCGAAAGCCGCTGTCTAAATATTATCTGTTCAGAATTAGTCTTGCTGAATACCTGCAACCACCCAGTCCTGATTTGAACCTGCTGGTTTAGTGAAATGCCAGATTTCTGCAAACGGTTGTGGCAAGCTGTTCAAGTCTTCGCTTACCGTACCGGTAAAGCGTACGCTGACAATATACTGACCATTGTCAGTCGATGAATCTACCACCATGGCATTCAGATTTGAAAACTCGGCAACATCCTGATCCTGATTGCTCATGATGTCATTACGCATTGACTGATAAAGATCAGGAGTTAGGTAACGCTGAATTTCCGAAATATTGCTTGCCGTATTCATAGACTGAATGTGGTTAAAACGCTGACGTGCGACACGCAAGAACGCGGCAGGTTCAGTACCATCCGGTAACTGGCTACCACTTTGGGTATAAGCCGTGCCGAAAGGCGCCGTATTTACCGGCGCAGAACCAAACGGTGCATTAGTACTTGGCGTTTGACCACCAACATTCTGACCAAAGATATTGCTATTGTCACCACCGCGAGGTGCAGTCGGTGCTTGACCAAAAGGTGCTGTATTACCAGCACCGCTATTTGGTGCAAATGGATTAGAAGCTACTTTTTTTTTTGCGCCCATCTTACGGAAAATGAAGAAGGCAACAGCAGCAGCAAGCAGGATCCAGATCCAGCCTGGAATACCACCTTTTTCCTCTTCTGCTGGAGCCGCCTGAGCTTCAGACGCTGCCACACTTTGATCATCGGCCAATGCATTGGCAGCTATGGCACCAATCGCAGCACCCGCTACACCGGCAGCAACCATACCACCCACACCTGGGCCAGATTTTTGCTGGGTTGCAGCACCGGCAGCTGGCGCTTGTTGAGCAGGCGCAGCTTGACGAGGTTGTTGATAAGATTGGGTAGGCTGTGCAGAACGTTGCATACCGTGACTTTTACCGCCACCGGCACGTTTTGCTTCAGCAGCAAAAGGCGCAACCAATAATACTGCTGTCAAGATACCTGTAATCAAACCGCGCTGTCGAACTTGCATTCATTTTTCCTATGAGAATAAAACCTATTTGTACAGTCTATTTATATAGGCTTTGTGTGGAATTTCAATCAAAAATCTGTATTTTTTTGCGCTTTACTGCAAATTCACTGCCTGATGCTTAATTTAGCTCATCACTTAAAGACATGGCTTCACTCAGGGCTTCATGCAAACGGGCAACAGCAATAATTTGCACGCCTGCAATGGTTTTTTGCGGTGCATTGCCACGCGGCACAATAATGTATTTAAAACCATGCTTGATCGCTTCTTTCAGACGTTCCTGTCCATTTGGTACGGGACGAATTTCACCAGACAGCCCGACTTCCCCAAAAACAGCCAGTTGTTGTGGTAAGGCCTTGCCACGAATACTGGAAGCGCAGGCCAGAAGTACCGCCAGATCGGAGCCGGTTTCTGTAATTTTAAGACCACCAACAATATTGACATACACATCCTGACCTGAGGTTTGTACACCACCGTGTCGGTGCATTACGGCCAAGAGCATATTTAGGCGGTTCTGGTCCAGACCCAGCGCGACCCGTCGTGGCTGACCATGCGCATCATCGACCAAAGCCTGTACTTCGACCAGGAGTGGACGCGTGCCTTCACGACTGATCATGACAATCGAGCCCGGAATCGCTTCATCATAACGGCTTAAAAATATTGCAGATGGATTGGACACTTCGCGCAGCCCTTTGTCGGTCATGCCAAACACCCCGAGTTCATTCACCGCGCCAAAACGGTTTTTGACGGCACGGATCATCCGGTAACGTGAATCGGACTGACCTTCAAAATACAGTACACAATCGACCATATGCTCAAGTACGCGTGGGCCTGCCAAGGCGCCTTCTTTGGTGACATGACCGACCAGAAATAAAGAGGTACCGCTGTTTTTGGCAAAACGGGTCAGCAGGGCAGCGGATTCACGAATCTGCGAGACTCCACCTGGAGCCGATTGTAAGGTCTCGGTATACAGGGTTTGAATTGAGTCCAGAATTGCGACGGCAGGACGTTGCTGGGCCAGTACTTCACAAATGCGTTCGACACAGGTTTCTGCCATGACCTTGAGCTGATCGGTTGGCAGATCCAGACGCTGGGCACGTAATGCGACCTGAGACAGGGATTCTTCGCCGGTGACATATAAGGCCGGATTTTTGGCAGAGGCCATATGCGTGGCTGTTTGCAGCAAAATGGTTGATTTACCAATGCCGGGATCACCGCCGATCAGAACCACTGAACCCGTTACCAGTCCGCCGCCCAGAACCCGGTCAAACTCACTGATACCGGTCGGTAAGCGTGTTTCATGCGAGACTGAGACCTGATTTAAGGTGGTGATTGTGGATGCCTGACCTGCATATCCACCCGCGATTTTTGGCTGAGCCCGATGTGTAACCGCAGGTGCAATGCTGACCTCAGTCAGGCTGTTCCATTCCCCACATTCCGAACATTGTCCCGACCATTTCGGATGATCTGCACCACATTGTTCACAACGATAGACACTTTTTGCTTTAGCCATATTTTAAGATGAAGCGATTGAAATTGACTGACAGCATAGCGGTGAATGTGATCTAAAACCAAGCCTTTCACCTGAGAAATCATGGTTTTTACGACAAGGCTTGTCGTTTTTATTTGTGCTTATTCGGATGTTGTGTATCAACGCCGTCTATAATGCCCGTCTTGTTATGCTGAAATGGAACAGATCTTGTCACAATTGCTGAAACATATTGATGCGATCGCACGTGAAAAAAACCGTGATGTGCTGTTTGTGCATTTTGAACAGTATGTATACCCAGATCAGGACGCTCACTCGGTTCGGCAAATGTTTATCGGCTGGTTAGAGCAACAGGGTATCCGTTATATACCGTGTTTGGGCATTGAGCCCACAGTCCGCAGTGACGTGTATTCGGGCAGTCTATATCTGGATGTACCTTTTGACCTGCAGCATAAAACTTATCAAAAACTGAGCGAGTATTTGGAAGATGATCAGGGCAATATGAAAATTGAAGGCATTCAGTTTTTTGTTTTATCTTTAGGACTGGCACTTGAACTCGAATCTGACGGCAAATTACCAGAATGGGGCGGTTTACGCTCATAGAACATGAATATTGGATTTGAATTTCGAATAATTAATAATAAAAAGCCACAATTGATGTGGCTTTTTATTCTCTTGGTTCGGGATTTAAGCAATAAGGCGGTTAATAAAGTTCACCAGATTTACGTCTTGCGATGAAGTCTTTCGATTCCTTGGCAATCACGCCAGACAATAACAGCAATGCAATCAGGTTGGGAACCGCCATCAGACCATTAAAGGTATCGGCAAATAACCAGACCAGATCCAGTGTCGCGATACAGCCGACAAAAACCGATGCAATATAAATAATACGATAGGGTAGAACGAACTTTTCGCCGAGCAAGTAAGTGGCACATTTTTCGCCGTAGTAGCTCCAGCCTAAAATCGTGGAATAAGCAAAGAAAATAATTCCGAAGGTGACCACCCAGCCACCGACACCGGGCAGGAGTTTGTCGAACACGCCAATCGTCAGTACTGCACCGGTCTGATCACCAAATGAATTACCGGCCATGATGTAGCCCATGACCAGAACAATACCAGTAATTGAACAGACAATAATGGTGTCAATAAAAGTACCGGTCATAGAGACCAGACCCTGACGGGCAGGATGGTCGGTTTTTGCTGCTGCGGCTGCAATCGGCGCAGAGCCCATGCCGGCTTCATTCGAGAATACCCCACGTGCTACACCATAACGAATCGCCGCACCAATCGCACCGCCTACTGCAGCTTCACCGGTAAAAGCATAGGTGAAGATCATTTTTAGTGCAGGTGCTACCAGTTCTAAATTGTTGAGAATAATGATCAGACCGCCAGCCACATAGCCTACCGCCATGATTGGAACAATCACCGAAGATGCCTTGGAAATCGATTTAATCCCGCCCAGAATCACCAGTGCTGAAAAGGCAGTAATGATAATACCGGTCATCCAGGTTTCGATCCCCAAACTGTTTTCAACTGCCAGTGCAACAGTATTGGACTGCACTGAACTGCCGATCCCAAAAGAGGCCAGTGTCCCGAACAAGGCAAAAATCAGCGCCAGCCATTTCCATTTCAGGCCACGTTCGATGTAGTACATCGGACCACCCGACATTTCACCTTTTTCATTTTTAATTCGGTATTTGACTGCAAGGACACCTTCGCCGTATTTAGTCGCCATACCAAACAGCGCAGTCATCCACATCCAGAAGACCGCACCCGGACCACCCAGCACACAGGCGGTGGCTACGCCGGCAATATTACCGGTACCAATCGTGGCAGACAGTGCAGTCATCAGTGAAGCGAACTGGGAAATATCACCTGAGTGCTCGGGATGCTTGCCAAAAACCTGTTTGAAGGCCAGTGGCAGCATACGGAATTGCCAGAACAATAAGCGGAAAGTGAGGAATATCCCGGTGCCGACAATCAGTACCAGCATATAAGGGCCCCAGACCCAGCCGCTTAAAGTCTCCATTAAACTTTGTAAGTTTTGCATAAAATTCTTCTTATTGATCCATGTCTATGTAATTCGAGATATTGATTAAAAAGCAATTATTGTGCCATCGGTATTCATCCTGAATACTTAAAATGGCGGAATTGTGTTCTAGTTTTTACATGGTTTTGCTGCTTTGACAAGAAGTTTCTTGAATCTCGGGCGTCGAAAAAATAAGCGTTAAGCTGGCGCGAGTGAGATATAAGAAAAATAAATGAACTTTACAGTTTAGGCAGAAAATACAAATGATGTGATTTTTCTTTTTGTATTCAGGCTTTTTTACGTTAATTTGTCGCGAGTAAAACTCGAAGTTGAAATCAATAATGTCAGAAAAATATAACAGTTCATCGGCAGAGCACGGTGAGTTACAGCGAAGTTTATCCAATCGGCATCTACAGCTTATTGCCATTGGTGGCGCCATCGGAACCGGCCTGTTTATGGGTTCGGGCAAGACCATCAGTCTCGCAGGTCCTTCTATTCTGGTGATCTATATGATCATCGGTTTTATGGTATTTCTGGTAATGCGTGCACTCGGTGAGTTGTTGCTCTCGAATTTGCAATATAAATCATTCATTGATTTTGCCACGGATCTGATCGGGCCTTGGGCCGGATACTTTGTTGGCTGGACCTACTGGCTGTGCTGGATCACTATCGGGATCGCAGATCTATCCGCGATTATTTATTACCTGCAATTCTTCAATAATGGCTTGCCCTTTAGTCCTGAAGAAGGAGTGATGATCAGCGTTGCCGCGATTGTGTTTATCATGGGTTTGAACTTGGTCACGGTCAAACTGTTTGGTGAAATGGAATTCTGGTTTGCTCTGGTCAAGATTATCGCGATTGTGGTGCTGATTGCCGTTGGCCTGTGGATGGTCTTTACCGGGTTTACCTCGGATGCCGGCACAGTTGCGTCATTTAGTCATATCTGGTCACATGGCGGTATCTTCCCTACAGGCGCGATGGGCTTCCTGGCCGGTTTCCAGATTGCGATTTTTGCCTTCGTCGGGGTAGAGCTGGTGGGTACCACTGCAGCTGAAACCAAAGATCCGGAAAAGAACCTGCCGAAAGCAGTGAACTCGATTCCGATTCGTATCATTATTTTCTATGTACTGGCACTCCTGATTGTGATGTCCGTGACACCATGGAATCAGATCGATCCAAATATCTCGCCCTTTGTGAACCTGTTTAGTCAGGCTGGTATTGCCGCAGCTGCGATCATCATGAACCTGGTGGTGTTGTCCTCGGTGATGTCATCGATGAACAGTGGGGTATTCTCGACCAGCCGTATGCTGTTCGGTCTGTCGCGTGAAGAGCAGGCACCACTTGCCTTTGGTCGCTTAAACCGTCGTGCAGTTCCGGCAAATGCCTTGTATTTCTCTGCGGTGTGTTTGTTGCTGGGTGCAGCACTACAGTATTTCGTTCCAGATACCGTCCGCGCTTTCACTTTAGCAACGACTTTATCCACGATTCTGTTTATCTGTGTCTGGATCATCATTATCTGGAGCTATATCGTGTACTACAAAACACGTCCAGAATTGCATGCCAAATCGACCTTTAAGTTGCCGGGCGGTCTGGTGACCTGCTGGATTGTGATTGTATTCTTCCTGAGCATGATCGTGGTGTTGGCGCTGGAAGACGATACCCGTCAGGCACTGATGGTCAGCCCGATCTGGTTTATCCTTCTGGTTATTGGCTATTTCGGTTTCTATAAACAGAAACATAAATAAACCTTATCAATAAAAACGTCAGCGATCTGCTGGCGTTTTTTTATCGCTAAAGATAATCTCTAGGCTTTAGCGCTTTGGTCATGGTGATCATCGCGTTATACTTCATCGAAACACTATTCAATTAGGTGGTCAGATGCATCAAGTCATTTGCTACATCAGTATCTTGGCGACAAGTCTTGTTCTTGCAGCTTGTGGGCAGTCAGGTGCGTTGCACTTGCCGAATGATCCAGATTACGACAAGCGTGCCAAGTATTTGTTATATAAAAATACCGAAGCTGAATCCAAAGCCTCCGATGAAAAACGAGATGCCCCTGTGCAACAACAGTTTGCTGCGCCTGAAGCATCAGATTCAACGACTACACCTTAACGCTTTCAAAGAAAGGATACCTTCATGAGTTTCACCCGCATTAATGGGGTATTGCACGCTGAGCAATGTTCATTACAACAGCTCGCAGAGCAATTTGGCACACCTCTCTATGTTTATTCCAAAGCCACCTTGGAAAAGCATTTTTTAGATATGGATCGTGCTTTTAACTTTATCGATCATCAAATCTGTTTCGCGGTAAAGTCCAACTCCAATCTTGCGGTATTGAATGTATTGGCCAAACAGGGGGCCGGTTTTGATATTGTGACCGGCGGTGAATTGGCACGTGTGCTAAAAGCCGGTGGTGATGCCGCAAAAATTGTATTTTCGGGTCTGGGTAAAACTGAAGCAGATATTAAAAAAGCCTTAGAAGTGGGCATTGCCTGCTTTAATGTGGAATCTCATGCCGAGCTGGATCGTATTCAAAAGGTTGCGGCTGAATTAAATGTTAAAGCGCCGATTTCATTGCGCGTGAATCCGGACGTCGATGCCAAAACCCATCCTTATATTTCAACCGGTCTAAAAGAAAATAAATTCGGTATTCCATCTGATAGCGTATTTGCAACCTATCAATATGCGGCGTCACTGGCCAATCTGGATGTGGTCGGGATTGACTGTCATATCGGTTCACAGCTCACCGAAACCCAGCCATTTGTCGATGCACTGGATCGTGTCATTGTCATGATTGACCAGCTCAAAGAAATGGGTATCCACCTCAAACACATCGATATTGGTGGTGGTTTGGGTGTGACTTATAAAGATGAAACCCCGCCATCGGTTGAAGAATATGCCAATGCGCTGCGTCCAGCTTTAGAAAAATTGGGCCTGAAAGTGTATATGGAGCCGGGGCGTAGTATTTCTGCCAATGCGGGTGTATTGCTGACCAAAGTCGATCTGCTCAAACCGACCAATCACCGTAATTTCGCGATTATTGATGCCGCGATGAACGACCTGATTCGCCCGGCTTTATATGAAGCATGGATGGACATTCAGCCAGTGACGCCGCGTACTGATGCTGAAACTAAAGAATGGGATGTGGTGGGTGCGATCTGTGAAACCGGTGATTTCCTCGGTAAAGAGCGTGAATTGGCAATCAAAGAAAATGATGTACTGGCAGTCTTGGGCGCAGGTGCCTACGGGTTTGTGATGAGCTCAAACTACAACAGTCGCGGCCGTGCGGCTGAAGTGATGGTTGATGCAGATCAGGCACATCTGATTCGTGAACGTGAGACGATTGAATCACTCTGGGAACGTGAGCGTTTATTGCCTTAAGGACTAAATCGAGATGTTATTAGAATTTACCAAGATGCATGGTCTGGGCAATGACTTTATGGTGGTTGATCTGATCAGCCAGCGCGCTTATTTGGATCCGGTCACCATTCAGCGCTTGGCCAATCGTAACTTTGGTATTGGTTTTGATCAGCTGCTGGTGGTTGAACCACCAGACGTACCGAGTGCAGATTTTAAATATCGGATTTTTAATGCCGATGGTTCGGAAGTAGAACAATGTGGCAATGGCGTGCGCTGTTTTGCCAAGTTTGTACATGACCGTCAGTTGACCAGCAAAACCAAAATCAAGGTACAGACGAAGTCTGGTATTGTTGAACCGGAATTGGGTGCCAATGGCTGGGTGCGGGTCAATATGGGCTATCCGAAATTCCTGCCACAGGACATTCCATTTTTGGCCGATGCACCGGAAAGCCTGTATGACATTGAGCTTGCTAGCGGTGAAAAGCTGAGCATTGATGTGGTGAATATGGGTAATCCACATGCGGTGACGATTGTACCGGATGTGATTGCTGCCGATGTGGCACGTATTGGCCCACAAGTTGAAGCGCATGCGCGTTTCCCGGCACGGGTCAATGCTGGCTTTATGCAGATCATTGATGAAAAACATGCGCGTTTGCGTGTGTATGAACGTGGGGTCGGCGAGACTTTGGCCTGTGGTACAGGTGCCTGTGCCGCAGCCATTTCCGGTATGCGCCGTGGTCTGCTGTCGAGCAAGGTTGAAATCGAGCTGGCAGGTGGCAAGTTGCAGATCGAGTGGAAAGAAGGCGATGTGGTCTGGATGACCGGACCAACGGCGACCGTGTATGAAGGGCGTCTGGATTTGCGTTATTTTCAGGGTTAATCGGCATTAAGTTTTAAAAAAGCACCGTGCTCAGAACGGTGCTTTTTTTATGTTAGGATGAAACTGAAATTTAATATGCATGATTATGCCTTCATGAATCAGCTTGTATTTTTACCGGGTGCATCTGGCAGCCAAGGTTTTTGGCAGCCGTTAAGGGCAGCATTAACCGAATATCCAGATCAGCAGGTCATTGCCTATCCAGGATTTGATGGGGTGACGCCAAATGTAGCCATTCAAAACCTGTATGATTTGCAAGAACTAGTAAATAGGCAGATTCAGGATGACTCCATTCTGATTGCCCAGTCGATGGGCGGTGTACTGGCAGTTGGGTTAGCGCTTAAGCATCCGCAAAAAGTCAAAGGGCTGGTATTGTTGGCGACATCAGGCGGTTTAAATTTGAAGAGATTTCACTGTGCCGACTGGCGAACAGATTATCGTGAACAGTTTAAAGCAGTACCGAACTGGTTTGTACAAGATCACACTGAATTTAATCCTGATCAGCTCGCCGGTCTTGAAATTCCCATTTTGCTAATTTGGGCAGATCATGATCCTCTAAGCACCATTCAAGTAGGACAATACTTAGAAAAAATATTTAAACATGCAAAACTGCATATCATCCAAGGCGGAAATCATTTCTTTGCCAACACTCATGCAGATCAGGTGGCAGCACTGATTCAAGATTATCTGGAGCAATTTTAAATGGAGCATGCAGTGACTGTGCCCCCTCAACTTTTGCTCAATATGTGGCTGAAAGAACGTGAAATCCAGAACCAGTCTAAACATACCTTGCAGGCCTATGCTCGTGATGTCTCGGATTTTTTAGAGTTTTGCCAGCGTGAGCAGCTCAATTTAAATGATGTAGAAGCCACAGACCTGCGCCAGTTTCTGGCTGAAAAAGTCGAACAGCATCAGCTGAGTCCCAGCAGTCTTCAGCGCATGCTGTCGTCCATTCGCCAGTTTATGAAATGGGCAGAGCAGGCCCAGCATCTCGCTTTTAACCCGGCGGATGATTTTCAGTTAAAGCGCCAATCGCGTCCTTTGCCGGGCATGGTGGATATTGAAACCGTGAATCAGATTATCGATCAGCCTGCGCCTGAAAATGAAATCCAGCAGCAAATGTGGCTCCGGGACAAAGCGATTCTGGAGTTGCTGTATTCCAGTGGGTTGCGTCTGGCCGAATTACAAAACCTCAGAATCAAAGATATCGACTTCAACCGGCAGTTGCTACGTATTACCGGTAAGGGCAATAAAACCCGGATCGTGCCTTTTGGCTCCAAGGCCAAAGAGAGTGTTATGGCCTGGTTACAGCTTTATCCACGCTGGAATGGCGATTTTGTGCCAGAGGCGAATGTATTTATTACCCAGAAGGGCAATCCACTGGGTGCACGCCAAATTGAAAATCGGGTCAAGTTTCAGGCGCAGCGCGCAGGCGTCAATGTGGATTTACATCCGCATTTGTTACGTCACTGCTTTGCCAGTCATATGCTGTCGAATAGCCGCGACTTACGTGCGGTTCAGGAAATGCTGGGCCACAGTAATTTAAGCACCACCCAGATTTATACCCATGTCGATTTTGATCATCTGGCACAAATTTATGATCAGGCGCATCCGCGTGCACAGCATAAAAAGGATTGATCATGCGCCAAGTGGTAGAAAGTAAAAATCATGAATATATATTTTTGGCATAAAACTTTCATATTTAAACCTTAAAATGGAATTGAACTGAAAACTGGCGTTCTGTTGGGGCATTTCACTATTGTCTTATTCGTTAAATGCGTCATTTCAGGTATAACAAGAACGAGTAATTAATATTTAAAATGAAGTATGACTGAGCAAAGTCTCAGCATTTGGCGGATGGGAATTGATATGGACACAATAGTGATTGCAGATATAGAACAAAAATATGCACAGTTAAGCGCAGCTCAAAAAGAAATGTTTGCCGGTTATGGTTTGCGACAAATCAAGCATTTTGTGGACATTAGCTTACCGAGTCTTGCAGCGACTTTACCTGAAGGTGCCATCATTCAAGGGATTAATGCCGATGGTAAAGTTCAGGCATTTAATGCAATGACAGGACAATACTATTTATGGATTTCTGATTTACAGTGGCAAGTGTCGAATCGTGCCACCCAAGCGGTCGATTTAAAAGAAGATGCGATTGCGATTTGGACAGTTTTTGAATTATCAGACTATGAATTGGTGGATTTAAGCCATATTCATCGTGATTTTTTAGCACAGGTAACTGCCTAAACTTAAACTCCCTAGTATCTCGGCTTTACTCAAGAAAAAGGTTGTCTTTAAACAAGGCAACCTGATATTTTTCTTATCGTCAAACTTGCGATCTATCTATCTGCAACATAGCGGGTGATTTAAGCTGGCTATGATTATTTAGCGCTGGAATTAAAAATACGCCATCGTCACTCTTAATCCATTCGTTTATAAATCCTCTAAAGGCAATTGGAAACTCTGTTTAATAATCTGACTCGGTAAATCGGTTTTAACACTGGTAATACCATTTTTTTTAGTCAGATGTGTCGACTGGAATTTACGGTAACTTTCTAGATCAGGCACCACGACTTTCAGCAAGGCATCACTTTCCCCCAAAATGATATAGCACTCCATCACTTGAGGCAGTTCTTTCATGGCCTCAATAAAGGTGTCAATGGTTTCAGCATCTTGACCGACCAGCCAAATCCGTGAAAACAAAATCAGCTGAAAGCCAATTTTCTGTTGATCGACAATGGTGGTGTAATTCTGAATCACACCCGCATCTTCCAGTAATTTGACCCGCCGCAAACAGGAGGAAGGTGAAAGTCCAATTTCCCGCGCCAGATCATTATTTTGAATACGGCCATTGGCTTGTAAATGTCGAATGATATTTTTATCAATTCGATCAAGTTTTACCCGCACAGACTTGGTGGATATTTTCATAAATTAGAATAATATTCGAAAAATAAGACTTATTATAAAATAAATTGAAAGCCAATTTTGTAAAAAATCGCAGATACTTGTTTCACTTTCTGGAGTTTGAAAGGAAAAGGAAATGTCTGTATTTGTACTCTTTGCACTGACCGTGCTTCCCCTGATTTTTACGCCTGGACCCGATATGTTATTTATCCTGTCTCAAGTAATGGGTAAAGATGCAAAAGCAGGCATGATGGCGACTGTCGGTGTGTGTTGTGGTTATCTGGTACATTCGATTCTGGTCGCACTCGGAATTGCCGCGATTATTGTGTCCTTTCCGGTGCTGTTTGAAACGATTCGCTGGCTCGGAATTGCTTATCTGCTGTATCTGGCCTTTGGCCTGTTCAAGTCAGTATTCAGTAAAAGTGTGCTGAACATTGAGAAAAAGACATCAGCTAATCCGATTCAAAAAGGTTTTTTTACTGCGTTATTAAACCCGAAAGGCATGCTGATTTATTTTGCGATTTTGCCGCAGTTTATTGATAAATCGGCCAATACTGTCAGTCAAGGTTTGATTCTGTCCTTTATTTTTATTGGTCTGATTTTTGTGGTGTATTGTGGCTTAAGTATTTTGTTCAGCAAAATCAGCCAGAAAACCCAGATTGATGAACGTAAACAAAAATGGGTAGATGGAACTTCTGGTGGTTTATTGGCGCTTGCAGCAAGCTGGCTCATCATCAATTAAGCCCGATTCAAAAAAGCATACTTTTCACAGTATGCTTTTTTATGGTTAAAAGCATTTGAAAAAGAGATGACTTTCCTGGCGTATCTATAAGTGAGCGGGTTGCTTATTCAGTCAATTGGTCTTTTTAGTGGGCCAAATCCGTTTCAAAGAAGATTTCTGTCTAAAATGACAAATATGATTGTGGGTTCATCCTGCCAGTTTTGCTGCCAACTACTTTCATTTTATTTTGCGTACAGCTTTTCAATCAGAACTATTGATGTGACTAATCAAATAAAAAAATAATATAAATCAATGCTTAAATTTTAAGTAAATGTTTATACATTTCATTGTAATAAATGGATAACAATTAATTGTGAACGCATCGTTCAGGTAAATTTACGCATTTTTACAGCTCTTTGTTGAATTGTGACTTGACCGAAATGCCGTACACATTGCAAGATAGGGCACCTAAAAAAATTTAAGTGAAGAGTTACACTAACTTTTCTCAACATTTACATTTGCTAAAACAGCCGAGGATTACATGAAGGCTCTTGTTGCTGTAAAACGTGTGGTTGATGCCAACGTTAAAGTTCGTGTTAAACCGGACAACAGTGGTGTTGACTTAACCAACGTTAAAATGTCAATTAACCCATTCTGTGAAATCGCAGTGGAAGAAGCGGTTCGTTTAAAAGAAAAAGGAACTGTTTCAGAAATCATTGTTGTTTCTATTGGTCCTAAAGAAGCGCAAGAACAGATCCGTTCTGCAATGGCGCTTGGTGCTGACCGCGGTATTCTGGTTGAAGCTGATGACAGCCAGCTCGGTGCGCTAGAAATTGCTAAAATCCTGAAAGGTGTTGTTGAAGCTGAACAACCACAATTAATCCTTCTAGGTAAGCAAGCCATTGATGACGACTCTAATCAGGTTGGTCAGATGCTTGGCGCTCTAATGGGTGCGGGCCAAGGTACATTTGCTTCTGAAGTGAAAGTAGATGGCGACAAAGTACAAGTAACACGTGAAGTAGACGGTGGTTTACAAACTGTTGAACTTGCACTTCCAGCCATTATTACCACTGACTTGCGTTTGAACGAGCCACGTTATGCAGCGCTTCCAAACATCATGAAAGCGCGTAAAAAACCGCTTGATAACAAGTCGCCTGCAGATTTTGGTGTAACGACCACAACTAAACTGAAAACAGTAAAAGTTGAATCACCTGCAGAGCGTAAAGCTGGCGTACAAGTGAAGTCTGTAGACGAGCTTGTAGAAAAATTGAAAAACGAAGCGAAAGTGATCTAATACAGAAGGATAAAAATCATGAGTATTTTAGTTATCGCTGAGCACGACAACAAAGCATTAAACGCTGCTACTTTAAACGTTGTTGCTGCGGCGCAAAAAATCGGTGGTGATATCACTGTATTGGTTGCTGGTTCTGGCGCTCAAGCAGTTGCTGATCAAGCAGCGAAAGTTACGGGTGTAAGCAAAGTATTACTTGCTGATGACGCTGCTTATGCAAACCAATTGGCTGAAAACGTAGCGAAACTGGTTGCAGAATTAGGTAAAGGCTATACACATATCCTTGCTGCTTCTACAACAACTGGTAAAAACATTTTGCCACGTGCAGCTGCGCTTCTTGACGTAAGCATGATCACTGACATCATCGCGGTAGATGGTCCTAAGACTTTCAAACGTCCGATCTATGCAGGCAACGCGATTGCAACTGTAGAGTCAGGCGAAAATGTCGTACTGGCAACTGTTCGTGGTACAGCATTTGATGCTGTTGCTGCTGAAGGCGGTTCTGCCTCTGTAGAAGCTGCGACTGTTGCTGGCGATGCAGGCATTTCCAAGTTTATCAACGAAGAAATCGTGAAGTCTGAGCGTCCTGAATTAACAGCTGCTCGCATTGTGGTGTCTGGTGGTCGTGGTGTGGGTTCAGGTGAGAACTATCACGCGATCCTTGATCCATTGGCGGACAAGCTTGGTGCTGCACAAGGTGCATCACGTGCTGCAGTAGATGCTGGCTTCGTTCCTAACGATATGCAGGTTGGTCAAACCGGTAAAATCGTTGCACCTGACCTGTACATCGCTGTCGGTATTTCTGGTGCTATTCAGCATTTGGCTGGTATGAAAGAATCTAAAGTGATCGTTGCAATCAACAAAGATGAAGAAGCGCCAATCAATGCAGTGGCTGACTACTGGTTAGTTGGTGACTTGAACACTGTTATTCCTGAATTGGTTTCTAAAATCTAATTCCTGAATACAGTTTAAAACGCCTCTTAGTCTCGGTACCAAGAGGCGTTTTTTATTGGAAAATTTTTAAAGATACTCGGCAGTCGAAACTAGAGTATGTGATTTGGATGAAAAGTGATAAAATCCTGCTTTGCTTTTTCTCCTGTTTTGATCATGTCCTTTTCCAGAACCGCTCATATCCTGTTTATTAGTTTCCTGCTGATTGCGCTCTATGTGAGTATTTGTGTGCATACTGCGTTGAATGCACCGCTGTCAGTAACCCAGTATTTATTCAGTGAGTCGGGCGCTTTTGAAGTGCTTAGTCCTTGGCTATGGTACTTGCTGGCCATGCTGTGTCTGCTAAATACTGAAATTAAACTGAATACCCGGATATTTACCGCTGCTGCTGCGATATTGTTGGGCTTCAGGGAAATGGACTTTCATAAGCGACTGTTTGACGACAGCTTTATTAAAACCAATTTCTATCGCAGTGCTGAAATTCCGCTCATGGACAAGCTGCTGGGCTTTATTTTATTGCTCGGGATTATTTTTGTCTTTATGGTACTGGCAAAAAAATTGGTAAACACCATACGCAGCATGAAAGATTCTTTGAATATTGCGCATTTTTTTATCTTCCTGACCATTGCCTGTGGCGGACTGAGCAAGGTTCTGGATCGCACGACGTCAACCCTCAGGGAGGAATTCAATATTCAGCTCATACCACATACCCAGGTCATGATCATGACCATTGAGGAAGGGGTGGAGATGCTATTGCCGATTCTATTGATTGTGGCGGTGCTGACTTATCGCAAGGTACTGAATCAAGCGCATTAAAAGACAGATTAAATCTAAGGAAGATGCCTATTTGTGTGTGCATCTTTTTTTTGCACTGCTGTTTTTATGTATATTTCGGGTGCGAAAAAATATGGATGTGGTGCACTTGTTTTTGACGCTGAAATAACAGGAAAATGACCACTAAAATGAAGATAATTAACAAGGTTAAGCTGAATATTTCGACACAAAAATACAAGTGTTTATGCTATAATTTAGGGCTGTATTTTAGTTTTTAACTCAGTCGTTTGAGTTAATGATTTTGCTAGTTTTACGACATATAAATACAAGCCAAAACTGGCTTGTAGAATAAGGAGTATGCATGAGCGTATCGGAAATTAGACCGATTGCCATTGAGGATGAACTTAAAAGCTCATATCTCGATTATGCGATGAGCGTGATTGTGTCACGTGCATTGCCCGATGTACGAGATGGTTTAAAACCTGTTCATCGTCGTGTGCTTTTCGCAATGCACGAATTAGGCAATGACTATAACAAAGCTTATAAAAAGTCTGCACGTGTCGTCGGTGACGTGATCGGTAAATATCACCCGCATGGTGACTATGCTGTATACGAAACCATTGTACGTATGGCACAAGATTTCAGTTTGCGTTACCAGTTGGTCGATGGTCAGGGTAACTTTGGTTCGGTCGATGGCGACAGCGCAGCAGCGATGCGTTATACCGAAGTGCGTATGCGTAAACTGACCCACGAACTCTTGGCGGATCTTGAAAAAGATACCGTCGAGTGGGAAGACAACTACGATGGCTCTGAGCGTATTCCTCAGGTGATGCCCACCCGTGTACCGAACTTATTGGTTAATGGTGTAACCGGTATTGCGGTGGGTATGGCGACCAATATGGCGCCGCATAACATGACTGAAGTTGTGAATGCGTGTCTGGCCTATGCCAATGATCCCCAGATCAGCATCGAAGGGTTGATGGAACACATTTCTGGTCCGGACTTCCCGACAGGCGGTATTATTTACGGTAAATCGGGCATCGTGGATGCCTACCGTACCGGTAAAGGCCGTTTACACATCCGTGGCAAGTATCACTTCGAAGAAGATCCGAAGAATGGCCGTACCACGATCGTGTTTACGGAAATTCCATATCAGGTCAATAAAGCAAAAACCATTGAACGTATTGCTGAACTGGTTAAAGAGAAAAAACTGGAAGGTATTTCCGAGCTGCGTGACGAGTCGGACAAAGACGGTATGCGTATCGCGATTGACTTGAAACGTGGCGAAAACGCCGAAGTAATCGTGAACAACCTGTTCCAGAACACGCAACTTGAAAACTCTTTCAGCATCAACATGGTCTGCCTGGATAATGGCCAGCCTAAACTGATGAACCTGAAAGATATTATTGCAGCGTTTATCCGTCACCGTCAGGAAGTGGTAACGCGCCGTACCATGTTCGAATTACGCAAAGCGCGTGAACGTGGTCATATCTTGGAAGGTTTAACCGTTGCTCTGGCGAATATTGATGCCATCATCGAAACTATCAAGAGTTCTGCAAACCCGGCTGAAGCACGTGAGCGTTTGCAGGCAGGTGAGTGGACAGGTGGCGGTGTATTGGCATTGCTAGAAAAAGCTGGCTCAGTTTCTGTACGTCCGGATGAGATTGAAGGTGAAGACCCAAGTCGTCCGTTTGGTCTGGATGGCGATATTTATCGTCTGTCACCCACCCAAGTCAATGCGATTATGGAACTGCGTCTGCATCGTTTAACCGGTCTTGAACAAGACAAGTTACATGCTGAATATAGTGAAATTCTGGCGCAAATTGCTGAACTGACTGCAATTTTAAATGACTTTAATCTGTTGATGAACGTAATTCGTGAAGAATTGGCTTTGATTCTTCAGCAATATGGTGATGCACGTAAAACCTCGATTGTTGAATCACGTATCGATTTCTCTCGTGAAGATCTGATTCCTGAAGAGCAAATGGTGCTGACGGTTTCAAAAACAGGTTATGCGAAAACTCAACCATTGTCTGACTACGCCGCACAGCGTCGTGGTGGTCGTGGCAAGTCTGCAACCAGCATGAAAGAAGACGATTACATTCAACATCTGATTGTGACGTCAAGTCATGCGACGGTACTTTGCTTTACCAACGTTGGTAAAGTCTATCGTCTGAAAGTGTATGAAGTGCCACAAGCATCACGTGGTGCCAAAGGTCGCCCAATGGTGAACTTGTTGCCATTAGACGAAAACGAGACCATTACCGCAATTTTACCGGTGATTGATGCACCGAAGAAATTCAAAGAACGTCTGGCGGACTTCAAAGCCTTCGTAAAAGCCAATGCTGCACAACTGCAAAGCAATGAAGTGATTAATGGTCACTTTACGGCACTTGAAGCGGCACTTGCTGAATCTGAAGAGGGTGCGGATGATATTTCTGATGCACTTCGTGTTCAATTGAAAGAGCTAGGTTTAGAACTTTCAACGACCGATCTTGATGATGACATCATCAATGATTTTGCACAGCAGGCTGAAGCGGTTCGTAAAAACTTCTATGTGTTTATGGCGACTGAATACGGTACGATTAAACGTGTAGAACTTGAACAGTTCTCGAATGTGCGTTCAAACGGTTTACGTGCGATTGAACTGAATGGCGATGACACTTTAATTGGTGTTGCGATTACTGACGGCGAACAGCAAATCATGTTGTTCTCGAACGAAGGTAAAGCGATTCGCTTTGCAGAAACTGATGTACGTTCAATGGGTCGTTCAGCCAAAGGTGTGCGCGGTATGCGCGTGACCATCGGTGCAGCAGCCTTGCTGGAAGAAAGCGAAGAAACTGAGATCGAGTCTGATGATGAAGATGCTGCAGATTCAGCATTGATCAGCCGGATTGTATCTTTAGTTGTTGTCCCTGAAACTGGCGAAGTATTGTGTGCTTCTGAAAATGGTTATGGTAAACGTACCCCGGTGGATGACTTCCCGACCAAGAAACGTGGCGGTAAGGGTGTGATTGCACTCAAGACCTCAGAACGTAACGGTCAGTTGGTCGGTGCAGTAGCGATTGATGCATCTAAAGAGCTGATGTTAATTTCCGATGGCGGTACTTTGGTTCGTACCCGTGCCTCTGAAGTGGCTCAAACCGGTCGTAATGCACAAGGTGTTCGTCTGATCCGTCTCGGTAATGAAGAGTTACTGGTCGGTGTGGTTTCAGTTGAAGCTGTTGAAGAAGATGAGTTTGTTGAAGTGATTGAAGGTGAAGAATCTTTAGTGGCAGAAACAGATGTAGCGACTGAAACAGATGCAGTAGCTGAACATGTTGAAAAAGATGGTGAAAACTCAGTAGAAGAATAAGTGTTCTATTGATAAAAAGGGCGCTTCGGCGTCCTTTTTTATAAATCTTGACTGAATGAAGGTAAGCGATGAAAACCCAATCAATGTTGTTAGCGGCAGCAGTTGCATTAAGTGGCTGTAACTCAATGGACAATATCCCAAACCCAAGTCCTGAGCAGGAACAGGCAGCACAGCTGGCCTATGAGGATTTGCGTGATGGGAAGTATGACGAGTTTCTGGATCAGCTAGAGCCGCAATTGCAAACACAGTTTAAGGACAACGAAAAGCTGATGAAACGCTTTTCACGTTCAATTCCGAAAGGTGAATATAAGTCTAAAACTTTAATGACCAAGCAGATTGAAGAAGCAACCAACCAGCCTGGCCAATATAAGATCAGCTATGAAATTGCCTATCCAAATAATCTGGTGCAGTATGATGTCAGTTTCGACCAGCCGAATGGTAGCAACAAGATTCGTAATTTTAATATTCAGGTCTTTGGCGAATCTTAATCCATAAGTTGATGGCAGCATAAATCCAATGCTTTATCTGCTTTGACTCACTTGAATAAAACGTCGATAAGCCAAGAAAAAACATAAACTGCCTATCAGCCCCAGATATATCAGTTTAGGCAAAATCAGTGCGGTCGGTACACCCATCTGATTCAGTTGAATAAACATCTGCACCATTTGGGTAGAAGGCAGTATCTCAGCGATCACTTGCATCCAGATGGGCATAGCTGCATGTGGCCAGGCAGCACCGGATAAAAAAAATAGAGGGATAGAAGTAAAAACAATCACATGTCCAGCGCGTTCCGGCATATCCAGAAAACTGGCAAATAGGCAGGTGATTCCAATCACAGTGTAAACGAAAACCGGCACAGCCAGCAGCATGCCGAATAGGTTACCCCCTCGCGGATAATCAAATAACCAAAAGGTAAATCCAAATAAATAAAAACAACCCAGACAGCCAATGCTCAATATCGCTAAACATAGCCCAATCAATGCATTTGAGTTTAACTGCACTTTTCTTTCGCGGTACACCAGAATCAGCATATTCAAACCTAAAAAAATGGTCTGATGAATGATGAGAGGGGCGACCGCAGGAAAGACATAACTGCCATAGCCGGAGAGCGGATTAAACAATGGAATCTGATGCACTGATAGGGCAGGAGAAAAATCTGAAACCTGGCCAAAACGTTCAGCATAGTCTGCCAAGGTCTGCTCAAGAGAGGTCGCTAAACCGATCCCCATCTGTTTGGTGACTAAAAAATTGGCAGCACTTAAGTACAGTCCTATTCCACCCGTTTCACCATGCCTTAACGTTTGCGATAAATTGTCCGGTAGCAGCAAAATCCCATCCGCTTGTTGCGATTCAACCCATGTTTTGGCTTCGGCGAAATTGCTGGTAATCGCCTTGATTTCAACATTCGGGCTTTGACGGACTTGGCCAATAATCCGCGCGCTCAAGTGACTTTGTTCTGCATCAACAATAATAATCGGTAAGGCTTCGGCTTGCTGTGCCTGATAAGCAAAGGGATAAAAGAAGCTATAAAACAAGACCGATAAAATCAGTGTGGTAAAGATAGCGCCGTGGCTGACAATATCTTTAAAGCTGCGCAGATAATAAAACCAAAGGGATTTCATCAGGCCGCTCCTTTGGCTATTTTCTTGAGAAAAATATAGGCTAGCAGTGCGTACACCACCACATAGGCCAACAAGATCCATATAGCTTGCAGTGAAATCTGCACTGGACTGCCAATCATCCATTGTTCAGTTTGTAATTTGGCATAAGGAGTAAAGGGGATAATATTGGCCCAAAACTGGGTGAATAGGGGCGCATTATTTAAGGGTAAAGTCACCCCGGCAAAGCTTAACGATGACCCACCATATACAGCAATCAAGCCGAAAGATTTACTTAAATCTTGGGTGGCCAGCACCACCGCAGCGCTTAAAAATGCATAGGCGCTATACAGCAGCAATTGTGCCAATAAAATCAGACCAAGCGAACCGGCAACAAACCAGCCGCGAATTTCAATCATCCAAAACATCCACGCCCAAGTCCATAGACTAAAAATAGCCACATAGACCAGATTTTTAGACACTAAAGCCATCCAAATGGATGGATGACTGATCCACTCTGATACAGTCTGCCGCTTCAGTTCCTGACCGACGGAAAATGCCACACAACAACACAGCAGTAAATGCAGAACTGCGAGAATGACATAAGGTTCTAGATATAACTCATAATTCAATTGCGGATTATACAAAGGTGAGATTTTGATCTGTGGTGTCGGTGCTTGGATATAGGGCAGTCGATTCACCAGATAGTACTGTTCGGTAAACCCAGCCAGGGCTTGTAAGGTACTCACCAGCATGGCTGAAGAAATTGTATTGCCGATACTGAAATAACTCTGGTTAAAGGCAATGCTAATTTCTGCATCCTGAGCACGAACAAAACGTTGTTCGGCACCATTTGGAATATGGATATAACCCCAAATTTTATTTTCATTCAGTAGGTGTTCAACTTCAGCGACTTGCTGGGATACCGTTTCAATTTTAAGGGTATGATTGAGCGAGACATGTCGATAGATGCTTCGGCTGAGCGCACTTCGGTCTTGATCAATAATGGCAATGGGTAAATGAGTAGGCTTGCCCTGCGCAAACATGCTGCTGAATAAAATAATTACCAGAGCAGGTGCCAGTGTAACCAGGCACAGATCCCATTTTTCTCGGAGCAAATAGCGTAGTTCGCGCCATATACCCAGCCACATTAGGGTGTCTCTTTAAGTTTAAATAATACGCTCATACCGACTTTCAGTTCAGGCATGGTTTGTGTCGGTAGCAAATGCAGTTTAAAACTTCTCACATCATAGCCGCCGGTTTGGCGGGTGGTTTTAATGGTGGCAAACTCACCTTCAGCGCTAATACTTTTGATCTGAAAACTGGCTGTTTGATCCAAGGCTGGAATATAACCTTGAATGCTTTCTAATTTTTGAAATGGAGCATACTGGTCTTCGCGAATATTCAGGCTTACCCACATCTTCTCTTCAATCAGGCTGACCACGGGCACTGCGGTTGCGACCAGCTCAGATATTTTGCCATAAGTTTTAGACACCGTTCCATTGACGGGGGCCAGCAATTCGGTTTCTGCTTCTAGCGCATTGGCTTCGTTTAGAGCAGCCTGGGCAATGTCTACTTGTGCATCGGCTGAACTCTTTTGCTGCGGGGTGCTGCCACGCTTGGCACGTGCATATTGCTGATAGGCGGCCTCAGTCATTTCTAGCGCAGATTGACTGGCTGCATACAGTTCATCACGGCGCTGACGTGAAATCACACCTTCCTTAAATAGATTTTCCCCACGCTGATAAGATACTGTGGCGAGATTTTGCTGTGCTTTTAGCGATTGCCAGTTGGCATACAGACTCGCGACATTTTCTTCCTGCGAGCCACGTTCAGCTGTGGACTGTAAGGCCAAAGCCGATTGTAAGGCTGCTGTAGCTTGCTGTTTTTTGGCTGCAATTTCCGGGCTATTTAAGCGAACCAGAACATCGCCTTTTTTAACTCGCTGACCTTCTTCCACATAGATTTCTTCAATCCGGCTTGGCACTTTGGTGGCCACCTGAATCGTTTCAGCCTCGACACGACCTTGCAATTCAATCGGCGTCGGTTGATAGCTTTTCCATAATCCAAAAATAATCACGGCCAGCAGAATAGGCAGCAACGCCAGCAGTAGATATTTTTTCTTTTTGGAGATTTCAGGAGGCTGCTCATCGGTCGAGGTCGTCGCGTGATTTTCCTCTAGCGTTGCTGATTGGGTCTGTGGAGCGGGAGAGCTTTCTGTTTCGGTAGATGAAACCGCTTCATTCACAGGATCATTGGGTTTTTGATCGTCGTTCATGTTCGGCTCCATTAGCGAATATAGTGAGTATTGGTGTGTTGAATATAATTGGGAAATTCGGTAATCGAGCCATGGCTTTGTAACAGGGTGGCCAGTGACATCACATATTTATAGGCATTCAAGGCAGTTTCGGCTCGTAGCCCGCTAAGCATGTTTTGGGCATCAATGACCTGTGTTGCTGTTCCGATATCCTCTTTAAAGGACAACTCTTGAATGCGTAAATTTTCCTGCGCAGCTTTTAGATTTTGTTCCAACAAAGCATGACTTTGCTGTGCACTCAAGGCTTCGCTATAAGATTTATAAATCAGGTTTTCAATCTCTTGCTGGGTGCGTGAGGTGAGCAGTTCTGTGGCATAGCGTTTGAGCTCGGCCGCCTGAATATTTTTGTTTTTATCAATCCCTGAAAACAGGTTATAGCGTGCGGCAACACCGACAATCCAGTTTTGATTCTGATCCAAACTATATTCACCAAAAGCAAAGACATTGGGTTTTTTTGCTGCTTGCTGAGCTTTGACATTGGCTTGTGCTAATTGGGTATCTAGCTGCATTTTTTGAATCAGCGCAGAGTTTTGACTAAAGGTTTTCAGTAGTTGATTTAAAGCCTGTGGCTCGGTCTGATTGACAAATAAAGGTGTCGACAGTTCAGTGATACTGCTTTGTTGCAGCAGATTATTCAGTTGAAATAGACTGGCATTTAAATTGGTTTGCATATTTTGCTGACTGCGCTCGGCATTATTACGCGCCACTTCAAACTGCATGCGCTGGCCTTTGCTAATAAAACCTTGCTGTTCCATTTTTAAGGCATTGCGATAATGCTGTTGCATGGCATTCAGATTAAATACTGCTGCTGCATGGAGTTGCTTTTGCAGTTGCACATTAAAATAACTTTGAATCAGTTCGAAACGCTGCGTGTCTTGTTGCTGTTGATTACTGAGCTGACTGCGACCGACCTGAAGATTGGCAATCTCCTTGGCGCTATGAGTCAAACCACCGGTATAAAGCGGCATCATCATGGACACGGTAGGACGAATCACTTGATCTTCGAGTACGACCTTGGAGGTATCGGGAATTAAGCCTACACCGTCATGAATCGGTTGTTGTAAACCTTCTTTTAAAGGATTGGCAATATTCTCAGCTAAATTAAACTCATCAATTTTATTATTTAAGCCATTGGTGAGAGATTGCTCCAGGTTGTTTTTAAGAGCACCCAAAGGAATATCTAATTCATTATGAAAGGCATAAGCACGCACATTCAGATCGACACGTGGTAATCCCAAACCTTTTACCGCTTCAGCTTCAAGTTTTGAGGCTTGTTCCAAGCTTTGATAGGCCTGACTGCTATAAGAAGACTGCAATAACTGTTTTTCGGCGTCTTGAAAACTCAAAGTCTGGGCGTATAGACCCTGGCTATTCAACCATAGACCTGACAATAATCCACACCCCAAAAATAATTTACTTTTATAGTTCGTCATATTCATGCAAGCAGATGGCCAAAGTGAAGAATAAGTTGATTTGTGTACATTATAAATCAGTGGTTTGCAGCTCAGTAAGGGGCATGGTTGTAGTATTGTTTATTTTACATCTGTCTAGCATTAAGGACGCTTGCGCGTCCTGACTAACTTAGGGCGGTTCTTTTGAAATTTTCATCATTCATGCAAAAATCTAAACAATCTTTTAAAACCCCTACGGCTCTATAAATATGCTCCGGTTTATCCAGATAAATTTGTCCATTATTTAACACTTCTAGACCCGCTCTATTTAATTCAAGTTTATGTCTCTCATCAATGGGAACAATAAATTGAACAGTAGGACGTTTTCGGTTCACATCATAGCGGAATAACCATCTATTATTTTTACTTTGATACAGAATGGAATAATAGCTCTCCGTATCTTTTCCGGTGAGTTCATGGTCTGGAAAAAGTTCATGGATAATATTTTGTAAGCTTTGTTCATCTACCGTGGTAACAATTCTTTGATTCTGAGGATTTATAATGTCTTGTTGAAGATTTGAGGGAGTCGGTTCTTCTGAAACTTCATCAGTCCTTAATTCAGTTTGTTGCTCAATGGGTTGTGCTGTAATGATGGTGGGTGCAGATAAGCCTTTTAAAACCGTATCGCTAATTGCACGTTCGACTGCTTGTTTAACGAAGGGTTGAATTGATTCAAGGAATTTTGTATTGAGCTGTCTTGGAATATTGGCTTGCTGAGCAACATAACGTACAAAATCAATATCGACTTCATTAATTGATTTTTTGATTACCGCTTTAAACTGTTGGATATACTGATTCTCTTCGGCAAAAAATCGTAATTTTTCTACATGGAAATTATCATGTTTGAATTCTGCTAATTGAGTCAGTTCTTCGGCTTGATGTTTAGTGAAATCAACAACCAGAAAAGGTTTTTCATCCATAATATTTGGATTAATGAGGTCAGTGAAAAAACGCCATTCACGTCCATTGGTAATGACGCCAATGGTCACTCCCAGAGTAGAGTTAAAATATCGGGAGAGTTGTGGTGCGTGATTTGTTAAATTACTTGCATAAGATTTGGCTTCAATAAACATAACTGGTTGACCATTACAATATAGGGCGTAGTCAACGCGCTCTGTTGATTTGACACCAGGAAAATCAGCGGCAAACTCTGCCAGTACTTTAGTTGGATCATAAGGACTGAAGCCTAAAATATCCAGAAGTGGTAATATAAGTGCTTGTTTGGTGGTTTCTTCAGTTGAGCAATGCGCACCGACACGTTTAACATGCTCAATATGTAATTTGAGGCGATTAATAAAGTTATCCATTTTTTCCCTACTTCTAATTTTTCAGATTATTTTTTAATCATTGTGAGTTCATCATAATAGTTTTATTTTTAAACTCAAACATTTAATAAAAATAGGCATAATAAGTTTAATTAATCCTATAAATGGTCAACTTATCTTGTGAATCTACATTGATTTTTTGACTGTAATTACAGTTCGAGATTGAAATAATTTTGTGCAAGACCTTGCCAGATATGGTTAAATGCCATCATTTTATTGTGTCTCACATAGATAAGGAAAACTCATGCGCGCGTACAACTTCTGTGCTGGTCCTGCTGCATTACCGACTACCGTACTTGAAAAAGCTCAAGCTGAAATGCTTGACTGGCATGGCAAAGGTCTTTCGATCATGGAAATGAGCCACCGTAGTTCCGACTATGTGGCCGTGGCTGAAAAAGCGGAAGCAGACCTACGCAAACTCATGAATATTCCCGAGAACTACAAAGTATTGTTCTTGCAGGGTGGCGCATCCTTACAATTTTCGGCAATTCCATTGAACTTGCTGGGTAAAAATAACAAAGCGGACTATATCCATACCGGAATCTGGTCTGAAAAGGCCTTGAAAGAAGCGCAACGCTATGGCGATATCAATGTGGTAGAAGCAGGTATCAAAATTGATGCTAAACATGCCATCAGCGCGCAAAGCGAATGGAAGCTGTCTGCCGATGCCGCCTATGTGCACTATGCAGACAACGAAACCATTGGTGGTCTGCAGTTTGCTTCTATTCCTGAAACAGATAAGCCCCTTGTTTGTGACTATTCATCAAGCATTTTATCTGCGCCACTTGATGTATCAAAATTTGGTGTGATCTATGCAGGCGCGCAAAAGAATATCGGCCCAGCGGGTTTAACCCTGGTGATTATTCGTGAAGATTTACTGGATCAAGCCAAAGCTGAAATTCCAAGTATCTTAAAATACTCAGATCAAGCCAAAAATGGTTCTATGGTAAATACGCCGTCGACTTATGCATGGTACTTGTCTGGTCTGGTATTTGAATGGTTGCTGGAAAATGGTGGTGTAGAGGCCATGCATAAAGTGAACCTGGAAAAAGCCAATCTGCTTTATGGTTATATCGATCAAAGCGATTTTTATGCCAATCCAATCTTCAAAGAAAATCGTTCAATCATGAATGTGCCATTTACTTTGGTCAATGCAGATCTTGAAAAACAATTCCTGAAAGAAGCAGAAGCCCAGCATTTATTGAATCTTGCGGGTCACCGTTCTGTCGGTGGTATGCGTGCCAGTATTTATAATGCAGTGCCATTAGAGGGCGTACAAGCCTTGGTGAATTTTATGGATGACTTTGCAAAACGCAATGGTTAATCCCTGAAATGTAAAAACCCAGCATAGGCTGGGTTTTTTTATGCATTCGGTTATGTCAGGGAATTTAAAAAATAAAAGTATGCAGGGTAAAGCCGCAGATCAGCATTCCCAACATGAAAAAAAGGCATGACATCATATCAATATTATAGCGAGAGCTAAGATGATGCTCGACCTGGTCTAATGTTTCTTCTTGCACGATTTTCATAGATATTTATTGTCCGATCTATTTATCGTTAATACTATTTGTTGTGAGTATTTTTATCATAAAAAATTGATTAAATAAAGTACATTCTTGATTAAAGTTCATAAATTTTCATTTTATTTAAATATCAGCTTTGGATTTGTCTGAACTTATTCGTATGCGAAATCAAAGTCTTATTTTTACAAGATTTTTAGGATTCGATTGCATGTATAAAATGAATTCATGTGAATTTAACAATGTGGATAACTCGATTTTTTAAATGATTTAAATAGGTTATTAAGCTAGAAAAAATGGGTAAAAAATAATCAAAAAAATAAAATTAAAAACAGAAAATACGGATTAAAAAAAGAAGATCCCCATCAAAAAGAAGATCTTCTTTGTTTATTTTAACTTAAGCTGATTTTCTATAAATATTGGCCTGAATCCACAGATTTCCACGAATATATTGACCAATCTGGAAATTTTTATGCTGCTCATTCCGCGTTGCAATCCGGATCAAGGTGGCTGGTTGACCTTCATCATGAATCAGTGTGACATCATACAGGGTATAGTCCTGATCCATAAACTGCATGGCAGTTTTACCGACAATATTGCCCTGAAACCAGGCTTCATCTTCCTGGCCCATGGTTTCACCATAAAGATAAGCCACCATTTTAGAGAAATCTACAGTAACAGGTGCTTTATCTTCTTCTGACTGTGGCTGCCAGGCATCAATCTGTTCCTGCAAATTATCGGGTGCCACGCCTTGGTTGGCTGTCAGAATATCATTCAAGGCACGGTGATGCTTGATCGAAGCCGGATCATCCACCACCAGATGTTCATGGTCAGCCACTGCTTCAAGCTCATAGGCCCAAGCATTCAGATTCACCACATAGGACTGGTCTTTTTCATAATGCGGATGATTGACGCTATACAGACTATCGAAAGCATAAATAATATTGTTGGCACCCAGATTCAGACGTAATACCGCCTGAGTATTGGATTTGCAGGAAATAATTCGATCGATGGTCGCTTTGACCTGATAAGGACTGTCAAAGCAGGGGAATGCAGTTTTTACGGCCTGTGGCTTATTATTTTCTATGGCGATCACTTGGCTCAATTGCACCGCAGCTTTACTCGGCCCCTGAATCAGCCAGGTATTTTCATCCATATCACATTCTTGTGTGCAAATGCCCATCGGCATAATAGGCGCATCAAGAGCTTTGCCTAACCACTGTGGCACATCTGTACCTGGATTCTCGGTGAGTAATGTCCAGTGTTCGACGTGACTACCGAAATTCTGATCATCAATGGTGATGATCTCTGGGCTATTCTGATTTTTCATATGCACAATTGATCTTGGATGACTTATTTATAGTTAATCGAGGGTCATTGCGATTTTTCAAGTCAATCGAATGAATTTTCAAATTAAATGCAGCCAATTTTTTTCTAGACTAAATCACAGTCGTTGCTCAAATCAAATAGATTCAAAAAAACATGAGCGACAGCAGCGATGAAAATGCAACGATTTAATCATCAACCTGATCCTCTCAATTTGCTAGAATACCCAGGATTTATACCTTAATGGGAAACCCTGTGTTGCCATTCAAACTTTGGGTCGATGCTGATGCATTACCCCGTATTTTAAGAGATGTGATTATCCGTGCGTCGGATCGCTATCAGTTGGAAGTGACTTTTGTGGCTAATCAGTCGGTGGGCATTACGCCTTCAGTCCGGATTAATTCAATTCAGGTGATGAGTGGCGCTGATGCTGCAGATAAAGAGATTATTCTGCGCATGAAAGAGCATGATATTGTCATGACCCAAGATATTCCCCTGGCGGCAGAAGTGATTGAAAAGGGCGGGATTGCCATTCATCCACGCGGTGAAGTGTATACCACGGCCAATGTCAAAGCACGTTTACATCTAAGAGACTTTATGGATAGTTTGCGTGGTGCCGGTGTACAAACGGGTGGGCCACCTCCGATTTCAGAGCGGGATAAGCGTGAATTTTCAAGCGCACTGGATCAAACCATTCAAAAACAAAAACGTAAAACATCTGCACTTTAAGAGCAATCGCGCATGCCAACACACACCAATATGGTTGTGACCTATCTTTTATTGGTTTTTATCTGGGCCACTACACCGCTAGCCATTGTCTGGAGTGTAAGCGATCTGCATCCGCTCTGGGCACTGGCACTGCGATTTTTTCTGGCATTGCCTTTTGCATTTATCTTGTTGTGGCTGTTTAAAACCCGTTTTCCTGTCGATTCTCTCTCGATGCACAGTTATCTGGCTGGAGCTTGCAGTTTTATTGGCTCGCAGATTTTTACCTATCTGGCCACGGATTATCTCAGCTCAGGCATTATTGCGCTGATGTTTGGTCTGGCACCTATTATTACCGGATTGATTGGCCGTTTCGTGTTTCAGCTCAAGCTCTATCCTTCACAGTGGTGCGGGATGGCGATTGCCCTGACTGGTTTGGCGGTGATTTGCCTCGGTGGCAAAGACCAGCACATTCAGCCAATCGGTATTGGTCTGATGCTACTGAGTGTGTTTATCTATTGTGTTTCGATGTTTTGGGTCAAAAAAGTCAATGCACCCTTACAACCGATGGCGCAAGCGGCCGGTTCCATTGCAGTTTCAGCAGTCATGGCCTGTGCCATGTTGCCATTTATCTGGCAATTTGCGCCAACCCAAATGCCTCAGGCAAAATCACTGATCGGGCTAGGATATGCCGTGGTGATGGCTTCGCTGATTGCCATGTTCTGTTATTTTAAACTGGTACAGAAAATCAGGGCGACCACCTTGTCTTTGACGACGGTATTGACTCCAATGCTTGCTTTATTCGTAGGTGTGCTTTTGAATGATGAGAGCTTGTCGGGTGAGGCCTTAATCGGTGTCGGTATTTTGTTGACGGGTTTATTGTTGTATTTTTCCAGAGAAATTAAAGCGAGCTATGCAGCTCGCCTTCCATCCAGTATTCACAATGACTAAATCAGTGATTTAAGCAAAGTTGGCTTTGACACATTCACCCAGTTTGACACGGTCTTGTGGGTGCATGGTAATGAAATAAGCACCGGTCCGGAATTTGCTATTTTCTTCTTCACGACTGTAGGCCACCTGGGCGGTTGCCGCAATATGGAAGAAATTTTCCGGGTGGCTTAAAGTCACGTGCAGATAGGTGCCTTCAGTGATGGGGCGGTCACTAAAGAAACTAAAACCGGTTTCCGAAAAGTTCACCTGCTCTGGTACAGGTAACATGCTTTGTACAATTGCGTCATACAAAGAACCGGTAATAAGGTTTAATTTTTGGTTGAATAAGGATAAGATTCGAGCAATTTGTTGATCTTTTTCAGATAATTGTTCTAATTCGTAGTTAACCGCATGATCAAATTGATCTAGCTCTGCAAGTAGTAGAAAATAGCGGGGCAAGACGAAGTTAGAGTCATAAGGATCATTTAAGGCAACATCATCGGAAATAATCTGATAATTAATTCGTAAGGCAGCATCGATGCGAGACATAACGCGTCTTTCCGTGTATCCATTTGGATGCTGTACATTTTCCATAATTTATTACCTCGGACTAGATGGTTATGTTTAAACCAATCTCGCTGTATATAGGGTTGAAATATACTCGCGCACGGCGTAGTAACCACTTCATTTCTTTTATTGCATTGGTCTCAATGATCGGTCTCACGCTCGGTGTAGCAGTCCTCATTACAGTTTTGTCTGTGATGAATGGGTTTGACCGAGAGTTGAAAAATCGTGTCTTGGGAATGATACCTCAAGCTACTGTTTCTTCAACGCAAATTTTAACAAATTGGCCCGAACTTGCAAAGCAGATTGAGCAGCATGAGCATGTCCAGGGGGTCGCACCATTTACCCAATTACAGGGCATGCTGACGGCACAGGGACAGGTTGCCGGGATTATGGTCAGCGGGATTGAACCCGAGTATGAGAAAAAAGTATCCATTATACAAAACCATATGGTCGAGGGCAGTATTGATAGCCTGAAAAAAGGTGAATTTGGTATTGTTCTGGGCAAGCAGATGACCGATGCCATGGGGGTCGGTTTAAACGATAATATTACCTTGGTATTGCCAGAGGCGACCCCTTCACCAGCAGGTGTGGTGCCTCGTTTCAAGCGCTTTAAAGTGGTGGGAATTTTCAGTATTGGTGCTGAAGTCGACTCGATGATGGGATATATCGCTTTAAATGATGCTTCAACTTTGTTGCGCCTACCAGATGGTGCACAAGGCGTGCGTTTAAAACTGGATGATATTTTTGTCGCACCGCAAGTGTCTCAGGAAATCGTGCGAGATTTACCAGCCAACTTCTACGCATCTGACTGGACCTATACCCATGGTAATCTGTTCAGCGCGATCCAGATGGAAAAAGCCATGGTCAGCTTGTTATTATTCCTGATTGTGCTGGTAGCGGCATTTAATATCGTTTCATCACTGGTGATGGTGGTGACGGATAAAAAATCGGACATTGCGATTTTACGGACTTTGGGTGCTTCGCCTGCCACTATTACCAAAATCTTTATGGTGCAAGGTACGGTGATTGGGGTGATTGGGACATGTGCCGGCGCAATCCTCGGGATTATTGCAGCGACCAGTATCAGTAGCTTTATCGGCTGGTTAAACAATACTTTGGGTCTGAATATGTTTGATGCCTATTTTATCAATTATCTACCTTCTTATTTGCGCTGGCAGGATGTCTTGGTCATTGTCGGCTTATCATTGGCCTTAAGTTTTGTCGCGACGATTTACCCCGCTTTACGTGCAGCAAAAATTCAACCGGCAGAGGCTTTGCGTTATGAGTAATCTGATTTTAGATGCCCAGAATATTCACAAATCCTTTACCGATGGCAAAGCCACCGTCGATGTGATTCGAGGCTTGTCGCTGCAGGTCAAAGCGGGTGAGTTTGTCTCGATTGTCGGTTCGAGTGGTTCTGGTAAAAGTACCTTATTGCATGTTTTGGGTGGACTGGATCGGCCAACATCAGGGCAAGTGATGGTCAATGGTCGCCGTTTCGATACCCTGTCTGAAGCAGAACGCGGCTATGTGCGCAATGAGCATTTGGGTTTTGTGTATCAGTTTCATCATCTGTTGCCAGAATTTACGGCACTGGAAAATGTAGCCATGCCCCTGATGCTCCGCGATAATGTGAAGTTTAAAGAAGCCAAACAGCAGGCTGAATACTTGCTGGAGCGGGTTGGTCTTTCGCATCGTCTGACACATAAGCCAGGTGAATTATCTGGAGGTGAGCGCCAGCGTGTGGCCTTAGCGCGTGCAGTGGTGGGCAAACCTAAACTGATGATGGCAGATGAACCGACCGGAAATCTGGATCGTAAGACTGCAGCAAAGATTTTTGAACTGCTCACCGAATTGCAACGTGAATTCAATATGGCGATGCTGATTGTGACGCATGATGAACAACTGGCACATGCTGCAGACCGAATTTTACATATGCAGGATGGTCTTTGGGTCACACCCTAAATCAAGAGAATATTCGCATTTGATTGAAGCTCACTCCGGTGGGCTTTATTATTAGGTAAAATAATAACCATAAAGAATAAGATCCAATGTTGCAGTGGCTGTGTATCGGCTGGATTTTAGGCCTGGCCTGTATGGGGAAAAGTTTTCTGTCTGTTCAACTGAGCAGCACGGTCGTTCTAATCGCGGTATTACTGTGGTATCTGGGTTGCCGTAAATTAAAGCACATTTTCAACACACCATTACGTAATTTGGTCATGACTGGTTCAAGCCTGCTGTTAGGATTATTTCTAGGCCATGGCTATGCCAATCTGCAACTGTCTGAACGCTTGTCGACGCGTGAATATGAAGTCTCCGAAAAACAGATCGTGATGTATATCAAAAGCCTGAATAAACTTGGTAAGCAGAATATCCAGCAAGCTCTGCATGTGCTCAGTCCTGATGGCAGTACAGTTAAATGGATGGGCTTTTTGCCTGTCCAAGAACCCGTGACTCAATCCAGTTTGATAAATACGCAGATAAAGCAGCACTCCCTTGAACTTGGACGATATTACTTAATTCAAGGCCAAATCCGACCTCATCATAGTTATGCCACCCCCGGATCTTTTGACGCTGAAAAGTGGGCATTACAGCAAAATATCATGGCCGGTTTCCGAATCAAGAGCATTCAGGAGTTACAACCGCAACAACTTTATGCGCTTGGTCATGGCAAATATTTACGCCAGCAGCAAAATTTAAGTCCGCGAATTTTACTTTGGGTAGAGCGGCAGCGACTGGCATTAAGAGAATTTGTAGCCAGGCAACCCGTACAGCATAAAGGTTTGTTATTGGCCTTATTAAGCGGTGATGAAAGCCTGTTAGATCCAGCGACAGAGCGACAATTCCAGCGTTTTGGTATGAGCCATTTATTAGCCATTTCCGGGCCGCACGTTCTGATCTTTGCCTTGATGGTCTGTGGTACTTTGCAATATCTGATTTCAAGATTTATGCCGCATATTTATCTGAAATGGCCAAGGCAGTATTTTTTGAGCCTGCCTTTTTTACTATGTGTCTTGCTGTACTGCGCCTTTGTGGGCTTTGAAATTCCAGCGCTACGCACTTTATTGATCTGCGTGATTGTGACCTTTACCTTGTTGCTCAGGCAAAATGTGCAAGCTTTAAAATTACTGATTCTGAGTGCTGCCTTATTATTGCTCTTTGATCCTTTCAGTATTTTGTCGGCTGCATTCTGGCTGTCTTATGGGGCCTGTTTTGTTTTGCTGCGAATCTATCAGACCATTCAGCAGCAACCGCGTCAGATAGAACAAACCTTATTACAACGGCTATATTTTGCGTTGAAAGTGCTGCTGGAATCACAATGGAAAATCTTTCTGGCGCTATTTCCCTTGATGATGCTGTTTTTTAAGCAAATCGCCTGGATTACCCCATTCAGTAACCTGGTCGCGATTCCATGGATTGGGCTGCTGATTGTGCCTATAGATATTCTGGCGGCTTTGTTGTTTTTTATTTCAGAGCCACTTTCCAGTGTGGTATTTCAATTGAATGATGTTTTCATTCACATGCTGCTGGCATTTCTGGATCTGCTTGATCGGCTGTTTGCTCCACAACTGATTCCGGTGGCGATGAATGTCTGGATGATTGCGCTGTGTATTCTGGCCTTAATGATTGTATTTTTACCGCGTGGCCTATTGCCCAAAAGCTGGACGGCGCTTGCCTGTGTGCCGCTGTGTATTCCTCAGCTCAATCAGCATGCATTTCAGCTCTCTATTCTGGATGTGGGGCAGGGACAAGCAATTTTTCTTCGGGATGGAGCACGCAGTATGATGATCGATATGGGTGGCTATTATGATGAAGAAAAATTCAGTATCGGTCGACAGGTGATTCTGCCATTTCTGTCTGTGCAAGGTGTGGGTAAGCTGGATCAACTGATTTTAACCCATCTGGATCAAGATCATAGTGGCGCTTATCACAGTATTAAACATCAATTGAAAATTAAAGAGGTATCGTCCAATCAGATTCCTGAAATAGCGCACTCCTCCCGTTTTCAGTTCTGTCATCAAGGTCAGCAGTGGCAATGGTCTGAAGATATTCAGTTTAAAATTCTGGCACCTCGGCAGCATCAGTTAAATACAGCTCATTTCAATAAAAATGACCGGTCTTGTGTGGTATATCTGCAAGTTAAAAATGCCGGGCCTTATCAAAATTTTTTACTCATGGGCGATGCGGGTTGGGAGACTGAGTATCAGCTGCTCCAAGATTATCCTGAGCTTAAAGTTGATGTGCTGGTGCTTGGACATCATGGCAGTCAGCACAGCTCAGCCTATCAGTTTTTAGAAGCTTTACGGCCCAAACTGGCAATTGCTTCGGCAGGAAAATTTAACCGTTATGGTCATCCGAGCCAACTGACGCAGCAACGGCTCAAAGCACTCAATATTCCATTACTGACTACAGCCGAACAGGGCAGTTTGCACTTTCAGCAACAAGGTTCCAAACTGATACTTTCTGCCGAACGGCATCAATGGCAATGGTTATATCGTCAGTCTTTAAATTACTGATTCTAGAGCAGGCTGATCTTTAGGCAGAGCTTGCATTCTCAAGGCGTTCACTTTGGCCAAAGCCTGTTCATGCTCCAGTGTATAAAGATTACCCAAATCTTGATGCGCATTGAAGCGTTTATAGCTCCAGTGATAATGTTCAGGATGGCGGCGGATTAAATCTTCAATACTGTTGATAATAACTTGCGTACCCTGATTGGCATTGCCACTATAAATTTTCTCATCAACTGCCTCGATGAAGATATCAAAACCATCTTCGGTATTCCGCAGGGCATATAGAAACAGGGCGCGGGCTTTGGTCTTTTGAATCAGCTTGGCACTTAAATTACTGGTGGCCAAAGGCACCCCAAAATACGGTATATATTCACCACCGACATTTGGGGTATGGTCTGGCAAGATCACGGTGGTGCCACCTTGTTTTAAGGCCTTAAAAATCTGACGGACGCCAGATTCATCGGTCGGCACCAGATGTGCCTGTTCGCGGCTACGCGCAGCCCGTACAAACTGATCCGCTGCCTGATTTTTTACAGGTTTATACATAATGGTCATGGAAGTAAACTGGGCGACATAGGCATTCATGATTTCCCAGGTACCAAAATGTGGCACGATTAACACCAGGCCTTTATTTTGTGCCAGTGCATCATGCAGTAGATCTTCGCCAATGACGCGATGCACCCGTTTGATATTTTTCTGATTAGTTGAGCCCCAAATGGTAAAAAACTCGAAATATGACATTAATTCATTGCGAACCGCAGCACGGTTAATACGCTCACGTTCGTCATTGGACAGTTCAGAAAGGCTGATCTCGAGATTGAGGCGAATGATTTCCGAAGTTTTGGTGACTTTGAAACTGTTCACAATAAAGGCCAGAAGACGGGCCATCCATCGAGAAACCGGAAGCGGTTGGCGGCTAATGTATTTGAGTAAACCGTAAGCTGAATTCCGTGAGTCCTGTTTGGTCATTGATTTCGTCTAAGTACAATAAAAAGAGAACAAAATTTATTATAGGCGAAAACGTTTTGTTTAGACAGAATTACCCGATTCAGTGTATATAATGGGTTCAATATAAATCAATTTATTGGATTATTTATGTCCGATTGGCCACCAAAACCTGAAAATCAAATACAAAATACGCAACAGCCAGTTCAACCGACTGGTCCGGAATGGAAATTGCTGGAAAAAGCGGTTTTAGCTTCGGTTGAAGAGCAGCGCCGTGCGCGCCGTTGGGGAATTTTCTTTAAATTCCTGACTTTTGCTTATCTGCTTGTGGTGATTTTGGCACTCGGCAAGAGCTGTAGTTCAGTTTCCTCAGATGCCAGCGCTGGCGCAGGTGCTCATATTGCCGTCGTCGATATTATTGGTACGATTGCTGCCGACAAGCAGAGTGTCAACAGTAGCAATACGATTAAATCGCTGAAAAAAGCTTTTGAAAATAAACAAAGTAAAGCCGTAGTGCTGAATGTCAACTCGCCGGGTGGTTCACCGGTACAGTCCGATGAAATCTGGCAAGAAATTCAGTATTTGAAAAAGCAGTATCCCGAGAAAAAACTCTATGCAGTGATCGGTGATACCGGTGCTTCGGGTGCTTATTATATCGCTTCTGCTGCGGATGAGATTATTGTCAATCCATCGAGTTTAGTCGGTTCGATTGGTGTGATCATGCCAAATTATGGCGTGAGTAATTTGCTGCAAAAGCTTGGTGTTGAAGATCGCACCATGACTTCAGGTGACAATAAAGCCTTGCTGTCGATGACTCAACCAGTCGATCCTGCACAAAAAGCCCATGTACAAGGTGTCTTGGATAATGTGCATAGTCACTTTATTAATGCGGTAAAACAGGGGCGTGGTAATAAACTGAAATCAACCGATCCTACGATTTTCTCTGGTTTGTTCTGGACCGGTGATCAGGCGGTGAAATTAGGAATCGCAGATCGGATCGGAAGTTTAAACACCTTGAAGCGCGAACTTAAAACTGAAAGAGCCTTGAATTATACGATTGAATATAGTCCATTTGAGTCCGTATTGGGTCGCATGGGCTCATCGATTGGTGACGGAATTGCCACTTCAGTTGCGCAGAAACTTCAGTCAGAAAACAGTACGACATTGCAATGAAACCATTGATTCATTTCGCGCACGCCAATGGCGTGCCATCGAAAGTCTATCAAAAGCTGTTTGATGGACTGCAAGATGATTACGATATTATCTATGTGCCGCTCTTAGGGCCTGATAAACGTTATCCAGTGGATAATCATTGGAAAAGCCTGACTCAGCAAGTGATTGACAGTATTGTGCGTCAGTCAAAAGGTCGACCGGTGATTGGTTTGGGACATTCTCTGGGATCAGTATTAACTTTCCAGGCTACCTTGCAGCGTCCCGAACTGTTTTTGCAGATGATCATGCTGGACCCGCCGATGATTATGGGTAAAGAGGCCTTTGCCTTGCATCTTGCGAAAACTTTGCGCTTAAAAGCTTTGGACAGAATGTCTCCGGCAGGTCTGTCCAAGCGCCGTCGTGATCATTGGGATTCACGTGAACAGGCAGCTGAATTACTGCGTCCTAAAGGTTTTTATCAAGACTTTGATGCCGATTGCTTCCAGGCCTATATTGAGCATGCCTTGCAAGATGATCCGATTCGGGGCGGAGTAGAACTCACCATCCCTAAAAAGGATGAAGTGGCCGTGTTTAGAACCAATCCCTCACTGTGGTGGTTGCCTCAGGCGAAACCGAAAGTTCCGGTACATTTGGTCGTGGCTGAGCAAGGTCCATTTCTGGCCCGCAAGTTCCCGCAGCAGGTCGAAAAGAAATTTGGTATTCCTTTTACCGTGGTAGAGGGAGGACATATGTTTCCCTTGGAACAACCCGATCAGGTAGCGGACTTGGTAAAGCAATTGATTCAGCAACAATCTGTTTGAATCATTAAAAAGAGAATATAAAAAACGCATCCGAGGATGCGTTTTTTATATTTAAATGATGTTAAAACTTGCAGAATTGAACAGGTTCTTGCATTTTCTCGTTTCGATATAGCACACCGTCTTCAGTGTGTTGAATGGTACCGCTACAAATCCATTCTACGACTTGAGGATAGATTACATGTTCAAGGCTATGCACACGCATTGCCAAACTGTCTACCGTATCGTGGTGAGAAACCTTGAGCACACCTTGAGCAAGCGCTTGGCCTGCGTCAAGTTCAGCCGTGACATAATGCACCGTACAGCCGTGCAGAACATCACCGGTATTGAGTACACGCTGATGGGTATGCATGCCTTTGTAATAAGGCAATAGAGAAGGGTGAATGTTCAACATTTTCCCCTCCCAGGCTTTTACAAATTTTTCACTTAAAATTCGCATAAAGCCGGCAAGTACCACCAGATCCGCATCCCAGTCCAGCAGTTGCTGATGCATCACATCATCAAACGCTTCTCGGTTTGGATATTGCCTGTGTTCAATAACTGCAGTTTGAATTCCTGCTTGTTGCGCACGCGTTAAAGCAAAGGCTTCAGGTTTATTGGAAATCACGCCGACAATTTGCCCTGAAAGATTGGCATCAATCAAGGCTTGTAGATTTGATCCGCTACCTGAAACAAGTACAGCAATTTTAATCATGCGAAATTATGCGAAGATCACACGAATTTTTTCGTCTGCACCTGCAACCGATTCAGCATTGTCTTGAATCTGACCCATTGTCCATGCTTTCTCACCAAGACCGTTGAGTAATTCAACAGTTTTGTCAGCTTCATTTGCATCAACCACAAGCACCATGCCGACGCCACAGTTAAAGGTACGATACATTTCAAACTGCTCTACACCGCCTTCACGTTGTAGAAGTTTGAATAGCTCAGGCCATTCCCAAGAAGATTCATTCACAAGCGCTTGAGCACCATTTGGAAGGACGCGAGGTAAGTTACCTGGCAAACCGCCACCGGTGATGTGCGCCATTGCGTGTACATCGACATGTTTAAGCAATTCAAGAATCGATTTGACATAAATACGGGTTGGTTCCATTGCAACATCTGCAAGTGGGCGACCATCAACGATTTGAGTTAAATCAACATTTTTCACGTCTAGAATTTTACGAAGCAGTGAGTAACCGTTTGAGTGTGCACCTGAAGAAGCAACACCAATTAAAACGTCACCGGCTTTGACTTTAGAGCCATCAATAATTTTGCTTTGCTCAACGACACCGACACAGAAACCTGCAAGATCGTAATCTTCGCCTTCATACATGCCTGGCATTTCAGCAGTTTCACCGCCGACCAGTGCACAGCCAGCAAGCTCACAACCAGTACCGATACCAGTGACAACATTTGCAGCAACATCCACATTCAAATGACCAGTTGCATAATAGTCGAGGAAGAACAGTGGTTCAGCACCACACACGAGAAGGTCGTTAACACACATTGCCACCAGGTCTTGACCAATTGTGTCATGACGGTTCAAATTCAATGCTAAACGTAATTTTGTACCCACACCATCTGTGCCAGATACGAGAACAGGTTCTTCATAACCTTTAGGAATTTTACAAAGTGCACCAAAGCCACCTAGACCGCCCATAACTTCGGGACGTGAGGTACGCTTAGCGACAGATTTGATACGATCGACTAACGCGTCGCCCGCTTCAATGTCGACACCTGCATCTTTGTAGCTTAAACCAGTATTTGGGGTAGAAGTTGAGTTGCTCATAATGAAGTCTCCGCATTCGCGGTGGCGATTATAACCTGAATATATAAAACTCTTATGGTATTTCTGATCTAAAATGCTATCTTTATTGAAATATTTTAATTTTTAGAATGATTAATAGAGAAAAGGCGAAACTTTATGGTAGATCGCACATTGCGTCGCGTGTTTATCCTAGCTGGGATAGCTTTATTGTTATGGACTTTATACTTATTAAAACCCGTTGTAATTCCATTTGTTGCAGCACTTTTAGTGGCTTATCTATTTAGCCCGCTGGTGGATAAATTGCATGATGTGGGTCTGCCGCGTTGGCTTTCTATTAGTATCGTTTTTATCGGAATCGGAATTGTACTGACCTTGGCCATCTGGTATTTAGTGCCACTGATCTGGCAACAGTTGATGTATGCACGTGACAATATACCCGCGATCATTGGATGGATTAATTCGACCTTTTTACCATGGTTGTCCAATACCTTTAATGTCGTTGAAATGGAAATTGATACCAATCAGATTTCTGATGTGGTCATGAATTATGTACAAACCAATTATAGCGCAGACAGTATTCAGGCATTCTTGTTACGCCTTGCTCAATCCGGAATTAATTTTCTCCAGATTGGCGGTACGATTGTCTTAATTCCCATCATTGCCTTCTATTTCCTGCTGGATTGGGATCGTATGCTGGGGAGTTTGCGCCGCCTGATTCCACGTCCTTATGAAAAAAGTACACTAAAAATTGTGGGCGAATGTCATAGCGTGCTGGGTGCTTTTGTTAAAGGGCAGTTTCTGGTCATGATCTTGCTGGGAATTGTCTATGCGGTGGGCTTGCAACTGATTGGTCTTGAAGTTGGATTGATTATTGGTATGGTGGCAGGTCTGGCCAGTATTATTCCTTATCTGGGCTTTGCAGTCGGTATTATCGCAGCGGTGATTGCGACCTTACTCCAATTTGGGATTGACTGGTGGCAACTGGTATTGGTCGGCATTGTGTTTATGGTCGGACAGGCAGTTGAAGGTTATATTCTGCAACCATTCTTGCTGGGCGATAAAATTGGTCTTTCTCCTGTTGCCGTAGTATTTGCCGTATTGGCAGGTGCACAGCTGGCAGGCTTCCTGGGAATGCTGATTGCATTACCGGTGGCAGCCGTCATTGTGGTACTACTGCGGCATGTACGCGAGTACTATGAACACACAACATTTTATGGCGATCGGGCCATTGTGATGCAAGATGCCTCTACTGGTTCAATCAATATCGAAACAGCAGACTTAGATGTTGATATTGAAATGAAAAAGCCAGAGAAAAAACCGCTGCAAGCAGAGGAGAACTCAAGTAAAATTCATGATCCCCATGGTAGAGACTCATAAGGCCAAAAAATCATATGCGTCAATTGCAGTTAGATATAGAACCTCAGCTCGATGCCCGAATCAGTGATTTTTCAGGGCCGGGTTGGGGGCATGTGATTGATGCAGTGCGTCAATTACATGCAGGCTTAATCAGCCGTTTTTATGTCTATGGTGGGGCGGGTACAGGGAAAAGTCATTTATTGTCTGCTATCTGTGACTCTTATCTTGAAGTAGGGAAATCTGCGATTCAGGTATCTTTACTTGAGCTTCTAGATGCCCCGACCGAGGCGATTACCTCGCTGGATCGTTTTGATCTGGTCGCACTCGATGATATTGAAGCGATTAGTGGTGTGCCGCATTGGCAGCGCGCAGTCTTTCATCTGATTAATTATAATAATGAAGGCGGCGGACAGCTGGTATTTTCTTCACGCTTTGCGCCGATTGAACTTAAGCTTGAGCTGCCAGATCTACAGTCACGCTTAACACAAGCGGTGAGTACCCGTGTGCCGAGTGGTAGCCTTTATGCTGATCGTTATGCGCTGGTTTCATCCGTACTGGATCGTCGGGGGATTCATTTAGATCCTCAAATTTTTGACTATTTACTGAGTCATGGGCCACATCAAACTTCGGTACTTCTTCAGAGATTAGAGCAAATTATTCAACTGCTTAAGGGAGAAAAATTGAAGGTCAGCAATGCCAATCTGCGACAGATTTATGCCTTGATTGACGAATATCGGTAAATCATAAAAATTCTTGAGTAATTGCTCAGTCTATGCCACAGTAAGGCAAAATAATTCACAGTTGCAAGGATTCTGCAACTTTAGAAGAAAAAGAAAGAAATAAAAATTAAGGAGAAGGTTATGCTCAAGAAGAGCATAGGCATGGCTTTGCTGTGTATGGCAGGGCAGGCGTATAGTGCAGATATTATTGTAACCACGACAGAAGATATTGAAAAAGATGACAAGGAATGTTCACTTCGAGAAGCCGTTGGATATATTAACCGGGGCTTAGCCAAAGAAGGTTTTATGGGATGTGGTGGAGAAAATTCATCCAGTACCATTATTTTAAAAGAAAAAAATACTTATGTGCTCAATAAGCATATAGCAATCAAAAAATCTCTAAGCATTCGGTCTGTAGCTGATAGCGATGAAGAATTCAGTACAACTGAAAAAACACTGGGTCTGCATAATGCCCATATTCAAATGCAAGGAACTGACAATCTATTTCGCCTTAACAGCACAGATACACTGGTTCAGCTTAACTTAAAAGAACTAGACCTCGAAGGCTGTGGCAAAGTCAGTTGTGCTGAACAAGGTGGTCTGATTCATAATAAAGGCCAAGTGGTGGTTGAATATAGCCGTTTATTTAATGGTGCAGCCAATTTGGGTGGGGCAATTTATAATACGGGTCAATTTGGTCAGAACTTTCTCAGTCGTGTTGAAATTAAAAATAGCCTGATTGAAAATAACAAAGCACAACGAGGTGGCATTTTATATAGCCAGTTGCCCGCTTTCCTTATCAGGCAAAGTGTCCTTAAAAATAACCAGACCTTAAATAACTCGGCGGCCAATATTTATAGCGCCGGGCAGTTTGCTGACACAGAGAATCTTCAAAATATTAGTGCCGAAGTATTAAGTAGTACCCTATTAAAAAATAAGGGGACACTCATTAATGTCATGGACGGGATGGGATTAAATAACCTAACGATCGTTGATAATGCTGATACTGCTTTACGTATGAATGCCCCGGCTGGCAGGGCTTATGTGGCAAATAGTATTATTTTAAGAAATGGTGCACAGGACTGCCAAATTGAAACCGGCGATAAAACCCTGATTCAAAACAATCTGCTGACTGTGTCCTGCGGTACAGGGGATGCTGTTGCTCCAAATGAGCTCTGGAATGGTACACAAATCTTAGCCGAAGCTTCAAATAAGAGTGAAGGTGTTTGTCAAACCTTGAGTGAAAATAGCACAGCCATACTTTGTCCATACAGCGTTGCTAAAGGGCAATTTCTTGGTTATATGCGTCCACGTATTTTATTAAGTCATAATCAGGTCAGCGACTCATCTATTGTAAATAGAGGTACAGCGCTTAATCTTGCAGCCCCGACAGTGGCATGTGAAGCTGCTGACCAGCGTGGTATCAACCGTTTAATGGATAATCTGTTCTGTGACCGTGGTGCGATTGAAATCACTGTGCCAACCTCAGGGAGTCTGGTTGGACAAGACCTGTTAAAAGGTGAAATTGCCAAATTTTCAATTGAATCCTTTTTGGGTGATAGTGATTTAATTCCAAAAGAACAATGCAATGTCATAGTTGGTCAACAGCCGACAGGTGAGCCTTGGCAAGATGGATGTTTGAAAGTTGTGCAAACTAAAACAGAGTCCAAAGGTAAAACACGCATCGATATTCATGGCAATGTGGTGTATACCCCAGATTCGACTTGGCATGGGGCAGATATCTTCGAGCTGCAAGTGGTAACCACATCCACGCGATTTAATAAAAGTAAACCTTATCTGACCATTACCACTCAAATCGTGCAGGAGCCAAAAAATGAAATGGAAGACAAATCAGTCAAAACTTCAGGTGGCGCATGGGGCTTTGGTGGGCTACTGATTTTAATTGGGTTAATGGGTTTGCGCCGTGAATTAAAAGATTAAGGAAAAATCATGAAAAATTATAAAAAAGGACTGCTTGCGGCCATGATTTTATCTGCCATGAGTTTGATGGCAGCCGAAGATAAAACTATCTATGTCACCACTTTGGTGGATGAAGACGGAGAGAACAGTAATGCCTGCTCTTTGCGAGAAGCGATTAAAACTGCAAAACTAGATAAATCCTATGGTGGATGTAACGTCGGCCGTACGCTTCGGCTGGATGGTTCAGCCCCAGACGTGATTCAGCTTGAAGCGGGTGAATACAAATTAGACAGCGAACTTGTCATTGAGTCCGCGCTCAAAATTTATGGAAAAACGCCCTTTAGTTATACCAGTCGTAGTCCGATTACGAATTTATACCCAACCCGTGATGCTTTAAAAACCACGATTTCAGGTCAGGGAAAAACCCGTCTCTTTAACAGTATGGCCAGTCAATCCAGTCTGGAAGTCTATCATCTCATCTTAAAAGATGGTTATGCGGCAAAAAATACACAGGATAAGGGCAATGGCGGTACCTTTTATGTGGCGGGCCCCTTAAGCATTAATAGCAGTGAAATCGTAAATTCCCGGGCAGATGCAGAAGGGGGGGCTATTTATACGGTGGCGATGAATACCGAAAGGAGTGTGATCATCCAGGATTCGCTGCTTCACCAAAATAAGGCAAGTTCATATGGTAGTGTGCTGGCTATGGATTGCCAGGGGAATTTAGGGACGACTCAAACCAATGTAAAAGTTATTTCTAGTAGTATTGTTAAAAATGGGTCAGAAAATACGGCCAGCATTCTTGATTTTTGTGGTTATGCAACCGTAGAGTTGAATAATTCTACCATTGCCAAAAATACTGCGAGTCAGACAGGACATATTTTGCGTATGACCAATCAAGCTAATCGCCCTCTCAGTGCCTTTTCCAGTTTAACTGCCTTAAGTAATACTATTGTTGAGAATGCAGCTCAATCTACTTTATTTTATGACAAAACAGGTTCTAAATATTTCTATTTTAATGTTTTAGCATTTAATCAGGGCTTATCTTGTGAATATGCCTTAAATCAGGGGAATCCGACTAAGGAGCAAAGCGTCGTATTTACTACTGTTAAAAATGCCATACAAACCACTGGACTATCACGTTGTGTATTGCCAGAGTTAGATGCGGATGAAACTTCAAACAATCTTGACGTTTCTGACAGCACGATAAACAACTTATTAACAGCCTATATTGAGCCTGCAATTGATAACCGTTTTCTAGGCATGTATTACCCACGTGATAATGGAACAGCTACAGATTTGGTAGATGTGGGGGTAAGTGGCTGTGCTGAACAGGATCAACGTGGCATTGATCGGGTGGTGGGATCTACTCTTACCTTAAATCCAGATGCAAAAAATAGCTGTGAAATCGGTTCAATCGAAATCCGACGTCTGACCGCAGCAGATATCACAGATCTGAAAAATAGCAGCTTGGTCGATTTGAATAATTTTTATCAGGACAATATAACTGACATCAAAAGTATTATTACAAATAAGAATACGCCAGCAGAGGAAATACCTGGTTTAAAGGAAGAGTTAAAAGAATACGAAGATTTACTTAAATATACCAAGCAATATCAGCAATACCGTGCAATTTATGTCAATCCCTTTGTGCTGGCCATGCCTCAGGAAACCTTGATGGGCAATACGGTTCAAACCAAAGTCTTGAATGCACAAAATTATGATATTAGTGTTAAGTCTTTAGGAGTAGGTGAGTTAATTGGTACCGGTAGTTCGACCAGTGTGAAGGGTGATCCGAATGACCCCAATCTTAAGTGTGAATGGAAGCCTGATCTCAACCGGATCATGATGTATCGTACCGATGGGAAAATGACCAAGGCAACAGATATGGAATTCTGTAGCTATACTCTCAAAGATAAGGCCACGGGGATCAGCAGTGCTGGAATTTTAAAAGCAGCTTTTAACAATATTGCACCGATTGCCAAGAGTGATGAATACTGGATTAGCCCAGAGAATAATCTGACAGTGACTGTGAATCCACTTGAAAATGATAGTGATGATGGTGATGGGCCTCTACCTTCAGGAAAGTCGGCTTTTTATCAGGATAAAGAGGGAAAAGAGATTCCAATTCGTATTGTGAAGATTCCTGCCGGAGTTTCTCTTAATGCAGAGCGACAAGGCCCTTGTCCTGATACTTATCAGCGCGAGACCTGCTATGGTGGAAAACTGACATTTAGTGTGAGAAATAACTTAAGCCAGGCAGATTACAGCATGCAGTATACGATTTTTGATGCAGATGAAAAAATGTCTGAAACAGCAACGATCCTGCTACGAAATACGGTAAAAAATGCCAATACGTCATCAAGTGGTGGTGGTTCATTCGGAATTTGGGGACTATTCGGATTATTTGGGCTGGTCGTTTATCGCCGTCTAAGAAAATAAAACCTAATTGGAAAATTCAAAAGCCTCCATTTGGAAGAATGCTGATCAGTTAAGGAGTTTAGAAATAGACGCTTTAACTTTTTAGTGGTTCACGATGGAGTCTTAAGGTTTTAAATCAAATATTTGTCCTATCATTTGTGACTTTGGTTTTGCCCAAATGAGAAGCGGAGTTTCACAAGGAAGGCATCTTGCGGAGCAATACACCTCATGCATCCAACAGTTGCGGATGACTTTTCTACCTGGCAAATATGATCATGAATTTAAAAAAGAAAATGCCAGTCAATTGCTTAACTGACTGGCATTATCCATTTAGAGGCTTTTTATATGGGTCGCTTAATGCGAGCTAGAGGGTGGTTGAGTCGTTTGCTGGTATTTGAGAATGTACTCTTCCCGAATGGCAAGTCGTTCTTCAGGTTTGGCATTTTGCATGCGTAAGCCAAGTTCTCGACGTTCCTGACTGCTCATCATTTGCCAAGTCTCACGCATTCTTTGTTTTTCAACCTCAGGAAGCTGGGTAAACCAGTCCATACGCTGCTGTAAGCTGACGCTCTGCTGTTCTGGAATTTCCTTAAGAGACTGATAGCGTTTAATAAGTGCCAACTGTTCGGAATCAGAAAGACTATCCCAGGTATCGGAAACCTGAGTATTCGCATCTTTAGAAAAGATCCAAAAACGTTCAAATCCTGCAAAACTGGTTTGCAGAAAACTGAATGCACAAAAAGCAATTGCCAATCTTTTAGCTGCCATGTGGAACTTTGTCCTCACCTAGAACCATTAGCATTTCTAAATCTTCAAGCATTTGTGGGGACAGTTTCGGTACTGACACCATTTGGGTTTGCGGCTCATTGTGGCTAGAAATATTGGGTAATACCACAACACCTGCAATTGCTGCTGCCAAGGCAAAACCTGACATTTTTAAAAATGCAAAACGTGAATGTTTAGAATCCTGAATTTCTTCAAGAACATGGTGCATGACAACAGGTTTGTGTTTATGTTGTTGTGCCAGTCCATCGAGTTTGGAAGTTACTTGTTTTAAGAAATCATCTTGATTCATTCGGATGACCCTCCCAGATATGGATTTAAATGTGCCAAAGAGGCACGTAAGCCTTGAATAGCACGGTGATAATGAGTTTTTACACTGCCTTCTGAGCAGTCCATAATTTGTGCGGTGGTATGCGTATCAAATCCTTCCCAAGCTCTCAGCATAAATGCCTGCTGCTGACGTACAGGTAGTTTGGCAATGGCTTCCTGGATTTCTTCAGCTGTCACTGCCTGATCCAGAAAGTCCAAAGGCGTCGGTGTAGCTTCGTCCACGATATCCTCAAGTTCAATTTCGTCATCATCCAGACTGACTTTCTTGAAAAATGAAAACATCTGACCACGCCGTGCTTCTTTACGACGCCAATCCTGTAATTTGTTGTTCAGAATTGTATAAAATAGGGGATACCATTCTTCAGTACTTTTTTCCGCATAGGATTTATGTAAGGAAATGAAAGCTTCCTGAACCAGATCCATGGCAATACCATGATGACCTTGAGTTGCACTTTCCATCATCACCAAGGCGCGTCCAGTCACATCTTGCATAAAATTCTTCAGACGTGCTTCAGCCGTACTCTTCAGAATACTTACATCGTGTGATTGCAACTGTTTTGGTGCTAAATCCATAGAGATGGAAAATCCTGTCATTGGACACCCACCATGATTCCCAAGTTCATAATCATATAACGTTGGGAATTATGGTTTGGTTGACAATTAAGTTTATTATTTTTGTAGTGTAATCTATTTTATAAACGGGCAGGGCCGAATTAAAACACTGTAACCTAAATCCCTAATTAGATACGTTGACGTACCATTTCAAAGAAACAGATCGATCCTGCAATCGCAACATTTAAGGATTCCTGACCACCCGGCTGCGGAATACTGACAGCTTCTGCGTGTTGCATTGCATAATCAGAAACGCCTTGACCTTCATTGCCCAAGATCCATACGCAAGGTTTACCTAAATCTTTTGAGTACAGACTTTCGGCACGATGTGAGCTGGTGACGTATACAGGAATTTGAAATTGCTCAAGAATTTGTTCAAGTGCAATATTTTCAAAAGTTTGCAGCGTGAAGTGTGCGCCCATACCGGCACGTAATACTCGTGGTGACCAAAGTGATGCAGAACCTTTGGTGCAGACAATCTGTTCAATACCGGCTGCTGCTGCAGAGCGAAGCAGGGTACCAACATTACCCGGATCCTGTACATTTTCCAGAATTAAAGTGTCGGCTTTAAAATCCAGTGCATAATTTGCTGTCGGTAAAGTGACCACAGCTAAACAGGCTAAAGACGTTCCTAAGGTGCTTAAATCTTTGTATAAAGATTCGCTTAAAACAAAGACCATCCCTGTGTATTTTGCGAGAATTTTCTCGAAATCAGGATGCGAAAGTGCATGTTCAGTGGTAAAAATCGAATCAATTTTACGGTTTTCATGCAGCCAGGCGAGAGACAGATGCGTGCCTTCCAGCACAGTTTGCCCCTGTTTTTTACGATAGGTGTTTTGTTCAATCAAACCACGTAAGTGTTTAATTTTTGGATTGTCTTTTGAATCAAGAAAAAAAGTTGGCATGGGAGATATAATCCACGGTAGCCGATTCAATATCGGCTACCGCTATAAAAAATTAGTTATGATAGCTGGTCACAAGATCAACTTCGTTTTTAGAACCAATAATCACTGGCACACGTTGATGTAGATCAGTTGGTTCGATCTCCAGAATACGGACACGGCCTGTGGTGGATGCGCCGCCAGCCTGCTCCATGAGCATACTCATTGGGTTGGCTTCATACATTAAACGCAGACGGCCAGCTTTAGCCGGATCTTTAAAGTCGTATGGATACATGAAGATACCGCTACGACAAAGAATACGGTGAATATCGCCCACCATACAGGCAACCCAGCGCATATTGAAATCTTTTTCACGAGGACCGGTTTTGCCTGCCAATAATTCATCGATATAACGTTGTACTGGTGCTTCCCAGTGGCGTTGATTCGAGGCATTGATCGCATATTCTTTGGTATCTGCAGCGACTTGAATCGCTTCAGAAGTTAGCAGGAATTCTTGAGTTTCCGGGTCAAAGGTAAAGAACACTACGCCTGCACCGACAGTCAATGCCATCATGGTCGATGGACCATACAGTACATAACCTGCAGCCACTTGATTGACACCGGCTTGCATAAAGTCTTCGGCCTGAGTCACGGCATTTTTCGCAGGAAGAATCGAGAAAATCGTACCCACACACATATTGATATCGATATTACTTGAACCATCGAGTGGGTCGAACAAGACCAGAAATTGACCATTTTCTTGTGCAGGGGTGAATTCATCCAGTTCTTCTGAGGCCAAACCACCGACATTCGGGTGTTGCTGTAAAGCATCAATCAGATAATCATTGGAAATGACATCCAGTTTCTTTTGCTCTTCGCCTTGAACATTTTCATGCTGTGCACTTCCCAATACACCCGCTAAAGCACCTTTTTGCAGCAACAGATCGATGTCCTTGCAAGTGTTTGCAATCGTTTCAATAACTTGTGCAAGTTCAGGTGTGAGATTCCCGCTTTGTTGCTGTAAAAACTGGGATAGGGTGCGGTATGACATAAGGGAAAACTCCAAGACTTAAATCGGGAAAAAATGATCAAAACGATATGCGGCTATATTTTAGATGAGAACGTACTAAAAGAAAAATTAAACTGGATTATTTGTATCGATTTTGCCCTTGCAACTCCTGTGGAAAGTGCTATGTTGAAGGCAAGGGAAAATTGAGAATAGGAGCACAGATATGACAACATTAAAGTTTGATGCGACTCCAACGCCAAGTGAAGGCATTACTTTAGATGATATCTCTGAAGACAAGATGAAAGAAGCCTGGCGGGATTATGAAGCAAAACCAGAGTACAAACAATTCAATAAACACGACCTGATTGAATCGATGCAAGCAGTTGAACCAGGCCAGACCGTAGAATAAACAGATTTGTTCATTCAACCCAATAAAAAGCACTCAATCATGAGTGCTTTTTATTTGATACGCCAGCATTGAAAGTTATTTCAACAATGGTGGTACCGCTTCATAATTAATTTCAACACGGCGGTTTTCTTTCCAGGCATTTTCATCATGACCTGGATTGATTGGCATTTCCTTACCATAGCTGACGGCTTCTAATTGAGCAGCATTTACACCTGTGGTCACCAGGAAGCTTTCTACGGCTTTGGCACGACGCTCACCAAGCGCCATGTTGTATTCACGGGTACCACGTTCATCGGTATGACCGGTAAGTGCGACACGTGAGTTGGCATTGGCCATCAGGAACTGTGCATGTGCTTGTAGTGTACGAAGATCTTCATTGCTGAGTTCAGTACTGTCATAGTCAAAATGTACGACACGTTTTGCCAAGAAAGCCTTGTTTTCCGCAGTGACACCCTTTGCCGATGCACCCGCCATGTTTTGTGCATTTAATGCAGCATCTTCACTCAGACCTTGCGTATCCACTGTGGTTGAGCTGGTTGTATCTAAACCGCCGGTTTGAACTTCAGCGGCAGGCTTACGACTCGCACAACCTGTCATGACGACAGCTGCTGCTAAAAGTGGTAAGGCAAATAATTTTACTTTGTTCATCTTCATCTCCATGAAGTTTGATTATGGGGTAAAAGGTTTATACAGATACCAATGTTATTTTGGTGCCCAAGCCGGTTCACGGACTTCGCCCGTTTCACTTGGCAAGTTCATACGGAAACGACCATCTAGTGACATGATCGACAGAAGTCCGCGCGCGCCTTCACGTGTGGCATACACCACCATCTGGCCATTTGGCGAGAAACTTGGTGATTCGTCTAGAGTTGTTGGTGTCAGAATATTATTTACACCAGAGTTCATGTCTTGAACGGCAACCCGATAGTTACTGCCGCTTGGACGATGAACCAATGCAAGTTTCTTGCCATCTGCGCTCAGCGTACCACGTGCATTAAATGCACCACGGAAGGTCAGACGTTTATTGCTACTTGAAGCGAGATCATGGCGATAAATCTGTGGAGATCCACCACGATCAGAAGTAAAGATAAAGGATTTTCCATCTGGAGCATAACGTGCTTCGGTATCGATCGCACTGTCATTGGTCATACGTTGTAATTGACGTGTTTCCAGATTCATCTGGTAGATTTCCGGATTGCCATGCATGGATGCAGTAAACAGCATGCTCTTGCCATCTGGAGAGAAACTTGGCGCGCCATTTAAGCCACGGAAACTGGCCAGTTTTTCGCGTTGTCCTGTAGCCAGATCCTGTACATAAATTGCCGGACGTTTGGTTTCAAACGAGACATAAGCAATTTTTTTAGCATCCGGTGTCCAGGCTGGAGAAAGAATCGGATCACGCGAAGTCAAAATGGTTTTTGGCTGTTCGCCATCGGTATCGGCAATTTGCAAGGTATAACGTTGTTCTGGTGTTGCTGGATTACGCAGTACATAAGCAATACGTCCAGTAAAATCACCTGGAATGCCAGTTAATGCCTGATAGATGGCATCACTGATCATATGCGCTGCCTGACGGGTACGTGAGGCTGGAACAGTTAGTAATTCATTTAATAGATATTGTTTTTTTTCGATATCGTATAACTGATACTGGATTTCAAAAGAACCATCCGCTGTGGTTTTTGATGAACCGGTCACGACATAGGGAACGCCAGCGGATGCCCAAGCTTCTGCATTCGGGTTATTTAATGTGGCAGTCGCAGGCAGGTTTTTTGAAGCACTGGTAAATCTGCCTGAACGATTCAAGTCATTTTCAACAATAGGATAGATGCTCTGATCCTGACTGAATGGCACAATGGCGATTTTAGGTGCTGCCTCAGGTGCCTTGGTAATTTCCAGATGCAACTGGGCATAGGACTGAGTTGCCAATACAGGACTTAAAGCGCCAATGATTGCGAGGCAGAGTAGGTGTTTGCGAGTCTTTTCCATCATTCGTTATTTACTCAAATCAACGGATTTATTGTATAGGTAGCTTGGGCTACATCATCGCATGGATTTAATAGAATAAAACCAGAATTTTATGACCAAACTGTTATGACACTGTGAAAAATGAATATTATTTAATCATATTAAAGTGAAGTTTAGCTGAAAAAATCAAAGCCATCACCTCAATAATGTGTGATGGCTTGGTTTTTATTGTGCGGTAAAGGTTGATGTAAAACTTCGTGCTTCTCGGCGTGCATCTGGATCTGAAGGCATCGGATACGGCGCAGCAGCCCGCACCGCAGCTTCGACACTGGCTTTCATGTCTGCATCACTTGAGTTCACGATGACAGAAACCACACCCCCATTATCATTCAAGGTTACTCGTGCATTTGCAGTTTTACCGGATGAACCTACTGGGGTATCCCAAGCGCGTTTAATTTTATTGGTAAAATCGCGTTTTGCAGTAGACGCAATCCGTTTTGATTCCGCTTTTTTCTGAGCAGCTTCTTCAGCGGCCTGTTTGGCTGCTGAAGCCTTGGCATCTGCCTCAGCTTTGGCTTTTGCATCGGCATCTGCCTTACGTTTTGCATCCGCGTCTGCTTTTGCCTTTGCAGCAGCATCGTTTTTGGCTTTTGCATCGGCATCCGCCTTACGTTTTGCATCCGCCTCAGCTTTTGCTTTAGCTGTCGCCTCAGCTTTGGCCTTTGCAGCAGCATCGTTTTTGGCTTTTGCATCGGCATCCGCCTTACGTTTTGCATCCGCCTCAGCTTTTGCTTTAGCTGTCGCCTCAGCTTTGGCTTTTGCATCCGCATCAGCTTTACGTTTCGCCTCCGCATCTGCCTTACGTTTTGCATCCGCGTCAGTTTTTGCTTTAGCTGCCGCCTCAGCTTTCGCCTTTGCAGCAGCATCTGCCTTGGCTTTCGCAGCGGCATCGGCTTTTTGTTTGGCGGCCAAATCCGCTTTTTTCTGAGCATCTAATTTGGCTTTCTGTGCAGCGTCCGCTTTACGCTGTGCATCGATTTCAGCCTTACGAGCAGCTTCGGCATCTGCCTTGGATTTTTGTGCTGCCTCCGCTTTTGCTCTGGCTGCTGCCTGTTTCGCCTGTTCGGCAGCTTCGGCACGTTTCGCTGCTTCAGCAGCTTGTTGTACAGCCTTGGCTTGCGCTACCTCTTTGAGTTCCTGCTGGGCTTTTTGTGTATCCACTTTCGGTGCAGGCGGAGCAGCAGGTGTGGCAGGCGCCGCTGTCGGAATGACTGGCGCAGGCTCAGGACTAGGTTCAGCTGTTTGTGTAATTTCTTCTGCAACAGTGTCATGTGCAGTTTCCTCAAACAGAGTTTCTTCACGGGTAACTGGTTTAAGGTCTTCCGGCTTGATCAGCACAGTTTTGATCTGTTTGGGCGGCTCAGGTGGTTTACTCATGCCAAGATAAAGTAAGCCCACCAAAGCCACAGCATGGATGCCTAAAGTGAATCCAATCGCGATGGCTTTTTTCTGGAATGGCGGCTTTTTATAATCTTTCATACATTATTCTAATGGCTTGGTCAGTAAACCGACTTGGGATAAACCGGCATCCTGCAGGCTGGACATTAAGGCCATCACATCACCATAAGGACGGGTATTGTGGCCACTGATCACGACATTCAGCACCTTGTTGTCATTCTGTGCCTGTGTTTGTGCGGCAACGAGGGCACGCGTCAATTCTTCCAGTGTAATCGGGCCAGTCTCCTGATTGCGATGTTCCAGATAATAGGAACCATCTTCTTTCAGGGTGACAATGGTCGGCGCATCTTTAGATTCAATCGGTAAGCCATTGGCCTGAGGAAGATCAACCTTGATTCCGCTGGTGATCATGGGTGCAGTGACCATAAAAATCACCAGCAGCACCAGCATGACATCAATATAAGGCACGACATTCATGTCACTTTTCAGTGGTTTTTTTATACGCTGAAAGCGTCCTGAACCTTGAATCGCCATTAGCCTTTGTCCTGAGTTACGCCCACAGACTGACGTTGCAACAATGCCACCATTTCTTCTGCAAACAGGGCACGGTCAGAATAAACCGTTTCGCCTTTAGCAGTGAAATGGTTGAATGCCAGTACGGCTGGGATTGCTGCAAACAGACCGATTGCTGTTGCAATCAGGGCTTCTGCAATACCGGGTGCCACTGTTGCCAAAGTCACCTGATCGACATCTGCCAGACCAATAAAGGCATTCATGATGCCCCAGACCGTACCAAACAGACCTACATAGGGTGCAACCGAACCAATACTGGCCAAAGCACCGAGTCCTTGCTCCAGATGACCTTGATCACGGCTCAAGCCGACACGCAGAATACGCTCTGTTCCTTCAATGGACTGGGCAGTCGGTGCATGGCGTTTTTTCAGTTTCAGGAACTCACCCAGACCCTGATAGAAAATATCTTCAAGGCCAGTGCGTTTAGAGTTGAGCTGGGCATTGTTATACAGGGTATTCAGTTCAGCGCCAGACCAGAATATTTTCTGGAAATGTTCATCATCGGCCTGGGCTTTTTTATAACTCATATAGAGTCTGGCAATCAGATACCAGCTATATATTGAGGCTAACAGAAGAGAAAGCATCACCAGTTGTACGACAGGGCTTGCTTGTAAAATAAGATCTGAAACTTGAAGAGATGATTCTAACTGAGTCGCCATAGTTGTTACGTGTGCCAATAAATTTTTTAGTCTTGTTCCAATTCTTTTTGAATTAGTTCGCGTATTTCATCCGGGAGTCGACGTGGTCGCATCTCTGCACTGATACATGCCAACTCAACCTCACCCGATGCAAGCATGATTTCACCACGATAAATATTTTGTTGCAATACAAATGATGAAGCTTTACATGAAATCACACGTGCAGTAACAGTAATTAAATCATCCATCAAGATGGGGCGCATATATTTGACATTAATTTTGTGTACCACAAAATTATATTCTGCCTGTTGCCAGTAATGACTGACTCCGGCAGCACGCAACCATTCGGTACGGGTACGTTCCATATAGCGAATGTGGTTAGCATGGTAGACAATACCACCTAGATCAGTATCTTCAATATATACGCGGATATTGAATTCAAAATGATTCGCCATAGTTTTGTTCCATGCAGATGTTCGAAATTTTTGCTTGTTTTTTGGAGAGAGGAAAATCCTTGAATTTGCCGGATTCCTGTCCAAAGTCAAGCAATTTAGCGGGACAAAGTTTAGCATTTTGAGTTTTGAGACCAATGGCACAAGATGTCAAATCTGGCTAGAAATAGTCAAGAGGAAGCGCAGAGCACCTGATAGCTCATTTATAAAACAGCAGAAGATGATGAAATGCGCGAGCTCATCAACTCGCGCATTTTTATAGCAGGCAATTAACCTTTATTGTTCTGTTTCCAGTTGGCCTGAACCTGTTCAGCCACTTTTGGATAATCCAGAATAAAGCGCACATGACTTTCGACACCGGTTTTTAAGGTCGCATCATCGACAATAAAGTTCGGATTATGGTTTGGCGCGGCTTTAGCCGGATCTTGATCGGCCGGCGTGGCACCGACAAAGACAAACAGGGATGGCATGAGCTGGCCATAGTAAGCAAAGTCTTCACTCGCACTGGCATTATTATCCAAGACATGCAATTTATCTTCACCATGGACTTTGGCCAGGGTCGGTTGCATCAGCTTGGTCAAAGTTTTGTCATTGGTGGTGACCGGGGCATAAGGCGCAATTTCGACTTTCACCTTGACATCGTTGGCTGCTGCATTGTGTTCTAGCATCTTCGGTAAGTCTTTTAAAATGCCTTGACGAACGTCTTCACTATTGGAGCGAATAGTCCCGACCATATTGACCTGATCTGGAATCACGTTACCGGTGGTACCACCCTGAATGCTACCAATACTGACCACGCCCATTCCTTTGGTCAGATCCGCTTTACGGCTGATCAAACTTTGCAGATTGGTGACCATCTGGGCAGAGGCATAAATTGGATCTTTTCCTGCCCAAGGCATCGAACCATGAACCTGACTTCCATTGACCTGGATGCGTAAATGATCGGCACTGTTTAAAATGGCACCATCTTTGTAGAAGATATTGCCACTTGGCATACCGGCCATGACATGCATACCGAAAATGACTTCAGGTTTTGGATTTTTCAGGGCGCCGTCCGCAATCATTTTACGCGAACCAATCTGATCGCCTTGGGTAAAGTTATCAATATCTGCACCACCTTCTTCGGCTGGCTGGAACACAAATACCACCGTTCCTGCAATTTTATCTTTGTTGGCGGCCAGAACTTTGGCTGCACCCAGTAACATGGCGGTATGCGCATCATGACCACAGGCATGCATCACATAAGATTCTTTGCCCTGATAAATGGCTTTTTGTTTGCTGGCGAATGATACCGGTGCAGTTTCCTTAATTGGTAATGCATCCATATCTGCACGCAATGCCATGACCGGGCCGGGTTTACCACCTTTTAGTACACCGATCACACCCGTTTTGGCATAACCTTTTCGTACTTCAATCCCATAGGATTTTAATTCTTTTTGAACCAGTTCCGAGGTTTTAAATTCCATATTCCCCAGCTCAGGATATTGATGAATATGCTGGCGTAATTTTATGGTGTGCGCTTCAGCCGTTTGTACAGAATCATCAATCCAGTCGGCCAGACTGAGTTGGCTACAGAAAAGAAGAGGAAGACAAAGGGAAATCTGCTTATACATATTCATACTTGGGGAGAACCTTAAGAATTTTAAATGGTTAAAGTGATTCTCTAGGATTGCATATTGATTTAAATTTGACCAAAACTCTCTAAGTATTATGATAATACCTTTAAGGTATATTGCTTGTTAGACCTTGTTCTAAAAGAGCTTTATGAATACTTTTACATTGTAAAATTATGTACCCTTATTTATTTTCTATATGCTAAAGGTATCAAAATTATCAATAAGACAAAATAAAAACAAATATCAAAAATAGATCAGGACAAGATTCCGCGACAATCATTAACACAACCTTTGGGCGAAAATGATGAGTTGTGGATTACTCTAGGTTTAGATGAAGACTTAGACGAAGCCATGCGTAAATCGACACGCGAAGCAATCCGTTTTTTGGTCAATGAATACGGAATTTCAGAAGAAATTGCTTATACATACTTAAGTGCTGCAACGGATTTTAAAGTATCGCAAGTGGTAGATAAAACCAAAGGTATTCACGCGATGATTCGTAAAGCGGACTTTTAGGAGTTTAAGAAAAAAGAGAAGTAATTTTTTTATTTAGTTTTTTGTTTTGTGCTTTTGCCAACTGATTTAGACATGTCAGTTGGCTTTTTCTTTTGTAATGGTTTGAAAATTTTTAGAATATCAATAATAAAAATTTATTGAAATGAAATGGGGAAATTGTGGCAGAGCAGAATAATAATGCAGTGATGATTTCAATTGCCATGGACAGTGCCACAGCAGCCTTTTGATCAAACGGCAAGTGTTGTAGAGAATCCAAATAGAAAGATGGAGCTTGATCTCAATCATTCGACAGATACGACAGCAATTTCATCATTTACTTTATCTGTCATTATTGCGCTTATTTTAGGTAGTTTCGCAACTTGGCTTGCTTATTGGTATGGACGTAAGAGTTTTCAACTCACAGAACTATCTTTTAAAGTAGTAAGTGAAGATATTAAAGAAGCAGCAGAATCTCATAGAAATATGACTAAACAACTTATAGAAAGTCAAGAAAATTTAAAAAGAGTTGAATTACAAGAAGAATTTTATAGAGGTTGGAAACTTAAGTTAATAGACGATCTTGCTGTATTGAAACCATTAGTGCATAAATACATTACATTGTTAGGCTCTGTAGCTTTAGTACTAAATGATGTGAAAGACTGGTTCAAAAATAATGAATACGAAGATATGCGTTCAGAATTAAAGAGTTTAGAAGATGATATATTCCCTTTAATAGCTCGTATTAGTACTCATTTAAAAATGTTAGTAGAGGAAGATCATGAATTAGTATCTGAATGGGACGAATTTGAGCGTTATCTCACTCAGCTACAAATCATGTGTATTACCGCGGTAATTGATAAAGAAGGTATTGCTGATAGTTTCAAAGCTCTAAACATTGTAGTAGATTCTCTTATTCAAAATTTGAAATCTATATTCAATAAAAAAGCAGCCTAAGCTGCTTTTTGAATCACTTTTCTTTTGGCTCAGGTGGTGTCAATCCAAACTGTAAATAGGCCATATTGGTGGCAATACGGCCACGTGCAGTACGCATCACATAACCTTGCTGAATCAAATATGGTTCAATCACATCTTCCAGCGTACCAGAATCTTCTGCCATGGCAGCAGCCAACGCTTCAACACCAGCAGGGCCACCATCAAAACGTTCTAATAACATCGATAGATAACGGCGGTCTAAAGTATCTAAACCATCTTTATCGACTTTGAGCATGTCCAAAGCACGTTGCGCCATATCCTGATTAATTTCACCAGTGCCTTTGACCTGAGCATAGTCACGTACACGACGCAATAAGCGGTTGGCAATACGCGGTGTACCCCGTGAGCGACGGGCAATTTCTTTTGCGCCATCACCGGTCATGGGTACATCCATCAGGTTGGCTGAACGTTTGACAATGTGGGTCAAATCTTCAACTGAATAAAATTCTAAACGCTGTACGATGCCGAAACGGTCACGCAAAGGAGAGGTAAGCAGACCTGCACGTGTGGTTGCTGCAACCAGGGTAAAGGGTGGCAAATCCAGTTTGATTGATCGTGCAGCAGGCCCTTCGCCAATCATGATGTCGAGCTGGTAGTCTTCCATCGCTGGATAGAGAATTTCCTCAATCACCGGTGAAAGACGGTGGATCTCATCAATGAACAGGACATCACCTTCTTCCAGATTGGTCAGCATGGCGGCCAAATCACCGGCACGTTCTAGCACCGGACCTGAAGTCGACTTAAGATTACCGCCCATTTCGCGGGCAATAATATTCGCCAGCGTGGTTTTACCCAGGCCGGGCGGGCCAAAAATCAATGTATGATCCAGCGCTTCTTCACGGCCACGGGCGGCACCAATAAAGATTTCCATTTGCTCTCGAACCACAGGCTGACCAATATAGTCATCGAGTGAGGTTGGACGGATGGCACGATCAAAATGATCTTCTGGTTTTTCAGAACCACTGATGAGACGGTCTTGCATATCTTTTGAGTTAATCTCTATGGTTTATTTGAGGTGAATAAAGTCATAGCCTCAAAATGCTTTAACAATTCGTATGCCATTGTGCAGGCATGCTCTTACTTTTGACAGGGCAAAAGTAACAAAACCCTTTGCAAAAATAATGGCACATCCTATGCCATATTTCTGCGGCAGCATCCATGCTGCCTTCTCATCTTCATTTTGCAGCGAATATTTAAATCAGTATTAACGATTCATCGACTTTAATGCAGCGCGGATAATGTCGCTGGCTTCAGTGTAATCTGCTTTAACCGCATTAATCAGTTTTTGTGCTTCAGCAGGTTTATAACCCAAAGACTGTAATGCAGCTTCTGCTTCAGCCACGGCTGAATTGCCCATAAACTGAATCTGTGGTGCAGTTGAATTGCTTGGCGCAGCACCTGAAGCCATGGCTTTAAAACGGTCACGTAATTCAATCATTAAACGTTCAGCGGTTTTTTTGCCGACACCGGGAACTTTGACCAAGGTATTCACATCTTCATTTTCAACAGTATGAATCAGCATTTCCACACTTAAAGTTGAAAGAATACCCAAGGCCATTTTGGGGCCAACGCCGTTGACTTTGAGTAAGGTGCGGAAAATGGTTTTTTCCTGCGCATTGATAAAGCCATACAGCAACTGTGCATCTTCACGCACGGCCAGATGGGTCCAGAGTGTGACTTGTTGTCCTTTTTGCAGCTGGCAGAAAGTCGTCAGCGGCGTATCAATTTCATAACCGACGCCATTTACATTTAACAGTACGGTCGGTGCTTCTAAAGCCAGTACTTCACCAATCAGACATCCAATCATCTTTTATCATCACTAAATTCAGTTTTGCTGCATAGTAGTCAGCATTTTCCGGAAAGGCAAAATCTGCCGCTGTAAAATAGATGATTTTATTACAATCATCCTCCCATACAGCAGAATATTTTATAACAATCCGGCTTTATTGCCTTGTAATTCCTGCGACAGGTTATAAGCCTGATGATCAGAAAATTTCGAAACAATATCCAGCACCTGCATGATATTGTCATAATGGCTGGCGCTAAAATTCGCCCCTGAACGTTGCAGAATCGACATCAAGCGCTGTTCTTTAAAACTCAGGTTTTTATGCGGCGTTGTTAAGGGAATAAAGGCATCCAGAATATTTTGCAAACATTGATGCGCGATAATTTCCAGTCCTGCTTTTTGCGGATGCTCAAAAATTTTATCCCGTGCCAGTTCTTTGGCGCGATTAATCCCGATTTCAATGTCCGCAGTACAATATTGCAATAAAGTACCTTGTAACTGACCCGATAAAATCTGGTCATGATGACGAGCAAAAGCCGTTGTCACTTCATCGACCAGACGTTTCATGACCCGACCACGCAAGGCGGCAATTTTTTGCTGCCAGGTGGTATTGCTCATGGCGATTTCAGAAGGAATACCATAATCACCGAGCAGATTTAAAAAGACCGGCTCAACTTCGTCATAACTGAGCATATTCAGGCTAATACCATCTTCAAGGTCAATCAGGGCATAACAGATATCATCAGCCGCTTCGAGCAGATAGGTCAGTGGATGACGGCAGTAATGATATTCAGCTAACTGAATCAGTCCGAGTTGTTCTGCAATCTGCTTTAAAATCTCTTTCTCGGCCTGATAGCAGCCAAACTTGGCCCGATTGCTGGCAGGTAAATCGACTTGAGATGCCATGGTTTTTGACAGCCACGGATATTTTAAATAAGCCCCTAACGTGGCATAAGTCAAACGCATGCCGCCATCATTGGGATGGTAATCGATTTTGGTCAACAGGCGTAGACCTTGGGCATTGCCTTCAAACTGACGTACATCGGCTTCTTGTTCAGGACTGAGATCTTTTAAAAAATCGGTATGCGATGCATCGTCGAACCATTCTCGAATGGCATATTCACCGGCATGGCCAAAAGGGGGATTACCAATATCATGTGCCAGACAGGCAGCCTGAATAATGGCACCGACATCGGCCGGGGAAATCCAGGGTGGTAACTGATCTTTTATTTTCTCTGCGGCCAGCATCCCGAGTGAACGCCCAATACAGGACACTTCAAGTGAATGTGTGAGTCGTGTATGAATACCATCGTGCTGGGTTAAAGGGTGAACCTGAGTTTTACGGTTCAGCTGGCGGAAACTTTGTGAAAAAATAATACGGTCATAATCTTTGTGGAACGGGCTACGTGCCAGTTCAGTACTTTGCTTTTTACTACCAATCCGAACTGTCGAAAGCAGCTCTAACCAACGCATTTGAGTCATTTATCATTATTCAATTCTTTGCTAAGTGCATCATGCCAAAAAAGTAGCAACAGCACTAGAGTGCTGCGACATGAATTGTCGGAACAAACAAAACTCTGTGGAAATTTCAGCTGAACAATCGCTATAAAAAAACAGGTCATATTGACCTGTTTTTATCTCATGATAGAAGTGGACTAAAGCAAATCTTCACCACTGATCTTGGCTTCCTGGATGTCTTTATAGACCCCCATGCAAATGACGAACAAAATCATCGTCGCCACCAATGGCCAAAAAAGTACATATAGGGTCATAAATTGACTACTCATCTGAAATCTCCTTATTTACTTTTCTCAGATACCTGGTGAAATTCAATCACCATCTTATTGATTTGTTTAAAATCAAATCGTTCTTTGCTATTCATTAAAGTCAGTACTGTACAGACAATGGCGCTGCTGCCGTAGGCGGTCAGGGAACTTAATAGCGTGCCATAATCACGCAGGAAGCCGATGGTCCATGGAAGGAAGCCGATACTGGCCAGAATACCGACCACCAGGCCGACTTTCTTGCCAAAGAAGCCAAAGCTCATCAGACCCAGTACCACACCAATACCGATGGTGGCCATAAGCTCAAAACTGAGTGCGATCAGACCCTGAATTGGCAGCCATTCAAATCGAACCACCAGAAAGCTTAAAAATGCGATACCGACAGACCAGTTAAAGGCACGGGCATTGACCTTGTCCCAGTACAGGCTGGCAATCACCGGGAATACGATGGCACCCCAGAGTGCACCGACGAAAATCAGCATCGCTAGAATGTCGAATTTAAGCGTGGCAATTAAAATACCGAGCATGGTGGCTACAATCATGGTCATCCGGCCAATAAACAGCATTTTCTTCGGATCAGGACGATTTTTAGCAATCTGTTTGCCATAAATATCGGTCATTACGATGGCAGACAGGGCAGATAAATCCGAATCCGCCGTTGACGAAAGCGCGCCAATCACCATGACAAAGAGTAAGGCCACCATAAATGGAGACAGATACGTTGCTGCCATTTGTGGAATCAGGTTGTTCAGGTTGCCATCAATCGGCTGAATCCCGGCAAATAGCGCCAATAATCCGAGCATTCCCAAACCGACGACAATCGCGGCATAACCGATGGTTGCAGTAATGAAGCTGGGTTTGATCAAGTCTTTACGCACTGCAAACAGGCGTTGGGCGATGGTCTGGTTACCAATCGCATAAGCCAGTACCGCCACAAAAAATGGTGCACCCTGTTCTAAAAATGCGGTTTTCGAAAAGAAATCCAGTTGTTCCGGTTGCAGATTATGCATGCCGGTCTGGAACAGTGAAGGGCCGCCCAGGGTGAAAAATAGCGTCGGAATAATGATCACTGCCGCCACAATCATGGCGACCAGTTGCCCAAAGTCGGTAAATACCGAGGAGCGGAAACCGGACCATAAAGTATAGGACAGGACGCCAATTCCGGTAATCAAGACCCCATGGATAAAGCTGAGGGGAGACAGAATTTCAACCAGCGCACCTGCTGCGGTAAAGTTTACCATCAGACTGATCACGCTCCCGACAATGTTGGAGCCTGCCAGAATCATCTGGCTCTGGTTACCATGCCGTGCATGCATGATTTCTGCCAAAGTGTGTGCATTGGGTGCCAGGTCGCGGAAACGTTTGCCGAATGGGTAGATAAATAAAATCATCAGTGCACCCCACAAACCATAGTGTAAGGCACCGGAAACACCGTATTTATATCCGGACGAAGCTGCTGCATAAAATGAAGCGGCCCAGATCCAGGTGGCGGTCATACTGGCCGCAGACATTCCAAATCCGATGGAGCCATTCGAGACCATATATCCATCGACATTTTCATTTTTTTGCTTAATGCGTAACGACAATAGAAAGGTGATGCCATAGAAAAGCACCATCAATAGTACAGTTGCTGTACTAGTGAATTGAAACATACATACTCCTTAAGCGGGTCACCTTTTGTTTTTGAAAATTAAATCATTGGCAACAGATTAAGGCTCTAGATTAGACAGAGCAGTGAAGCTACAGAAAATAAAAAAACCAGCGTCTGAATATCAATTGGATATTCATATCTGCAGCAGAAAAGAGGATGATTCATGCGTCCTGAATGTGGACATTTCCTCAGCAATTGGCGTAGAGGTTAACATAAAATCATCAAATTTACTGATGAAGTCATTAATTATGTAGATTCTTTGCTGATATAAGGCTATTTTTGATTTCAACATCTTATCAAATATAGATTTGTTGTTTCTATATTTTTATAGGAATTACAGGTATTTATTGCATGGTTTTTTATTAGAATAAAGATGGATGTCAGTCAGAAAATGAAAAAGTAACAAAATTTTAATATTGCTTATTTTCTTCATTATGAGTAGTGATTTTTTTAATAATAGCCTAAAAAACTTTCATTAATTCATGTCTGATGATGCTTATATATTCTGAATTTTTGCATAAGAATAGAGACCGAGAATCAGTTTGAATTTAAGCTGTATATTTTCAATTGATTAGCTTGAAAATAACCTATTTCATAGAGGTAAAATAAGAAATTTTTAAATAAATTTGCTAAGTCAATATATTAATAACAAGAGGCTTAATATCCTGGAAATTTATTTGCTAAAATAGATCTATTAATTTTAAGTTTAGCTCTTTATTAGAAACTATGATTGAGGCTTATATGTGAGATTCAGGTATCTTTAAATAGAGTTCATATATTAAGATGAGTGATCGGAATAATCTGGGCTACCGGATATTACTGGAAGTCGATTGAAGCAGGCGATATAGTTTGCTCATACAGACAGGCTCGAAAAGGGAGAACAGCGGGGCAGAGTCTTAAATCCTGCAATGGAGCCCGGAATGGGGATAGCTGGATACAAAATTATTTCAGTAGTGCAACTCGCCGACAGAGAGATGAGCTAAAAAATGAACTCGACTGTTTCAGTCTATCCCGAGAAGCTTTAGTCTATCCTTAATAAGTTTTTTATAACGGCTCAAGAATAAGTTCTGTACGCATTTTAAGTGGTCTTGCTGTTGAAAAATAATACAATTTTCTTAAGTGAAATTATTGTTAATCGGTTTTGATTTTTCTTTAACAAATTGTGTTAATCTACGCGACTACATTCAATTTTCCTGCCTGAAAATAAACACAATATTTTAAAAATACAGAATATTTCAGCCGTAGTTTTCGTATTTGCCATCTAGCCGATTTCCTTATTTCACAGTAGAATATGCGCTCTCTCAAGTCACATTGTGGCATGGTTGTTCAGACCATCCCGTGGAGCCAAAATCAGCATGTTTATCGTTGCCGGTGCACCCGCACATTCTTCTTTTAAGAAAACTCAACTATTATCGCGTTTGACGTCAATTAGTTCTGTTCAATCAATTGAAAGTCAATGGGTCTACCTCTTTGACCAAGCGCTCAGCGAGCAACAACAGCAATCAGCTTTACAGCTTCTCAACGATGGGCAATCTTTTGAATTGCACCAGGCTGCAAGTGATGAAATCCAAATTTTAGTGACACCGCGTGTCGGCACCATCTCGCCTTGGTCTTCTAAAGCGACGGACATTTTCAAAAACTGTAATACGCCGGTTCATCGTCTTGAGCGCGGCGTTTTATTTACGTTGAAGGGTCTAAAACACGTATCAAATGAAGTTCAACAGATTTTGCATGACCGTATGACTGAAAGCGTATTTAATGCGATTGAAGATGCTGCGGTATTATTTGTTGAAACAGCACCAAAACCACTGAACTCGATTGATATTCTGGGTGAAGGTAAAGAAGCACTGGTTAAGGCCAACAACGAATTTGGTTTTGCATTGTCGATGGAAGAAATTGATTACCTGACTGAAGCGTTTATCAAGCTGGGTCGTAATCCAAATGACATCGAACTGATGATGTTTGCACAGGCAAACTCTGAGCATTGCCGTCATAAAATCTTCGGTTCTGAATGGACCATTGATGGTGAAGTTCAGCCATTGTCATTGTTCCAGATGATCAAGAATACTTATAAAGAATCACCTACAGATGTATTGTCGGCTTATAAAGACAATGCTTCGGTGATTGTCGGTTCGGATACCCAGCGTTTTTATCCAACCAAAGAAGACAATGGCCAGCAGGTTTATAAATATAAGAGTCAAGCCGCGCATATCTTGATGAAAGTGGAAACTCACAACCATCCGACAGCGATTGCACCATTTGCCGGTGCTGCGACAGGTTCGGGCGGTGAAATCCGTGATGAAGGTGCGACCGGTCGTGGTGGTAAGCCTAAAGCAGGTTTAACCGGCTTTACAGTATCTAACCTGAACATTCCGGGCTTTGAACAGCCTTGGGAAGAAAACTATGGCAAGCCATCGCGTATGGCATCGCCGCTACAAATCATGATTGAAGGCCCATTGGGTGGCGCTGCGTTTAACAACGAATTTGGTCGTCCTGCCTTAAATGGTTACTTCCGTACCTTTGAACAAAACATCAATGGCGATGTTAAAGGTTTCCATAAGCCAATCATGATTGCCGGTGGTTATGGCAACATCCGTCCAGATCACGTTGAAAAAGATCCAATCTTGCCGGGCGATTTATTGATCGTGCTCGGTGGCCCTGCCATGCTGATCGGTCTCGGCGGTGGTGCAGCATCTTCTGTAGACAGCGGTAAACTCGGCGAAAACCTGGATTTCGCTTCGGTACAACGTGAAAACCCGGAAATGGAACGCCGTTGTCAGGAAGTGATTGATACTTGCTGGCGCATGGAAGACCAGAACCCGATCGTGTCTGTACATGATGTGGGTGCAGGTGGTGTATCGAATGCCATGCCTGAACTGGTGAATGACCATGAACTCGGTGCGGTGCTGGATCTGCGTAAGATTCCATCGCTTGAGCCGGGCATGTCGCCTATGGAGATCTGGTCAAATGAAGCGCAAGAGCGTTATGTACTGGCGATTCGTCCATCTTCTTTAGAATTATTTGAATCGATCTGTGCGCGTGAACGTTGTCCGTTTGCGGTACTCGGTGAAGCAACTGAAGCGCGTCACTTAACCGTTGAAGATCCGTTATTTGGCAACAAGCCAGTGGATATGCCAATGCAGGTAATGCTTGGTGGTACACCGCGTATGAGCCGTTCATATGAAACCATTGAACGCAAAGGCGATGATTTCGACGCGGCTAAAGTCACAGATCTGAAAGATGCGATTTATCGTGTTTTGAAAAACCCGACAGTGGCTTCTAAATCATTCCTGATCAGTATTGGTGACCGTTCGATTACTGGTATGGTGGCACGTGATCAAATGGTCGGTCGCTGGCAGGTTCCGGTGGCGGATGCTGCGGTAACAACGACAAGCCTAGTAGGCTACACCGGTGAAGCGATGGCGATGGGTGAACGTCCACCAGTCGCATTGCTCAATCCTGCTGCATCGGCACGTTTATCAGTGGCTGAATCAATCTCGAACATCATGTCTGCGAAGATTGAAAAAATCAGCGACATTAAATTGTCTGCAAACTGGATGGCTGCTGCCGGTCAACCGGGCGAAGATCAAGCGCTATTCGAAGGTGTAAAAGCCATCGGTATGGAAATGTGTCCAGCACTGGGTATCGCAATTCCAGTCGGTAAAGACTCATTGTCAATGCGTACCACCTGGAATGATGAAGGCGAAGACAAATCAGTGACTTCTCCAATGTCAGGCGTGATTACTGCATTTGCACCTGTGACCGATGTTCGTAAAACGTTAACACCTGAGCTTAAAAACCTTGAGTCTGTACTGGTTCGTATTGACTTGTCGAAAGGTCAGTTCCGTCTAGGTGGTTCGATTCTGGCGCAGGTGTATAAAGCAATCGGTTCTGTGACGCCTGATGTCGACAGCTTCGATGACTTCAAAGCATTTTTCGCATTGGTTCAAGACTGGAACAATCGTGGTCTGATCAAGGCATATCATGACATCGGTGATGGTGGCTTAGTCGCAACTGTTGCAGAAATGATGTTCGCATCACGTCTGGGTGTGGCTTTAGAAGATCAGTCAACTGCAAGCCTGTTTGCAGAAGAAATTGGTGCAGTGCTTCAAATCAGCAAAGCGGATTGGGCAGCATTAGAAGCTGAAGTTACAGCATCTACCCTGAAAGATGCCATTCAGGTGGTGGGTACGGTAAATAACACGGATCAGTTATCTGTAAACGGTCTAGTACTTGAACGTGCTGATCTGCAAGTGGCTTGGACGGAAGTATCCCACCAAATCCAGCGCCTACGTGACAACGTACAAACTGCGGATCAGGAATTTGCTCTTATCACTGACAAATCTCATGCAGGTATCATTGCGAAACCGACATTTGATTTGAATGAAGCGATTGAAGCGCCGTACATTAATTCACGTCGTCCGAACATGGCGATTCTGCGTGAGCAGGGTGTCAATGGTCATATCGAAATGGCAGCAGCATTTGATAAAGTCGGCTTCAATACCGTTGACGTACATATGAGTGACTTGCTGGCAGGTCGTATCAGCCTGGATGATTTTGAAGGCTTAGTGACTTGTGGTGGCTTCTCTTACGGTGACGTGATGGGCGCTGGTGGCGGCTGGGCAAAATCAGTATTGTTCAATACTAAATTGCGTGACCAGTTTGAGAAATTCTTTAACCGTCAGGAAACCTTCTCGCTGGGTATCTGTAACGGCTGTCAAATGTTGTCTCAGTTGGCTCCGCTGATTCCGGGTGCTGATGCTTGGCCACGTTTCCACCGCAATACTTCTGAAGTGTTTGAAGCACGTGCGGTGAATGTTCGTGTGGAAAAATCAAACTCTGTATTGCTTCAGGGCATGGAAGGTTCGATTCTGCCGATCGCTGTAGCACATGGTGAAGGTCGTGCGGTTGCAACTGCGGAAAACTTTGCTGCGCTCAACGCATCGAATCAGGTGGTTCTGCGTTATGTAGATAGCTTGGGGAATGCAACACAACATTATCCATTGAACCCGAACGGCTCACCGGAAGGTATTACCGGTGTAACCTCTCAAGACGGTCGTGCAACAATTATGATGCCGCACCCTGAACGTAACTTCCGTGCGATTCAGCATTCTTGGAAACCAGAAGACTGGGATCAAGATGGTGCTTGGTTACGTATGTTCCGTAATGCACGTAAGTTTATTGGTTAATCGATTTTAGATGATGAAAAGGGGTCGCAGTAGCGGCCCTTTTTTTATGTATATTTCGGAGTTAACATCGTTTAAATAATTCAAATAAGTAACCAGTTTAGATCATGAAAATATTTACATATTTTATCTTTGCATTATTGTGTTTTAGTGCAGATTATAACTTTGCAGATGGTGCATATTTAAAAATAGAAATAACGGCAATAACCATTTTAGGACTCGTTTCCTATAGTCTGGTTTATTTGACTCTCTTCGAAAAAATGTCGGATGAGCTGTATAGTCCACATTTAAAAATCATCTTGTGTTTAGCCTTGCATTTGATCGCTGTTGCGATCTTTTATATGAAATATCGTAAACACTACAGATCTACTAAATCATGAAAATATATTGAGATTCAGGATAGATGTTGAGCTTTTTGACAATGATGATGCATATAAAATAAAGAGGTACCTCATGCCAAGAATATTTATCAGATTCTCAAGGTGCATTTTACTTATTTCACTATTCACATTGGCGGGGTGTGATACATACATGTGGCGAGCTAATATCAAGCATTTAGATAAAATAAAACAAAGTGGTTATTTGCCGAAACTCAATCGTGATCGCGATATCGAAGGCCCTGATGTGAATCAAAACGGAATTCGTGATGATATTGATCTCTATATTGAAAAGAATTTTATAAATATGGAACAAAGACAGGCGGTAAAACAATTGGCTATGGTTCTGCAAGAGAGCTTATTACTCGATACTTCTCAGCAATACCCGCTACGAAAAATTGCATTTGAAAAATCGCGCGCGATAGGCTGCATTTACGAGCGTTTTTCTCAAGATACTTTGTACAAACCATCCAATGTCGTTCAGCATGTCATTGCAGTCACCACAAACACAAAACAGCGCTTTAAGGCGTATTTAGCTTTTAGTAAAGCGATGGATGGTAAAAGTATCACACTTCCAAATGAGAACTTATGTAATGAATAATTCATGCTTACAGCAAAGTCACTTCTCATGTGGAAATATCAGAAAATTACTAATCATTAATTTTCTTAATTTTTAATAAATAACATTTAAAAATATTAACTTAATTATACTTTATGGAAAAATAATTTAAAAATATCTATAATTACTTAATTCGTATCCACCTTGGGGTGGATTTTTGCTTTTTAAGCATTCTGATTTTTTAATTTAACTTCTCCCACTGAACTTGGTTTAGATTTTGCTTTCATATTGTATATAAAGTGCTATGGTATGTTTTATGCACAACTTTATTGCACTATAAAAGAAAGATGGAATAGATCAGTTCAGTATCAATTCTCAAGTATGAGGTGATGACATGGCTAAAACACTTAGAATAATGGATAAGGCGGCAATGCGTCAGAAAGGCTGGATGTTGTTTGCTATTGTCGTAGGACTACAAATATTGTTTGTTGTGGGCAGTTATTTGATGCAGGGTTCTTGATATTTGGCTTTAAAAAAGCCACCGAGAGGTGGTTTTTTAGTTTTGTTTCTATATTTGCTTTTGTTCGGGCATGAGGAACATTGCTCCGAAAGACAAAACCCCTTCGTCAGACTGATAGAATGACTATATCCCACAGGCTGACAGGTGACATCCATGTCGATGGTCAATTAAATATGATTGATGGAATAGTTAGATTATGAGTTGAACTTGCTTCAATACCGCCTTTAACGTATTTTCATAATCAAAAGATGCATTGGTACTGTCCTGATAACGCCAAGCCACATAACCATCTGGACGAACCAGCACCGCACCTGATTCATGAACTTCAGACTTGGCATTCCAAGTACCATAGACATCACGATACTCACGTGAACCAATCTGAATTACATCTAAATAAGGTAAATCTAGAGCCTCGGCAGCCAATCTCCAGCCTTTGCCTGATAAACCTGTCAGTAAGGTAAAACGGCCTTTACCGCTAATATCCAAAGTGGATTGCTTTTGGCCTTTGCTATTGATTAGCCAGGTATGTGGAACTTTGGCACCCGGACGAGTCGTGGCTTGCAGATAAAGCTGTTCATCTTTGTCAAAGATCTCGGGCTCAGCTTCATTCATTACCGCATTTGAGCTATAGCGCTGATTCAGTTCAACACCTTGGGCATTAAATTCAAAATGCTTAATTTCAAGTGCTTCAAATAACTTTTTACGAATTTTGGCACCTTGCTCATCTTCAGCAAAAATACGTTCCAGCATTTGTTTTTGCGTAGTGATGCCTTGGTCAAAACCAAAGACTTCTTTTAAATGCTTATAGTCAAAACGGGACTGGTTGGCACGTGCGACAATCTGCTTGCCTACAGGCGCACGTTCAGACGTATATGAATCGAGGAGGGAAGGTGCGGCCCAACCTTTGATTGCATAGGTGAGTTTCCAGCCAAGGTTAAACGCATCCTGCATACAGGTATTTGAACCTAAACCGCTTGAAGGCGGGTGACGGTGTACAGCATCACCACCACAGAACACGCGGCCTTTAGAGTATTCAGTTGCCCAAGTCTGGTTTACATACCAGTAGGACAGTTTTTGGATTTCAACATCTTCCACTTCAGCGCCAACAAATGTATTCAGACGCGATCGAACCTGTTCTTCAGTCACTTGTGGCTCGCCTTTGGAAATGTCAAAGCCCCAGCCCATAATCCATTCATTCCAAGGCGTAATGGCACGTAGCAAGCCCATACCGAGATCACCAAAGCTGGCTTCAGGATTGACGATCCATTGCAGAATCGCAGGGCGGTGCTGAACATATTTGCTTAGATCGGCTTTAAAAGTCACATAGACTGTACCCGCACGCGCCATCACACCTTCGAGTGGTAGCTCAAGTTGCTCAACCACTTTTGAGCGTGCGCCATCCATACCAATCAGATATTTGGCTCTTAAACTAAATTCTGTGTTGGTAATCCGGTTCAGGAAAGTAGCGGTGACACCATTTTCATCCTGAACATGCGATAAATATTCAGTATTGAAGTTATAGATTGCACCGCGCTCACCGGCATTCTTGACCAGTAAGGCTTCCATTTTCGGCTGAATCAAATCCACCAATGGACATGGACTGCCTTTGATATAGTCGCCATGACGTTCATCACCTGTGCCCCAAGCGCTTAAACGGGCAATTTCTTCACCGACCAGACTGGTGGTAATCAGGCTTTCGCCCATGTGTTCCCACGGTGTCGCAATTTCTTTGACTTGTTCTTCAATGCCTAAATCACGTAATACTTCCATAGCACGCTGATTGGTAATATGTGCACGTGGACTATTGGCCAGCCAGTTAAACTGTGTGAAGAGTTGAACTTTAATTCCATAGTTTGCCAGTGCTAAACCTAAGGTCGATCCTGCAGGTCCTGTGCCAATTACCAATACGTCAGTATCGTAATGCTGTGTCATACATGACTCCATGTGTCTGTCTGAAGAACAAGATTTGAATATATTTACAATCCAGTGTAGTGAAATTCAGGCAATACAATAGGAGTATTCATATAAACTATAGGTCTATTGAGATTCTTACTACTTTCTCGTTTGGCAGCTTAAAATGCCTGAGAATATGCGGCTGAGTTTATGGAACTTCGACATTTACGTGCTTTTTTAACAGTAGCCCAAGAACAGAGTTTTACCAAAGCAGCAGATAAGCTGTTCACGGCGCAGCCTTCTTTAAGTCAGCAGATTAAGGATCTGGAGCAGGAAGTCGGTGTAATGCTGTTTGACCGCTCATCCCGGCAAATCAAACTGACCGATGAAGGGCAAGCTTTTCTGATTCATGCTGAACAGGCGCTTGAAAGTGCCAAACTGGCAGTTGCCGCGGCGCGTCAGGTGGCGCAGCAGAAAAATAACCAGATCCATATTGGCTTTTTAAATGTTGCAGAACTGAAAGTGATGCCAAATATTCTGGCCAAACTGAAGCAGAATATTCCTGATTTAAAAATTCATCTGCATAGTCTGACCTGTATGGAGCAGATTCAACGCCTGAAAAATGCCGAGCTGGATTTGAGCTTTACCCGCTATTGTCTGCAACATCCCGATTTTGACAATATTCATTTAATGAATGAACAGATTTATCTGGTGGCAGCCGAGCATTTACATCCCACAGATCGGCCATTGAAGTTACAAGAACTGAAAAATCATCAGTTGATTATGTGTGAGCAAAATGCTTCGCCGGTCTTTTATGCGCAGTTGAATCACCTGATGTCTTTTGAACAATTGCAGCATGACCAAATGCTGTGGGTTACCAATGTGTTGCAACATATTAACCTGATCAATATGGGCATGGGTTTTAGCTTCGTCCCGGAATATCTGCTGCGTTTTTTAAATGAGCATGTGAAAATCGTGCAAACAGATCAAGTCCTGCCACAATTAGGACTTTATGCAACATTTAACAAGAATTCTCATAATTCCGCATTGAATATTATTACCCAGGCACTGGACAATAGATCTTAAATAAGCCATTGAAAAAGGTTGAAGGGAAACATGCTAAAACTCATTTATTATGTACCAGATGAACATCTTGAAGTGACTAAGGAAGCCTTATTTAAAGCGGGTGCAGGCGGCATCGGAGATTATACCCACTGTGCCTGGCAGGTACTGGGAACAGGACAGTTTAAAGCGCAGCAAGGTGCAGATCCTTATATTGGTGAAGTCGGGGAATTAGAGCAGGTTGAAGAGTGGCGAGTAGAAATGCTGGTTGCTGATGAAAAGGCGGTCGAGGTCGCCAAAGCTCTGAAAGCAAGCCATCCTTATGAAGAGCCTGCTTTTGAGTTTATTCAGCTCCTGGATATTAAAGTCTAAACGTGCAACCTTATTGCTGCTAGAAGTAATGGTGCGCATCGTGTTTTAGCGTACCATCAGCTTATCTGTTTAAAATGATTAACCTCCTTTTATGAGTATAAAATCAGTCATCATCATAAAAATAAAACAGGAAAATAATAATGCAGTGGTCAAAACAGCTCGGCAATATCCTCAAGAATACGCTCAGTAAAACTATCAAACATGGTGCGGGAATCCTGCATAGCCACATTCCCTATTCTCATGACAATCCCTATCTGGATGGCATATTTGCGCCACAACGACAGGAGCATTTTGCTACTCAATTGATGGTAGATGGGCAAATTCCTGTAGAACTAGAAGGTGCGCTGATGCGGATTGGCCCGAATCCGATCACGGTAAAGAACCCACGAAATTATCACTGGTTCACCGGTGACGGCATGATTCACGCGCTGAAACTCAAAGCTGGTGAAGCACATTGCTATAAAAGTGCTTATGTCGGATCGGCCAGTGTGCAGAAAAAATTGCATAGACCCCAGATTTTAGGGAAAACGCGTGGAGTCGCGGATGCGGTCAATACCAATATCATCCACTTTGCCGGGAAAATCTGGGCACTGGTCGAAGCGGGGGCTTATCCGATCGAAGTAAATCGTGAACTGGAATCAAAACGGCATCAACTTTTTGAAAATGATCAGGATTTACCGTTTACGGCTCATCCGCATATCGACCCGGAAACAGGAGATATTCATGCGGTTTGTTATGATGCCTTGAATCATCATCAGGTTTTTTATTTACATATTGATGCTCAAGGCAAACTGCAACATCATGTCGAAATTCCAGTCAAACATGGCCCGATGGTGCATGACTGTGCCATTACTCAATCTCAGGTGCTGATTCTGGATTTGAATGTCAACTTTTCTATGCGTAGTGCCTTAAAAGGCTCACTATTACCCTATCAATGGAATCCTAAACATCAGGCTCGTATAGGTATGCTGCCTTTTGGTGGCAGTGCGGCAGACATCCGCTGGTATGAGATTGATCCCTGTTTTATTTTTCATACGGTCAATGCTTATGACCTGAACACAGGTGATGTAGTGATGGATGCAGTGGTACATTCCAAGGCACTGGTCAGTTCCATTCAGGGACCAATAGAAGATCAGGAGATTCGGCTGGAAAGATTGATCTTCGAGCAGCAAACAGGAAAAGTCACTCGAACTGTATTATCCAATATCAAGCAGGAATTTCCGCGGATCAATGAAGCCTATACAGGGCGACCTTATCGCTATGCCTATAGTGTTTCCTTTGCCGGCTTTGATGATCCTTATCATGTTAGCAGTAATACACTCTTGTACCATGATCTGGAAACCGGCAGTACAGCAAGCTATTCCTTTGGAGCAAACTGGGTTACAGGTGAGGCAGTTTTTGTCGCCCGAGAAGGTGCTCAAACAGAAAATGATGGCTGGCTGATGTCTTATCTACACGCCTTAGATGGCAGTCCATCGAAAGTGGTGATTTTAGATGCGCAATATATTCAGAAGGGGCCTATTGCCACGATTCATTTACCGGTTCGTGTACCCGTCGGATTTCATTGTAACTGGATGGATGACCGGAAATTGAGAACTTACTATTCTTAGATTTTGATGATGCATAAGCACTTTGGGTGCTGGCACAGTCTCATATCGCGTGAAGATTTAAATCTTTATTTAATAGGTTGATGTTACTTTGAAGGATAAGAAGGGTATGTCTAAATTAACCGAGATCCCAGGTTAGGCAGAAAATTCATTTCTGAATCTCTGCCTAAGAGTGGTATTCATATCGCCAAGAATATCAAATCAAAGATTTATTCTTCTATTGCTACTGTTAAACTTTCTGGATAAATAACTCACGATCAAAACGGTATTGCGGGAAGAACACGCCGTCTTTGGCGCGTTCACCTGCACCAATCACCATGACTGGATATTGCTGATCATTTAAGCCCAAGAGATCGCGTACCATCGGTTCATCAAAACCTTCCATCATGCAGCTGTCAAAACCATAAGCACGTAAGGCCAAGACCAGATTTTCGCAAGCCAGTGCCGTTGTTTTGGTTGCCCAAAGTTTGGCATCACTTGGACTAAAGGCAGAAACAGGCATCTGTTTATCTAAAGTGCGGGCAACTTTGAAAGCCACTTTTTTAAAGTTGCCAAAGACATTTAAATAACCGGTTTTATAGTTATATGGAATGTATTTATAGTATTTTTTGATGGCAGCTGGTGCTTCCGGATATGGAAATTCATTGACATTCCGTTTGGCCATTTCATCAATACGGTCGGTACGTGCCACACAGATAATCAGCTCAGAAGCCGTTTTTGCTGCCAGTTGGCTCATGCAGGCTTTGACCAGTCGCTTTTTCTTCGCCGGGTTTTGTACCACATAAAATGTCCAGGGCTGCAAGTTTGACGAATTGGGAGCCAGCAACGCCAGATCCAGACAAGCATCAAGTACATCTTCTGGAATTGGTTTTTTGGTAAATTTACGCACTGAACGACGACTTTCGATCACTTTACGGAAATTATCGACATCAATATCCTGCGGAGCAGGTTCATAATAACGTTTTTTATCCGGATTGGCGCTATCAATGGTTTCAGTAGACTGGGCAATAATGGATGAGTTTTCAGTAGACATATTCTTTATTCTTACAGGTAAAGGAATCAATGAGGCAGTCTAAACCAGCTCATTGAGATCCTAAGTTTGAAAATTAGTTGAATTGTGTGAAATCAGGTTTACGTTTTTGCATAAAAGCTTGTACGGCTTCCAGCATTTCCGGAGAGCCAACGCGCTGCATGAAAATTTCTGCTTCATGGTCGATGCAGGCCACAATTTCATCCAGATTATGTTTCATCAAGGCTTTGGTTTGCTTCAAAGACGCCAAAGGTAATGCTGCTAAAGTCTGCGCCTGTTTTTGTGCAGCCGCATAGGTATCTTCTTCGATACTATTCACCAGACCGGCACCGAGTGCTTTTTCGCTATTGAATTTTTGTGCAGTCAGCAATAATTCAGCCGCTTTATGATAGCCCGCCTGCTGAATCAGCAATTTGCTTGAAGCGCCTTCAGGCGATAGGCCCAGACTGACAAATGGAATCTGGAACAGGGCAGTATTGTCACTATAGACCAAGTCACAATGCAATAAGATGGTTACCCCAATCCCGATTGCAACGCCACGTACCGCTGCAATTAAAGGCTTGGAAAACTTGGCAGCCGCTTTGAGTAAAATAAAGGGCGGGCCTTCAGCCGCAGGGGCCTGACCTTTCTTGGCAGCAGATTTCATGAAATCCTGCATATCATTGCCCGCGCTAAAGTCCGTGTCCTGACCGCGTAACACCACCACACGCACCTGATTGTCTTGATCTGCTTCATCGAGCGCTTGAGCAATCCATAAATACAGCTCGCTGTATAAGGCATTTTTCGCTTCCGGGCGATTGATGGCTAAAGTGAGTACGCCATGTTCTAAATTCGCATGCAAATGCTCATGAGGTTGTTGAATACAGCTCAGTGTCATCGTACTATCCTTGCTTTAAAACTTAATTTGATTTTATGAGATTGATTATGTCGCATATTTATTGGGGCGGCACAACTCATGAGTCATAAAAATGATCTGTTATGAACTATACATTTGATTATCTGGTTTTCATTGGCCGTTTTCAGCCTTTTCATCTGGCGCATATGCAAACCATTCAGATTGCTTTAGAACACAGTCAAAATGTGATTTTGGCCCTCGGTTCTGCGCAGAATGAACGCAATATCAAAAATCCATTTTTGGCTTCGGAACGTGAAGCCATGATCCTTGCAAATTTTAGTCCGGAAGATCAGGCGCGGATTCAATTTGTAGAAGTCATTGATGTTTATAATGATGAAAAATGGCAAAAACTGGTGAAATCGCTGATAAATCAGGCTATAGAACCGAATGCCAAAGTCGGACTGATTGGACATTTTAAAGATGATTCTTCATATTATTTAAAATTTTTCCCGGAATGGGAAATGGTCGAACTGGAAAGCCTAGAAGGTGCTTTATCCGCTACGCCGATGCGTGAAGCTTATTATCGCGGTGAAATTCAACGGGATAAATTTCCACAAGGCACGATTGAGTTTCTAGAGCAATTCCAGCATACCGAAACCTATCAGCAACTCAGTCAAAAATTTGTCCAGAAGGATAAAAGCAATCTGGCCTGACTCGATCAGATGGCTAGAGGCTGATTCATGGTGGTCTGAGCATGCTGTTTTAAACATTTACCCAGAATCGCCAGAGCAGGAGACTGCTGTTTCCAGTGATGCCAATACAAGGGGACTTCAATTCGCATTTCACCGGAAAGTTCAATCAATTGTCCTGATTCCAGCAAATGCCGGGTTTGATAATCCGGCAACCAGCCATAACCCAAGCCCATGACAATGGCATCAAAAAATGCATGCGTCGATGGAATAAAAAAGTGAGGATATTGTGCCGGACTCAGGCCAAATTCTTGCTGGATATACTGGGTATGCAACTGGTCTTTTTCATTAAACAGAATCGCCGGTGCGTGGCGTAAGGCATCACGATGTATTCCTTGTTGAAACCAGTTCCGGGCAAATTCAGGCGTGGCAACCAGACGGTAGTGCATTGGTCCAATCCGCTCGGCCAGACAGCCTTTCATGGCTTTGGCTTCAGTGCTTAAACAGGCATTGACCAGTCCGGCTTCCAGTAAATGATGGGTTTGTGATTGGTCATCCAGTTGAAAATGCAGCACAATTTTATGCTGGATCAGTTGGGCTTGTAAGGTCGGCAATAACCAGGTCGCAAGTGAATCGGCATTGGTGGCAACATTCAGGCAGTAAAAACCTTCCTGTTGTACCTGACCACCCAAATCCTGCATCAAGTTCTGTTCTAGCAAACGCTGATGCTGTAAATAATGCAATAAAGTTTGTCCAGATTGAGTCACGCGACAAGGCCGGTCTCTCACCAGCAGCAAGTGTCCCAATTGTTTTTCCAGACTCTGAACACGAAGGGTCACTGCTGAGGCAGTAATATTGAGTTGTTCTGCCGCCAGATCAAAACTTCCAGTTTTTGCAACCGCGTAAAAAGCATCACATTGTTTCGCATTCAGCATCGCTACAATCTAAGAAAAATTTAGTTAAATTGATATTAACTTAGTTTTAATGAATAGCTTCCTTTTTGTTGAATAATTCATGTATTCAAAAAAGGGGAATGTGATGTTCAGTTATATGGTCAGTGGCTTTGCTGTAGGTATGAGCCTGATTGTCAGTATCGGGGCGCAGAATGCCTTTGTACTAAAACAGGGTTTAAAGCAGCAGCATATCTTCTTGGTCTGTTTGACGTGTGCCTTGTCTGATACTATTTTGATATTATTAGGTGTTTTTGGTTTTGCTCACATCATTGAACATTATCCAAATGCGGTTATGTTTTCTAAATATATCGGCGCAGGATTCCTGTTTTATTATGGTCTGCAACATGCAATCAGTGCATTTAAATCAACAGAAGTTTTGGCTCCAAGTGATCAAGTTACAGCACATTTTTTACAAGTGTTGATGATCTGTCTGGCATTTACCTGGTTAAACCCGCATGTTTATTTAGAAACCGTCATCCTGATTGGTTCAATTTCAACGCAATATAGCCTAGGAAAATGGTGGTTTGCGCTTGGTGCTGTCTGTGCATCTTGGTTTTTCTTTTTTAGCTTGGGCTATGGGGCAAAGATATTGACACCCTGGTTTCAGCATCGCCATGCCTGGAAGGTTCTGGATGCTCTCATTGCTTGTACCATGTGGATCGTCGCAGGGTCATTAATTCTCAGTATTTAATTCAACTGGTAATATAAAAATCCTCAATTGAGGATTTTTATATTTTGAGCAAGAGAATGCGAGTAAGGTCTGTAATTGATATTTGTCTAGACATTCTGTTTTAAACATTTTTCAAAGAGAATCACAATAGAAAATAGAGTTTGCAGTGCTCGCTGTGTAAGCAAATTTTACTTCAGATTTTGTTGAAATATATGATCATATTTAGGAGATGAATTTTAAAATCAAAGTATTAACAGTCTCCATTCGATGAGCATACTTCGATTAAGCTACTTCTTAAAAATAAATACTAATTATTATTTTTTCCATTAGTCACTAAGGGTTTTACAAAAACTTCAGTTAACTGGTATAAAAATAACGAAAACAAAAATTCTAAAACTGAAAAGAAAATTTAATTTTAGCTTGAAGCGCGTACCTAAATCCGATCAATAAGAAATTAAACAAGGTAGATTTAAAATTGAAAACAACAATAAAAACTGGACTGATTGGCCTGGCAATCTGTTTATTTTTCAGTAGTCAGACTTTTGCAAAATCATGGACGCTCACTCCTAAAAGTGATGTCGGCTTTGAGATCAAGTCAATGGGACTGACTGTGGTCAAAGCCAAGTTTAATCAGGTGCAATCCAGCATGCAGTTTGATGCCAAAGCACCGCAAAATGCTTCAACGCATCTGGTCATGGATGTGGAGAGTTTGAGTTTTAATAAACCGTTATTGAAACATATGATTTTGGGTGAAGACCTTTTTTATGTTGAAAAATACAAAACGGTAAGTTTTAAAAGTATCCAGTTTAAAGACCTGGGCAATGGTAAATACAATGTTTTAGGCAATTTGACTTTGCGTGGTGTGACCAAACCGGTGATTTTTGAAACAACCTTTAAGTCGAGTCTGTCTAATGACAACTTGCTCGAAGTCCAGGCATTTGCAGTGATTAACCGCAGTGATTTCGGCATGAGAAAGGGAATCGCAGGCGTAGGGGAGAAAGTGAATCTGCATCTCTCGGGTCATTGTGAAGTTAATTAAGGGTGTTTGAATACAGTCTTTTTTCAGATTAATAGACTGCTGCATGTCTATTGCTTAGCTTTAAAAATTGAAGCATAGAAGACATATAAAATGCTTGTATTACATCAAAGTAATCACAAAAAAAGCCCAATTTTTTCGAGCTTTTATCCTTGCAGGAAATAGTCAATTAAGCACTTTGCAGAGCTTTTAAATCTTCCAGGACTTGTTCGGCATGACCTGCGGCTTTGACTTTACGATATTCTTTGACCAGTTCGCCGTTATGGAAAATAAAAGTCGAACGCTCGATCCCCATGACTTGTTTGCCATACATGTTTTTTTCTTTAATCACATCAAAGTGATTACACAGGATTTCTTCTTTATCACTGATCAGATTAATACTCAGATTCTGCTTTTCAGTAAAGTTTTGATGGGCTTTGACCGAATCACGAGATACGCCAATAATGGTGGTATTTAAAGCATCAAACTGATCTTTTAAACAAGAAAATCCGACGGCTTGAGTGGTACAACCCGGAGTAGAATCTTTAGGATAAAAATAAATCACCAGCCATTCTGTATCCAGCTGGGTTAAATTGATTTCACCTGTCGTTGCAGGGAAACTCTGGTCAAGCAAACTGATGGCAGTCATATTAACTCCTGTTTTATTTAAATTTTTCAAAAAAATAAGCCACATTATAGTGGCTTATTTCATCAAAGAATAATGAGATATTATTTCTTCGGCGCAGCTTGAGCTGATTTCATTGCTTCTTCAGTCAAAGTTTTCAGTTTGCCTGTTAACTGTGGACCAAAACATGCTTGCAGGTCTTTATTCTGCTTCTGTACAAAAGCTAAAGTTCCAGGACTTTTCTTCTGGTTAATGGTGCTTTGGATTTCCCATTTTTGTGCATTGGTTAGTTTACCATCCGCTTCAACAGCGCAAGTACAATATTTACTAACTTCAGCAGCGGTCAGTTTTTTACCTTTGCCAGTTTCATCTTTACAAACATTGATCAATGCAGATTTTACATTGGTGCTTTTATAAGCTTGTTGTAATTTGTCATCAGCTGCCTGAGCCGTTGTTGCGAACATAGCAGCAGCTGAAACAATTGCTGAAAGCACGATGCTTGATTTTAAATTCTTCATAAACTCTACCTTGTTATTACGGTATATAACGTGTCGGGTCTTCAACACCTGCGTCCGCAAAACCCTGTTTACGTAAACGGCAACTGTCACATTTGCCACAGGCACGTCCTTGGTCATCTGCTTGATAGCATGACACCGTTTGACTGTAGTCTACGCCATGTTCAATACCTAAGCGAATAATATTTGCTTTGGATAAATGTAACAAAGGTGTTTCAAATTTGAGCGCCTGACCCTCTACGCCAACCTTGGTCGCAAGGCGTGCCATGTTGGCAAATGCGTCAATAAATTCCGGTCGGCAATCCGGATAGCCCGAGTAATCAACCGCATTAATTCCGATCACAATTGCTTCGGCTTTAAATACTTCCGCAGCGGCTAAAGCATAAGACAGGAAGATGGTATTACGTGCCGGAACATAGGTAATCGGGATACCGGCTTGTTCATGATCAGGCACCTCAATGCTATGATCGGTAAGGGCTGAGCCACCCAGATTGCCCAGATCAATATTAATCACACGATGTTCCACACCGGCAGCTTGAGTCAGTGCTTTGGCTGCATCCAGCTCTGTGGTTGAACGCTGACCATACTTAAAACTGATCGCGATACATTCGTAGCGTGCCTGTGCCCAAGCCAGACATGTAGTTGAGTCTAATCCGCCAGATAACAGAACAATGGCACGAGGGCGCATAAGCTGATTCTCCAAAAAAGTAACTTTACAAAAAATTAACGACCAGTTTCATCATTCCATAACAACTTGTGCAGCTGTAACTGGAAACGAACAGGGAGATGGTCTTCTAAAATCCACTGAGCCAAATCACGCGCCAGTTGCGGTAAACGAACCGCGCCTTTTTCAACCGCAAATGCAGGCGAGAACCAGACTGTACTGACTTTCTCTTGAAGCTGATACTGTTCAAGCTGCTGCTTTGACCATTCATAGTCTTCACGGTTGCAGATCACAAACTTGATTTGATCATGTGGCGTTAAATGATCCAGATTGGATAACAAATTTCGTGCAACTTCACCTGAAGTTGGGGTTTTTAAATCTAGAACTTTGGAAACGCGCGAGTCTACTTTAGCAACATCTAAAGCACCACTGGTCTCTAAAGAAACCTCACAACCTAAATCAGCAAGGCGCTGCATTAAAGGCAGGGCATTCGGTTGAGCCAGTGGTTCACCACCGGTCACACAGACATAGGGTGTTTTAAAATCGAGCGTGGTCTGAATAATTTCATCCAGAGACTGACGCTGACCACCTTCAAATGAATAGGTGGTGTCACAGTATGTACAGCGTAACGGGCAGCCGGTTAAGCGGATAAAAACCGTTGGCAAGCCCGCAGCATTGGCTTCACCTTGTAATGAATAGAAGATCTCCGTAATGCGTAAACCCGCAGACGGATCAGAAACTGGAATTGCGGAAGAACGAAGCGTATTCATAACAAAACTAACCACTGAGAAATAAATAACCGGGTATAAAAATAAAAATCCCTACGATCATGACTGATCGTAGAGACGGGGAGCGCTTGAAGCTCCGAGGAACACCAATGTGCCCTCTAAGTTAAGACATATTAGTCTTCGCGTAATAGATCGTTCAGGCTGGTTTTAGAACGAGTTTGCGCATCTACTTTTTTCACGATAATCGCAGCATAAAGGCTGTAAGTACCACATTTAGAAGGCAGACTACCTGCAACAACGACTGAACCTGCTGGTACGCGACCATAGTGAATTTCACCAGTGGCACGGTCATAAATCTTGGTCGATTGACCAATGAATACGCCCATTGAAATTACAGAACCTTCTTCAACGATCACGCCTTCAACGATTTCAGAACGTGCACCGATAAAGCAGTTATCTTCAATAATGGTCGGGTTGGCTTGAAGTGGTTCAAGTACACCACCAATACCAACACCACCAGACAAGTGAACATTTTTACCAATCTGTGCACATGAACCCACAGTTGCCCATGTGTCCACCATCGTACCTTCATCTACATAGGCACCGATGTTGACATAAGAAGGCATCAAGATCACGCCTTTGGCCTGGAATGAACCTTTACGCGCCACCGCGGGAGGGACTACACGTACGCCAGCCACTTTGAATTGTTCTTCAGTCCAGTCTGAGAATTTAGTATCTACTTTGTCATAGAAACGAAGATCACAAGCTTGCATTGGTTTGTTGTCGTTTAATTTAAATGATAACAATACCGCTTTCTTAATCCATTGATGAACAATCCATTCACCATCGATTTTTTCAGCAACACGTAAAGTACCATTGTCTAGACCAGCAATTACGTCCTCAACTGCTTGACGGATTTCAGCAGGGCAATCTGCAGCTGTGAAATTCGCACGATCTTCAAACGCTTTTTCAATGATTGTTGAAAGCTGCGACATGATCTTCCTTCCAGAAAAAATTTTCTAGATTTTACACTATATTGCATTAAAAATAGTTGAGCAGACTGAAAATAGATGAAAAATAGCCAAAAGTGTGGGAAGTTTGAAATAATGAACGTGATAAGTGTTATTTTTCATTATTTTAAAATGTAGTAGAAGTGTTAGAAAAAGCCAGGTTATCAACAAGAAAAACTAATTTGTATCAAAAAATAACAAAAGATCAGCAAAACATGAATAAAAAATATTTTTTAAGTCCTTTATATTGAATCCATCACGAATAACTAATGATCAAAATAAGTTCTTTTGAGGAGAGAAATAATGAAGTCTTTACATAAAATTTTAGCAGTTTCCATTTTAGCTGCAGCAGCTGGCTCTGCTATGGCTGCTGATGAAACAATCGTAACAGATGAAGGTGTGGCATCTTTTTCTTTCTTTAAACCCGCAGCTGTTCGTGCTGAAGTCGGTACTACCGGTTACGGTGGTGCACTTTCATGGAATGTGAACCCATATGTCGGCGTGACTTTAGGCTATAACGGCGGTGATATTTCCTGGTCTGATGACTTGTCAATCAATGGTAATGATTATGACTTAGACATGGATAATAATCTGACCTATTTAAATGCTGAGATTCGTCCTTGGGCGAACTGGTTCTATATGGCGGCAGGTGTTGCGTATATTGATAATGATTACAGTTTAGAACGTCGTCCAGGTACTAATGCTGCATTCACTGTAGATGGAGAGCGTTTTAACGCAGGCACAACTGATGTCCGTATTAATGGTGATTTATCATATAAAAACAATCTCGCACCTTATGTAGGGATTGGTTTCTCACCAGCAATTACCAATCGTTGGGGTGTATTTGGTGAAATTGGCGCTTATTATAATGGAAATCCAACTGCAAATTTAAATGCCAATACTGCAGCACTCGGGCTAATAGGTGAGGATGGCCGTACTCTTGAGCAAGCACTTACTGCTGAAGAAAATGAAATCCGTAATGACAATGAATACGAATGGCTACCAGTAGCGAAACTGGGTGTCAGCTTCCGCTTCTAAGCTATAGCTGCATAAAAAAAACGAGCTTCGGCTCGTTTTTTTTATGCGTTGTAATGAAAGTTTTAAAAGTGATAACCCAGTTTTAAGCCCATGATCCAAGCACTATTATCAGAAACAGCAGATAAACCCGCTATCTGAGGCGTAAGTGACTCAGATGTTGAGATCTCAGGTTTTTGAAATTTTAAATAATAGAATCCTGTGGCAATATCCCAAGTATCTTGAATCTTGTAAAGATGACCTAGTCCAATACCCCAATATCCATCACTCGGATTTAATGTCGAAGCCGGATTTCCTGTACCGGAATCCCATAAAAGCTCGATAGAGTTTATGCCAAAGGAGGGCCATTGATGCGCCAGACCGATTTTGGCAGACCATTGATCCTCCCGATAATCAATCATCCTGAATGATTTTAATTCTGGAAATTCTAAGGCCGCATAGTCAATCACTGCACCGAATTTAGGCGGCTGAATGACAAAATTTTGCCAGTTTAACCAGCGTAATGTGCCATAAAAGGCATTTTGATAAGGCAATCCTGTTTGAAAATCCAGATGGATGGATTGAGGGGTTTGAATCTGGGTATAGGGGGAGGGATTGGTGCCTACGACAATTGATTCAGCAGTTTTATGATGGTGAGCAATGGCTGAACGGTAAGTCAGCGCAGTTCTAAAAAAATATTCGGGTAGTTGATAACTGAATCCTGCAAGCCAGCCCCAAGCGGGATCTTGTTCAAATGTAGCCCGATAACCATTAAATATATAAAAGGTTTGCCCGGATAAATATAAGCTTCCTTCCAGACTTTGATAACTTAGCCCTGTATAAAAATTCCAGTGATTATCCGGTTGGAAGCCGATTAATGATGTGAGATTGTGGCTATCAAACTGGATAGTCGCGGCTTCAACAGAAAGCGCTTCACCTGCAAAAACAGGATTATAACTATAAGCCACATCTACATGATAAGGCTGATCATAAATCAGTCCCCATGATAGTTGAGGGTGAAGCTGTAATTTTAAGGCAACATTAGAGATAAATTGCGTACTGGCAAGTTGGCCCGTAGAAAAGTCAGTAATACCCAGTTGTTGCAGCTGCTCGGTATGCTGTACCTGACCGCTAATATCAGGGCGAATCCAAGCCAATGAAATTTCAGCATAATGATTTTTTTCAAAAAAAGACTGAATACTTTGATTGGACTGTTCAAAAGCAGCGCTATAACCTGACCCAGAAAAAGCGCAGCCCATACAGAAAAGAGCAAATTTGCTGTCGATCATATTGGTATAATTCAATTTATTATTAATGTGATTATGCTTGATATTTATACAGATTATCCACTTGAAAATAATAAAGAGGCTCGCTGGCCTCTTTGACTGAAAACTTATATATTTTTATTCGTCTGGATAGGCGACTTTTTTAAGCGCTTTAATATCGGCATCCGGCGAGCACAGGGAAATAAACTCGTAGCCATAACCACGTAGTAAATGTCCTTTACGTACCGCAATCCAGGTGGTATTCATGCCAAAAATATCCGTTTTAATCTGCTTTAAACGGTAATCACGCTCCGGATCATAAGCGACATCGTTGACAATGCCGACGCCCATATTCATTTCCACATAGGTTTTAATCACATCGGCATCGAGTGCGGACATCACGATATCGACATCAAAGCCGGCTTCTTCAAAGGCAGTATCAATCTTGGAGCGACCGGTAAAACCACCATGATAGGTAATAATCGGGTAATGGGCCAGATCTTCGATCCGGATCTGATCTTTAATTGCAAGTGGATGATTTTGCGGCGTAATAATACTATGTTGCCAGTTATAATAAGGTACGCTGGCCAGATTGTCTTCAGTCGTCAGTGCTTCGGTTGCAATACCGATATCGGCTTGACCTTGCAGCAGCATTTCCGTGATTTCTACCGGGCTGGCCTGTTGCAGAATCAAATGCACTTTAGGAAATTCTTTTTTAAATTGGCTGACAATCGGCGGTAGCACATAGCGCGCCTGGGTATGCGTGGTGGCAATGGTCAATGTGCCTTCATCAACTTTATTAAAATCATCAGCCAGTCGCTTAATATTATCGGCATCGACCAGCATGCGTTCTACAATTCCTAAAAGAGCCTGTCCCGGCTCGGTTAAACCCAGTAGACGCTTACCCTTACGGATAAACAGCTGCACGCCAAGCTCATCTTCCAGATCTTTAATATGCTTACTTACTCCAGACTGCGAAGTATAAAGTGCAGCTGAGGCTTCAGTTAAATTAAAGTTCTGTCTAACCGTTTCTCGTATAATTCTTAATTGTTGGAAATTCATAATTCTCTTTACCCTAGAAGAGGATGGGGCATTTCGAAGCCCCATCTTTTGGTCTTAAGCGACCTGATTTTCAAATAAATGCAAGTTCACCGCACTTAACCACACGGTTTGATTGGGGCGGAATTGGTGTGCTCTTGCTTCATCAGGTGTCAGTAAAATTTCAATCAAGTTACCCTGACGGTCATTCAGTTCTGCAACGACTTTACCCGCAATCCATAATTCACGTATGAAGGTGGCCTGAATGGCATTGTCTTGTGGCTGTGCATGAATGCGCAGCTCATCAGGACGTGCGAATAAAATCACTTCACCTTGAGCAGCATTTTTTGCGCCATCAAACTGAATACGATCTTGCCCGAGCTGAATAATGCCGCCGTTGTTCTGGCCTTCAAAACGATTGGCTTGACCCAAGAAATCAAACACAAATGGGGTTGCCGGCGTTTCATAGACCTCACGTGGCGAACCGATCTGTTCGACATTACCTTTGTTCATCACCACAATCTGATCGGCCACTTCCAGTGCTTCTTCCTGATCGTGGGTCACAAAGATCGAGGTGATGTGCAACTCATCATGCAAGGTACGTAACCAGCGACGTAATTCCTTACGGACTTTGGCATCCAGTGCACCGAAAGGTTCATCTAGCAACAGCACACGCGGTTCAACGGCTAAGGCACGTGCCAATGCAATACGCTGACGCTGGCCACCTGAAAGCTGAGCAGGGTAACGGTCAGCCAGAAAACCCAGCTGAACCAAATCAAGTAAACGCGTAACACGTTTTTTAATTTCCGCTTCAGATGGACGGGTTTTACGTGGGCGAACACGCAGACCAAAAGCAATATTGTCAAATACCGTCATATGACGAAACAGGGCATAATGTTGAAACACGAAGCCGACTTCACGTTCACGTACATGAACATTGGTCGCATCCTGACCTTCCAGAATGACCTGACCGCCATCTGCAGATTCTAGACCTGCAATAATCCGTAGCAGCGTGGTTTTGCCGCAACCTGATGGGCCGAGCAGGGCCACCAGTTGACCATCTGGAAAATCCAGCGAGATATTTTTAAGTGCATGGAATGCACCAAAGTGTTTTTCAATATTTTGTACTTGAATACTCATGTTGGCATTCCTTAAGAAACTGTAGAATCTTGATTACGTTTGTCCTGTTTTTCCTGGCGCAGTTCCACCCATGTTTTTAAAATCAGGGTGACAATTGCGAGGAGAGCCAGAAGCGAAGACACGGCAAACGCAGCACTAAAGGTATATTCGTTATAAAGAATTTCGACGTGTAGCGGTAAAGTATTGGTTTCACCGCGGATATGACCGGATACAACCGATACTGCACCAAACTCACCCATGGCCCGTGCATTACACAGAATCACGCCGTAAATCAGACCCCATTTGATATTTGGCAGGGTCACTTTCCAGAAAGTTTGCCAGCCAGATGCACCGAGCACAATCGCAGCTTCTTCTTCTTCCGTGCCTTGTGCTTCCATTAATGGAATTAACTCACGAGCCACGAAAGGTACAGTAATAAAGATGGTCGCCAGGACAATGGCAGGCACTGCATAAAGGATCTTGATGTCATTGTCCATTAGCCAGGACCCCATCCAGCCTTGCGTACCGAAAATCAGTACCAGCATTAAACCGGCAATCACGGGAGAGACCGAAAATGGCATATCAATCAAGGTGGTCAGGAAGGATTTACCCCGAAAGTTAAACTTCGCCACTGACCATGCTGCAGCTACACCAAATACCACGTTCAGCGGTACGGCGATTGCAGCAGTCAAAAGTGTAAGTTTGACCGCAGATAAAGTATCTGGATGCACCAATGCCTGTGTATAAACACCAATTCCCTGTTTAAAGGCTTCCACAAAAACCAGAATCAAAGGCAGGATCAGGCAGCTCAAGAAAAAAATCAGTGCAATAGTGATCAGGGTATAACGTACCCAGGTTGGCTCACGGGTTGCATCACGGGATTGCAGTTTTTCAGCCAGTGCATTGCTGTTGGTATTCAAACTCATCGTGCAGTTCTCCCGGTACGGCGGCTGGCCCAAGCTTGCAGTAAGTTAATCAGGAACAGCAGGACAAATGAAATCAGCAACATCACCACCGCAATTGTGGTTGCACCGGCATAATCATATTCTTCTAAACGGGAAATAATCATCAGTGGGGCAATTTCTGTTTCAAAAGGCTGATTCCCGGCAATGAAGATCACCGAACCATATTCACCAACACCGCGAGCGAAAGCTAACGCAAAGCCAGTGATAAGCGCAGGAAGTAAAATCGGGAAAATGACCTTGGTCACAATTTGCAAGCGATTTGCCCCGAGTGCAGATGCAGCTTCTTCCAGTTCGGTTTCCAGATCACTGAGTACTGGCTGTACGGTACGAACCACAAAAGGCAGACCAATAAAGATTAGAGCCAGCGTAATACCAATCGGGGTATAAGCAACCTGAATACCAATCGGTTCAAGATACTGACCAATCCAGCCAGTCGGCGCATATAAAGAGGTCAAGGCAATACCGGCCACCGCTGTTGGCAGGGCAAAAGGCAAATCGACCAAGGCATCGACAATACGTTTGCCCGGGAAGCTATAACGTACCAGACACCAGGCCAATAACAGGCCAAACACCACATTCACCAGCGCAGCAATAATGGCTGCACTGAAACTGAGTTGTAGTGATTTTTGAATACGTTCAGAGCTCAGGATTTCCCACAAGCCTTCCCAGCCAATGCCCAGTGATTTAATAAAAACAGCAGACAGCGGGATTAAAACGATTAATGATAAATACGCTAGGGTAAAGCCTAGAGAAAGACCAAATCCTGGCAGCACTCGGGATCGCTGCGACATGATGACTCCTCAAAAGAGAGAAAGCTGGTTAAAACTAACCAGCGAAAATTAAAAAAAGAAATTGGACACAAGCATAATTTGCAACGACTAAAATGCAAATTTGAAATAATACTTGCTGTCATCAGTATTGCTGATATGTTGCATAGTCTTTTCTGAAATCAAATACTGGGCAAGTTCAGGAAAAGGGCCAAATCCTGAAGCGACATTGACATGCCCCACCTGTCCGAGATTAATCGGTTTGAGTTTCCAGGCTTTGGCCAGAAACTCGGCATCTGCATAGCTTAACCAGGGATCATTTTCACTGATTAATAACGTGGCCGGAACCTGAATCTGCACTTGCTGAAAATAATGGCTGTAATCGGTCTGGCTGTTACGAACAAAACCATTTTCCCCAAAACGTGCCGGATTGGCCGGCGCGACCAGAATCAGCTTTTTAACTTTAGCAGTCAATTCTGGATGTTGTGCCAGTGCTGCGACCGAGGTTAAACAGCCAAAGCTGTGCGCTACAATCTGTACATCATCTTGAATATCTTGCAGGGCTTTGACAAATTCAGTGATCCATTCCTGCAAAACGGGATGATTCCAATCTTTTTGTTGCACACGAGAGCATCGACTGAGCTGATGTTGTAAGCATGTTTGCCAGTGACTGTATTCGCTACCACCTACACCTGGAACAATAAGCGTATGTATCATATCGATGCTCCTGTCAGATCAGCTGCGAATTACTTCGCGCTGTTTGCCTTCACAATCTGGTCGAAAATACCGCCATTCTCAAAATGTGCTTTTTGCACTTTTGCCCAGCCGCCAAATTCCTGATCAATCGTCACCAGTTTGAGTGGTTTGAACACATGATTATATTTCTTTAAAGCTACTTCACTGCGTGGACGATAATAATGTTTGCCTGCCAGGTCTTGACCCAGTGGCGAGTACAGGAAGTTTAAATAACCTTGAGCCAGATGCTTATTGCCTTTTTTCGCTGCATTTTTTTCTACAATCGCCACTGGCGGTTCAGCCAGAATAGACAGACTTGGCGTGATAATTTCAAACTTACCTGGTTGCTCACGAATCGCTAAGTACGCTTCATTTTCCCAGGCCAGCAAGACATCACCGATCCCGCGCTCGGCAAAGGTGGTGGTTGCACCACGCGCACCTGAATCCAGGACTTTGGTGTTTTTATAAATTTGGCGAACAAATTCTTGTGCAGTTGTGTCATTGCCACCGGCCTGATGTTTGGCCCATGCCCATGCCGCCAGATAGTTCCAGCGCGCGCCACCTGATGTTTTCGGATTCGGGGTAATAATACCGACACCCGGTTTCACCAGATCGCCCCAGTCTTTAATCCCTTTGGGGTTGCCTTTATGCACCAAAAATACGATTGTTGAGGTATACGGTGTCGAGTTTTGTGGCAGTTTCTTTTGCCAGTCTGCTGGCAACAATTTGGCTTTTTCTGCAAGCACATCAATATCGGCTGCGAGGGCCAAAGTCACCACATCTGCATTCAAGCCATCAATAACAGAGCGGGCCTGTTTACCAGAACCACCATGGGATTGCTTGAAGTTAATTTTTTGACCCGTACGGCTTTCCCAGTATTTGCCAAAACTCTTGTTGACATCTTCATACAATTCACGTGTCGGATCGTAGGAAACATTCAGAAAATCACGTGCTGAAGCACCTAATGAGGTTGCCGAAATCACAGCAGCCAGAACCCCAAGTTTTATTGTTTTTGAAATACTCATTAGAAACCTCAATTTCTTACACGTTTTGTAACATAGCTGCAGAATAAACCTATTCTTTATGCGTAAAAAATAAATAAAAACGAATTTTATATGAAAAAAAAAGATAAGACGGAGCTGAAGTTATTGAAATGAAAATGGCCTTATCAATAAAGGCCATTGTTTCTGCTGGACTGCCTCATTATTTCGTATGATTTGCCTTTACAATTTGATCAAAGATCCCGCCATTATCGAAATGTGCTTTTTGTACCTTGGTCCAGCCACCAAATTCTTTGTCGATGGTGACTAACTTTAAAGGTTTAAATACGCTGCTATATTTCTTTAATACTTCGCTATTACGTGGACGATAGAAGTTCTTCGCAGCCACAGTTTGCCCCGCAGGAGAATACAGATAATTCAAATAAGCTTTGGCGAGGTTTTCATTGCCATCTTTCCTGGCATTTTTCTCTACAATTGCCACCGGTGGCTCGGCCAAAATTGACAGACTTGGCGTGATGATTTCAAATTTACCCGGCTGTTCACGAGTAGCGAGATGGGCTTCATTTTCCCAAGCCAGTAATACATCACCGATCCCGCGCTCAGCAAAAGTGGTGGTGGCTCCACGTGCGCCTGAGTCCAGAACTTTGGTCTGTTTATAGATTTGACGCACAAAATCTTGTGCTTTGCTGTCATTGCCACCAGGTTGATGTTTGGCCCATGCCCATGCCGCCAGATAGTTCCAGCGTGCACCGCCAGAAGTTTTCGGGTTTGGCGTAATGATCTCTACTCCAGGCTTCACCAGATCGTCCCAATCTTTAATCCCTTTTGGATTGCCTTTTTTGACCAGAAAGACGATGGTGGAGGTATAGGGGGGCGAGTTTTGCGGGAATTGTTTCTGCCAGTCTTTAGGCAGCAGACCTCTCGCTGCAATTTCATCAATGTCGGCAGCTAGCGCGAGGGTCACGACGTCTGCATCCAGACCATCAATCACAGCACGGGCCTGTTTACCTGAACCGCCATGCGACTGTTTATAGTTCACGTCCTGACCCGTGGTTTTTTTCCAGTATGCGCTGAATTCCTTATTAAAATTGTCATATAATTCGCGGGTTGGGTCATAAGACACGTTCAGGAAATCTTTTGCAGACACACTGAAAGCAGTGGCCGAAACCAGTGCAGCCAATACCCCAATTTTTAATTTACCAATATTCATTTTTGCCTCAATTTTTTTAGCTTTTGTTGGACAAGGCAAGAATAGCTGGAGATATTTTGCATAAAAAATAATTAAAAATGCATTTGATGTGAGTAAAAGAGATAAATCGATGGAGCTTATCTCTCAGTACTCAATTATTGATTTGAGAGGCAATAAAATATGCTCTGTTTAAAAAATGCGAAACATGTCAGTGAGATAGAAGTACTCGATCGGGCCTTTCATTATGGTGATGGCTGTTTTAGCACGGCCCGGATTCGACAGGACCGGGTGGAATTATATGATCGTCATCTGGCACGTTTGCAGCTCAGTAATCAAAAATTAAGTTTGCATGCTGATTTAGCTCTGATTGCAGAAAGTTTAGAGATTTTACTTGAATCAGAAAGTCAGCTGAATGGAACATTAAAGATCGTGCTGAGTCGTGGAGTCGGCGAGCGGGGCTATAGTTTGCCAGAGCATCCGGCGGATCTGTGGGTATTTTATTATCCTCAAGCCTTACATGATTTAAAGTATGAACAGATCCAAAGTGGGGTATTACAGCAGTCACTGGGATTGACTATGCCGGGTCTGGTCGGACTAAAAACCTTGAATCGCCTGGAGCAGGTTTTGCTCAAGCAGGAGGCGGATCAGCGCGGTTGGTCTGAGGCACTGGTGACAGATGTACAGGGCGGGGTTGTCGAAGGGGTGAGCAGTAATTGTTTCATTTGTATAAACAATACATGGATTACGCCGGAACTTCGTTATAATGGCGTCTTTGGGGTGATGCGTGCAGAAATTCTACAACGGATGCAAGATCAGGGAATTGCCTGTCAGCAACGTTACATCGATATGGAGGAAATAGCCCATATTCAGAGTCTGTTTTTTTGTAATGCGCTAAACCCGATGAAAATTGTCACTCAATTTGAGCAGCGATCTCTGGATGGCGATGCTTGTATTGAACTTTTTAACCGTCTTCGATTAAATCAGATGTCTTAATATGTCAGCTTCCAAGTCTAAAGCCAAAAAGAACAATACAGCCAAATTTTCGTCACTTTTCAAAGGAATTGCCTTCGTCCTGATTGGACTTGCCTTGATTTTGGCACTGGTCTTAAAAAGCAGTTTGTGGAAAGACTATCCTGTAGACGGACAAAAACAGCTGCTGGCGATTGGGTCAGGGGAAACCTATTCTGGTTTTATTGACCGTCTGGCCAAAGAAAAGCAGGTCAGTTTCCCGATTATTCTCAAGCTTTATCAGCGCATCCTGATTCATGACACCATGAAAGCTGGCGTATATGAAGTGCGCCAGGGCATGAGCATTCGTCAGGTTCTGGATATGATCTCCAATGCTGAAAATGCCCAGATGAACCGGATTCTGGTGATTGAAGGAACCACATTCAAACAGCTGATTGATGCTTTGAAGAAAGATGATCTGGTGACCAAAGAAGTGTCACATTTGCCAACGGCACAACTCCTTAAAGAGCTCAATATTCCATTTTCACATCCTGAAGGTCTGTTTGCACCGGATACATACTTCTTTGCTAAAGGTGAAACTGACCGTAAAATTTTAACCAATCTGTATCAGCGCCAGATGAAGGCACTGGATCAGGCCTGGGAAAAACGCGTGACTGATCTGCCCTATCAGAATAAATATGAAGCGCTGATCATGGCGTCGATCATTGAAAAAGAAACCAGTGTGGATAGTGAGCTAGAACAGGTTTCTGGAGTGTTCGTGCGCCGTTTAAAAATTGGCATGCGTTTACAGACCGATCCCACCGTGATTTACGGAATGGGCGATAGCTATAATGGCAATATTACCCGCAAGGATTTACGTACGCCGACGCCGTATAACACCTATACCATGTCTGGTTTGCCGCCAACGCCAATTGCACTGCCAAGTAAGAAAGCCATTGAAGCAGCCATGCATCCGGATAATTCTGACAACCTTTATTTTGTCGCCACGGGCAATGGCGGACATACGTTTACGACCAATCTGAATGATCACAATAAAGCAGTGCAGGAGTATCTGACCATTTTACGCTCGAAGAATAAGGAATGAGTATGTTTATTAGCTTTGAAGGCACAGAAGGTGTAGGTAAAACCACACTCATTCGTTCGATCTATGACGATTTTATGGCCCAAGGCAAAGATGTGATGCTTACGCGCGAGCCGGGTGGTACGCCGATGGCCGAGCAGATCCGTGCACTACTTCTGGCTGTGAATCATGAAGAAGCGATGGCGCATGATACCGAATTACTATTGATGTATGCGGCGCGTGCCCAGCATTTGGCACAAGTTATTCTGCCAGCCTTAGCAGCCGGAAAAATTGTACTCTGTGACCGTTTTACTGATGCCAGCTTTGCCTATCAATGTGCAGGTCGTGGACTCAGTGAAACAAAGCTGCAGTTATTAAATGATCACTTTGTGGCACGTATGCCGGACATCACCTTCTGGTTAGAAGCACCGATTGAACTGGGAATGAACCGGGCACGCGCGCGTGGCGCACTGGATCGCTTTGAACAAGAGAAAGTCACTTTCTTTGAGAAAGTAAGAGCCGGCTATGAAACGTTGTGGCAGCGTCATCCGGAACGGATCAAACGTCTGGATGCAACCCGTACACCGGAGCAGGTATTCGAGCAGGCTTTAAGTTATTTGAAGTCTGGTTTAAATTGAAATCCTGTTTATTTTAATTTTCACTAGGTGAATGTGTGAAAAATCTTCTATATTGAAGGCAATATAGAAGATTATTTTAATAAGATGAAAACGACCAAAACCGAAATTCAACAATTTTTACAACAAGAATTTCCACAAAGCCTAGAAAAATGTAGGATCGAAGCCGTTGTTTCACGCGGTGCAACTTTGCTGTATCAGGTTAGCGCACAAGAGTTGCGTCCGGGTGGTACTGTTTCTGGCCCAACTATGATGACCTTGGCCGATCTTGCTTTATATGTCGCTATTCTGGGCGAAATTGGCCTGGTGGGTTTGGCTGTCACCACCAATCTGAATATCAATTTTCTCCGTAAACCTTCAGGTGGCACGGATTTGCGAGGAGAGTGCAAGCTTATTAAAGTCGGTAAAGTTCTGATTGTCGGGGAAGTCTGGATTTATTCAGTAGACCTTGATGAGCCAGTGGCGCATGTTACTGCGACTTATGCCATTCCACCTCAACACTAAACACCTGAAGAATAGAAGTTCAGTGATATAAATAGCCTAAGCTTAATTAAGTAGGTGAGCGCTAAAAGACAGGGAGATATGATTTAAAAATCATATCTCCCCAATAATCTAAATATTGACCAAGGGTGTTTCTACTTCAAAATTCACCGGATTTAGAATGGTCTTGCGTAATTCAGGCAATAATTCCGGATAGTCCAGCGTGAAATGCAGGCCACGAGATTCTTTACGCTGCATGGCACAGCGCACAATCATTTCTGAGACCAGCACCAGATTGCGAAGCTCGATCAGGTTTTTGCTGACCTGATAATCTTGGTAATACTCGGTGATTTCTTTTTTCAGCATTTCAATACGATGCAAGGCACGTTCCAGACGTTTGGTGCTGCGCACAATACCGACATAGTTCCACATGGTCTGACGTAGCTCATCCCAGTTTTGCAGAATCACCACATCTTCATCCGGATTGGTTACCTGTGAGTCATCCCAGATGGGTACGGGCGGAAAGGCATAGTCAGCATTGAAATGAGATTCGATATGCTTGGCTGCACTCATGCCATACACAAAGCATTCTAAAAGTGAGTTACTGGCCATTCGGTTAGCACCGTGCAGACCAGTATAAGAGGTTTCCCCAATTGCATATAGACCTGCGATATCAGTCTGGCTATGTTCATCGACCACAACGCCACCACAGGTGTAATGGGCTGCAGGTACCACTGGAATCATATCTTTGGTGATATCAATACCCAGTTCCAGCAGGCGGGCATAAAGCGTAGGAAAATGTTCTCTAACAAAGCTTTCATCCTTATGGGTAATATCCAGCCAGACATGCCGAATACCCAAGCGCTTAATTTCATAGTCGATTGCGCGTGCGACAATATCGCGTGGTGCAAGTTCGGCGCGCTCGTCAAAACGCAGCATAAAGCGTTCGCCATCGGGCAGACGCAGATAAGCCCCTTCGCCGCGCATTGCTTCAGTGATGAGGAAGGAGCGCGCTTGTGGATGATAGAGACAGGTCGGATGGAACTGGTTAAATTCCATGTTAGCCACCCGGCAGCCGGCACGATAGGCCATGGCAATGCCGTCACCTGTGGCAATATCCGGATTTGATGTATAAAGATAGGCTTTCATTGCACCGCCACAGGCAAGGGCGGTAAAGGGCGCTAAAAAAGTATGTACTTTTTCATTTTTTTCATCCAGCACATATAAACCTAGCGCGCGGTTTTCACCGTCTAGGCCAAGTTTATGTGAACAGATCAGATCAATCGCAATATAATTTTCAAAAATAGTGATATTTGATTTTTCTTGGGCGCGTTGTACCAAAGTAGTCGAAATTGCACGACCTGTGGCATCTGCGGCATGAATAATCCGGCGCTGTGAATGGCCGCCTTCACGGGTGAGATGCAACTGTTCCTGTTCATCCAGGGTAAATTGCACACCGTGTTTTAGCAGAAAGTCAACTGATGGTTTGCCCCCTTCTACCGTCTGTTTGACTGCGTCCATTTCACATAGCTGTGCACCTGCAATCATGGTGTCATCAATATGCTGTTCAATCGAATCCATTTTATCGAGTACTGCAGCAACACCGCCTTGCGCATAAAAGGTGCTGGCATCTGTCAGGGTGGATTTCGCTAAAACTGCAATATTAAAATGGTCCGGGAGCGATAAGGCTAAACTTAAACCGGCACCGCCACTGCCCACAATAATGACGTCAAATTGATGGGTAAGGGATGAATTAGACATGTCCATCAGCTAATTTTAAAAAAAGTTTGGTAATAACAGCGCTTTTTTGTGCAAAAGGCAAGCGTTGAAATGCTCATTTATTAATGAAAAAAATTAATCAAAGCCTTAACTTAGTGTTTTAATGATGAGATATTGTCCAGCGTGAAGCATTGAAACATATTATTACTCAAACTTTACAATGTTTGTGATAAAACCTATTTACATAAATTTATCAACAATTTGAGTGAATAATTTATATGAAAATTCTAGACTTAAAAAAAGGATTATTTGCAGCGACCCTGACCATGAGTGCTGCACAGTTGCAGGCTGTCACACCGGTTGATTTTTCAAATCTGGTCGAGCAGGTCAGTCCTGCCGTGGTCAGTGTCAATGTCGTTAAAAAAATGAGCGAAGAAGAACTCTTACAACAACAAGTTCCGGAAATTCTACGTCGCTTCTTTGGCAATCAGGTGATTATCCCTCAGCAGCGCATGCCACAGGAAAAAACCGGCTATGGCAGTGCATTTTTTATCAGTAAAGATGGCTATCTGCTGACCAACCATCATGTGGTTGAGGATGCATCTAAAGTCACCATTACCCTGAATGATCGCCGTGAAATTGATGCCACTGTGGTGGGAAGTGATGCACGTACCGACGTAGCTTTACTTAAGGTCACAGGTTCGAATTTTCCAGAATTGCGTACCGGGGATGTAGGCCGCTTACGTGTCGGTGAGCCTGTGCTCGCGATTGGTTCGCCATTTGGTTTTGATTATTCGGCCTCTGCCGGAATCGTCAGTGCCAAAATGCGCAACATGATGGGTGAAACAGCAGTGCCTTTTATCCAGACAGACGTGGCCCTCAACCCGGGTAACTCTGGTGGGCCTTTATTTAACCAGCATGGTGAAGTAGTCGGGGTGAACTCGCGGATCTTCAGTGGAACCGGCGGTTATATGGGGCTCTCCTTCTCGATTCCGATTGATGTGGCCATGGAAGTGGCAGAGCAGCTGAAAAAGAATGGTAAAGTGACCCGTTCCTATCTGGGGGTCAGCTTGCAGGATATCGACCGTAATCTGGCAGAGTCTTACAACCTTTCTAAGCCTGAAGGCTCCTTAATTACTCAGGTTGCACCAAATTCACCCGCCGCACGTGCCGGTCTACGTGTCAGTGACGTGATTTTAAAATATAACGGCACTGCGATTTCACGCACCAGTGAATTATTAAACTATCTCAATCGTACTGCACCTCAGCAACAGGTACAGCTGGAGGTTTTACGTGATGATAAGCGCCGTAATATTTCAGCAACCTTAAGTACCGCACCGGATGATACCCCTGCAAAAGCCGGAGCACAGGCGCAGCCGAGCAAAGGACCTGTAATTGGTGTGGCTATTCGTGATTTAAGTTCGCTAGAAAAGGATCGACTGGAGATCAAAGGCGGGGTCATGATTCAGGATGTTCGTTCAGGTGGCATTGCCGCACAGGCGCGTATCATGCCAAACGATGTGGTGACGCATATTAATAACAAGGCAGTATTGAACGCAGAGCAATTTGTACAAGAAGTTTCTGAGTTGAAGAAGGGCAATGTGGCACGCGTTACGCTCATGCGCCAAGGGCAGCGTGCGATTGTGGGAATGCGTATCTAATTCTATTCAGATTTTTGAATGTAAAAAACCGCTTTTGATGGGCGGTTTTTTATTATTTGCAATTTACCCAGCCTATAAATTCGGTAGACTCTATTCAGTTGAAAATCATGGAAAGGATAAGAGAAAAATGACAGCTATTTTTGATCTTGCGTTAAAGGTGCAAGCTGAACATATCGATGGCTTGGGCCATGTCAATAATGTGGTCTATGTACAGTGGATGCAGGATGTCGCCACAGCCCATATTGAAAAATTGGGATTGGGGTTAAAGGAATATGTGGAACTGAAACATGCCATGGTCGCGGTTGAGCATCAGGTACAATATCGAAAAGCTGCTTTTGAGGGCGATGAAATTATTTTGCGAACCTGGTTGAACGATATCAACGCACTGTATTCATTTCGCCAATATGCATTTTATCGACCACAGGATCAAAACCTGTTATTTACAGGTAGTACGCAGTGGGCCTGTATTGAAATGGCCACTGGGCGTCCTAAACGCATGTCGCCTACCTTTACCCAAGCCTATCAACCTCTTTCTGATCAGATCAATCCTTATGATTTTTCAATAGTGTATCTAGATCAATAAGCGCTCACTTCTTTGGCACAGAGTTAGATATTTCAATCAGGTTTAGCAAAAACATGGTGTGATTTTCAAATTTTCATTGCAGTGATTGAGCTTGAGATCGCTGGACAGGTATTTTGGCAGAGTGGACAAAGCTAAAAATATAATTCTTTTTCTAGATCACCATTCTGCTATAATCCTTCGCAATTTCTATTCGGCTTTTGTTATGTAATATTTTTAAATTACATAGCGCGTTTTTTCTCAAGGTAACCCATGGCGCAAGCTAAAAAATCTGTTGATATTAAAAACATTCGTAACTTCTCGATTATTGCGCATATTGACCACGGTAAATCGACCCTCGCAGATCGCTTTATTCAGACCTGTGGCGGTTTGCAAGATCGTGAAATGCAGGCTCAAGTCCTCGATTCTATGGAGCTTGAGCGCGAACGTGGGATTACCATTAAAGCCACTTCGGTGACGCTAAACTATACCCATCCAAATGGTGAAGTTTATCAGCTGAACTTTATTGATACGCCGGGACACGTTGACTTCTCGTATGAAGTGTCGCGCTCGCTCGCAGCCTGTGAAGGTGCTTTATTAGTCGTTGATGCGGCGCAAGGTGTGGAAGCACAGTCTGTCGCCAACTGCTATACCGCGATTGAGCAAGGTCTGGAAGTACTGCCCGTACTGAACAAGATCGATTTGCCGCAAGCTGAACCTGAGCGTGTGATTCACGAGATTGAAGAAATTATCGGCATTGAAGCGACAGAAGCACCGACATGTTCAGCCAAAACCGGTCTGGGCATTGAAAATGTTTTAGAAACCCTGGTGAATGTGATTCCGGCACCGGTCGGTGATCGCGAAGCGCCGTTGCAAGCCCTGATTGTAGATTCATGGTTTGACAACTACCTTGGGGTAGTTTCTCTGGTACGTGTAAAGCAGGGTCGTGTGCGTAAAGGCGACAAGATGTTGATGAAATCAACAGGTCAAACGCACATCATTACTTCTGTTGGGATCTTTAATCCGAAACATACTGAAACAGGCATGTTGGAAGCAGGCGAAGTCGGCTTCGTGATTGCCGGTATTAAAGATATTTTCGGTGCGCCGGTGGGTGATACCATTACCTTGGCAACCACACCTGAAGTTGCAACGCTACCGGGCTTTAAAAAAGTAAAACCGCAGGTTTATGCCGGTTTATTCCCGATTGATGCCAGTGACTTTGAACCGTTTCGTGAAGCTTTACATAAACTGCAAATTAATGACTCGGCCTTGTTCTTTGAACCGGAAAGTTCGGATGCACTCGGTTTTGGTTTCCGCTGTGGCTTCTTGGGCATGCTACACATGGAGATTGTACAAGAGCGTTTAGAACGCGAGTATGATCTTGATCTGATTTCTTCTGCGCCAACCGTAATTTACGAAGCAGTGATGAAAAATGGCCAGACGATTTATATCGACAGCCCGTCTAAAATGCCGGATGGTTCAACCGTAGAAGATTTACGTGAACCGATTGCCGAATGTCATATTTTAGTACCGCAAGAATATCTGGGTAATGTCATGACCTTGTGTATCGAGCGCCGTGGCATACAAAAAGACATGAAATTCCTCGGCAATCAGGTGTCGATTACTTTTGAAATTCCAATGGCAGAAGTGGTCATGGATTTCTTCGATAAATTGAAGTCTTGTTCACGTGGTTTTGCATCCCTCGACTATAACTTTGTCCGTTTTGAAAGTTCTTCATTGGTAAAAGTGGATGTGCTGATCAATGGTGAAAAAGTCGATGCTCTGGCAATGATCTGTCACCGTAACGACGCGCGTCATCGTGGCATTGCGCTGGTGGAAAAAATGAAAGACCTGATTCCGCGTCAAATGTTTGATGTGGCAATTCAGGCGGCAATTGGTGCGCAAATCATTGCACGTTCTACTGTAAAAGCCATGCGTAAAAACGTATTGGCCAAATGTTATGGTGGTGACGTGTCACGTAAGAAAAAACTTCTGTCTAAACAGAAAGAAGGTAAGAAACGCATGAAGCAGGTGGGTAGTGTCGAAATCCCGCAAGAAGCGTTCCTCGCTGTGTTAAAAGTCGAACGCTAGAAGAATAAGGATATAAGCCCATGGATTTTGATTTTAATTTGATTCTTGTTCCTGCGACGCTGTTTTTTGTCGCACTGTGGTTGCTTGACAAGTTTGTCCTGAAACAAAGACAAACTCGCGGCAAGGGCAATGAAAATTTTATCATTACCTGGGCTTATGACTTTTGGCCAGTACTGACGATTGTACTGGTGCTGCGTTCGTTCTTGTTTGAACCGTTTAATATTCCATCGGATTCAATGGTGCCAACCCTGGAAACTGGGGATTTTATTCTGGTGAATAAATTTGACTATGGCGTGAAACTGCCTATGGTCAACACTAAAATTATTGATACTGGCAGTCCAGAGCGTGGCGATGTGGCAGTATTCCGTTATCCACCACAACCGACCATCAGTTATATCAAGCGTATTATTGGTTTACCCGGTGATCATATTGTCTATGATCATGGTCAGTTGAGCATCAATGGTGAACAAGTAGCGAAAGTTCCAGTGGAATTTAGCCGTGAAAAAGATCGTCTGGATACACCCAATGCCATTTATTATAAAGAAACTTTAGGTCAGCATAGCTTTACCATGCGTGAGCTGGAAGGGGTCAATGTCGCGCGTCAGGCGCCTTATATTAACTTTGTGGAAAATGGTAAATATTCAAGTGAAAATGGTTTATATTGGGAAGTAAAGGTGCCTGAAGGTCATTACTTTGCGATGGGGGATAATCGCGATCAGAGTGCTGACAGCCGTTTCTGGGGGCTTGTTCCGGAAGAAAACTTAACAGGTCGTGCATTCTATATCTGGATGCATAAAGAACCTGGCTTTAAATTGCCATCGTTTGGTCGCAACGGGACAATCGATTAATTGTTTCAATCAGGAAAATAAAAAATGAGACATCAACAAGGTGCTTCGTATATTGGGATTTTATTTGCAATCGTGGGGTTTGCATTTCTAGCCAAAGTAGCGATTGCAGTGTGGGGACCCTACTTTGATGATCGTATGGTCGATGGTGAGATTGAGGCGCTGTTAAAAAGTGCGCCAGCCAATATAACACCAGAAAAATTCCGTCAGCAGATGGATCAGCGTTTATCAATGAATAATATTCGCGATCTGAAGTTTGATGAAATTGCCAAAGTTATCCATACCGATGGTTTGCAGATACACAAGAATTATGAAATTCGTAAAAATTTCATAATGAATATCGATTTAGTGATGAAGTTTGAGAAAAATTTTGATCAAAGCGCAGTCAAAACTCAATGATGAACGTCTTGCCAGACGGATCGGTTATCAGTTTAAACAAGCTGAACTGCTCAAGCTGGCACTGACCCATCGTTCAGTCAGTCATAAACAAAACTATGAACGCCTAGAATTTCTAGGCGATTCTCTTTTAGGGATGATCATTGCGAATTATCTCTTCACTGCCTACCCAAGCGAAAACGAAGGCCGGCTGACGCGTATGCGTGCCACCTTGGTTCGACAGGAAGCATTGGGGAAAATCGCCAATGATTTAAAACTCAGTCAGAGTTTAATTCTCAGTACCGGTGAATTGAAATCTGGCGGTCATCATCGCGAGTCTATACTGGCAGATACTGTAGAAGCCATTATTGGCGCAATCTATGTGGATTGCGCTGATCTCACTGTGTTAGAGCCGATTGTGTTAAAATGGTATGAACCGTATTTGGATCATATTGAGCCGACCGATCAGCTTAAAGACCCTAAATCACGTTTACAAGAGTATCTACAAGCACGTAAGAAACCTCTCCCAGTTTACGAGGTTGTAGATATTCAAGGTGATGCCCCTAATCAGCATTTTAAAGTGGAATGTGAGATTGAGGGATTACCGACCATGCAAGGTGAAGGCGCCAGCCGACGTTTTGCTGAACAAGCCGTTGCGGCAGATATTTTAAAACTTTTGGAGCATAAGTCTTAATGACTACTCATTCCGATCACATTGATGCTGATCACGAGTCGCAAAGCGACAGTCACGACCTGGTAAATCAATTTTTTAGCGCACAAGGCACCGAAATTCCGTCGGATTATCGCAGTGGTTTTGTCGCTATTGTAGGTCGCCCGAATGTGGGTAAATCTACCTTAATGAACCATATTTTGGGTCAGAAACTCTCAATTACCTCACGTAAACCGCAAACTACACGGCATAAAATTGTCGGGATTGATTCGCGTGAAAAGTCTCAGGCGGTATTCGTGGATACGCCGGGGATGCATAAAAAGGAAGTACGTGCCATCAATAAAATGATGAACCGTGCTGCCCATTCGGCTTTACGTGATGTGAATCTGGTTTTGTTTGTGGTGGATGCACAGAAGTGGACGCCGAATGATGATCTGGTACTGGAAAAGCTGAAAAATGCTGAAATGCCGGTGATTCTGGTGATCAACAAATTAGATACTTTTGAGAACAAGAACGAAGCTTTACCACTGATTCGTGAGCGCGAAAAGCTGATGAACTTTGCGGAAATCGTACCTGTTTCTGCACTTCGTGGTGCCAATCTTGAGCATTTACGTGACACGATTGCCAAGTATCTGCCGTTCCAGCCGCCATTGTACTCCCTGGATCAACTAACTGACCGTTCAGAGCGTTTCCTGGCTTCTGAAATTATTCGTGAAAAGATCATGCGTCAGCTGGGTGAAGAACTGCCATATGATTTAACCGTGCAGATTGAATCATTCAAAACTGAACAGCCAGTGATGAATGAAAAGACTGGTCGTATGAAGCCGGCCTGTACCTATATTGATGCTACGATTTTTGTCGATCGTCCAAGCCAGAAAGCCATTGTGATTGGTGAGAAAGGCGTTAAGCTGAAAAAAATCGGTATGGATGCACGTCTCGACATGGAAAAAATGTTCGAACAGAAAATCATGCTGACCCTTTGGGTGAAAGTCAAAGGCGGCTGGTCTGATGATGAACGTGCATTGAAAAGCTTAGGTTATAGCGATATCTAAGTTATAAAATTAATAAGCCCCTTTAAGGAATTTCGTGATGATGAAAGTGTTGGCAGTGCTTGCATGTGTTTTATTCTTGCAAGGCTGTATCCATAAAGTGGTCACGGTTCCTGTCAAGGTGGCTTATAAAACCACAAAAGTCGCAGTCAAAGGCACTGCGGCTGTTGTGGGCGCAGTCATCCCGGATGGAGATGACGACGATGATAAAAAATCAAAAAAAGATAAGGATTAAAGTGTCCGCTTATGCGTAACGAAGTACTGCATGGTTATTTGATTCATCATCGTAAGTACCGTGAGCGCAGCCATATTGTGCATTTATTTACTCAGGAATACGGTCGTATGGATGGCATTCTCCGGCAAACACCGCCGCCGCAATATCAGCCCATCAGTTTGCAAGCCACCGGAAAATCAGAACTCAAAAACTTTACCAAGCTGGAAATTGTCAATCAGCCGATTTTCTTTTTTGGTGATGCCTTTTTTTCAGGCTTTTACCTGAATGAAGTTCTGTTACGTTTGTGCCCTCTAGAAGTGGAAATGCCGCAAACCTTTGCCAAATATGCAGAGACATTAACTGCATTGCAGCAATTATCAGAACAATCTAATCCCAATTTATACTTAAAACAGATTTTGCGGCAATTTGAACATATCTTGCTGGAAGAACTCGGTTATGGTCTGGATTTTTCCCTAGATGCCAATCAGGCGCAGATTGATCCGCTACAACACTATTATTTTCAGCTCAATGCCGGCTTTATGCCATCGGCCAAAGCCTTACGCTCCACTATTTCCGGTCAACAGATTTTAAGCATGTTGACGCATGAAAATGGTGGGGATTTTAATCCGGAACAGTTACAATTGTTGACGAAACTGTATCGACAGGTGATCACGGCCTTATTGGGTGATCGACCATTAAAAAGTCGGCAACTCTGGATTCAAAACTCTCAATCTCAAACGTAGTTAGGAAAAGATTATGGCTGCATTACTTGGTGTCAATATTGACCATGTCGCAACATTAAGACAAGCACGTGGTACAACGTACCCAGACCCAGTCAATGCTGCATTGATCTGTGAGCAGGCCGGGGCAGAGGGCATTACCTTGCACTTGCGTGAAGACCGTCGTCACATTCAGGATGAAGATGTGCGTCGTATGCGTCCTGCACTGAAAACCCGTATGAACCTCGAGCTGGCGGTGACAGATGAGATGGTCGCTTTTGCCAAGGAAATTAAACCGCATCATGTCTGTTTTGTCCCTGAAAAACGTCAGGAAGTCACCACTGAAGGTGGTCTGGATGTGGTGACTCATTTCGAATCAGTCAAAGCAGCTACGCAAGAACTGGCAGCGATTGGTTGTGATGTGTCTTTGTTTATTGATGCTGATTTTGCCCAAATTGATGCAGCAGTTGCTTGTGGTGCACCGACCATCGAGATTCATACCGGTGCTTATGCCGATGCAGAAACGCCTGAAGCCCAGCAGGCTGAGCTTGAGCGCATTATTAAAGGCGCTGAATATGCCGCATCGAAAGGTCTGGTAGTGAATGCAGGCCATGGTTTGAACCTGGATAATGTAACGCCAATTGCGGCGATTCCACAAATTCATGAACTTAATATTGGCCACTCTTTGATTGCAGATGCTGTATTTTTAGGTCTGGCACAAGCCGTTCAGCAAATGAAAGCTGTGATTAAGTCAGCGCGGTAAGACCAGAGTCGTTATGTCAAATATTAATTATGATGAACTGATGCAGCCGGTGATTGCTTTCTTGGGGTGTGAAACGCCCAAGGCATGGCTGAATGTGGCAGTCGAAAATCTTGAAATCTTGATGCAAGATCATGCCAACTGTGAAAAAAAAGCAGCCAGCACGGCCATGAATCTGATGTTTCGCTATAGTTACTTTGTTGATTTACAGGTGAAGCTTGCGCAGTTAGTGCGTGAAGAAATGCTGCATTATGAACAAGTGCTTGAACTGATGAACAAACGTGGACAGGCCTGGCAGAACTTAAGTGCGGGACGTTATGCCGGTGGCTTGCGCAAAGAAATCCGGACTTTTGAACCTGAAGCCTTGATTGATGTCTTGGTGATTGGTGCTTTTGTGGAAGCACGCTCTTGTGAGCGTTTCTACGCGCTGGCTTCGCGTGTGGATGATGAGTTGGCACGTTATTACCGTTACTTGCTTAAGTCTGAATCTCGTCACTTTGAGGACTATCTGGCTTTGGCGATGGATGTGGCGACCACGGCAAAATTGAAAAATCCGCAAGAGGATATTCAAAGCCGGATTGATCATATTCGTAACGTTGAAAAGCAGCTGATTCTGACACCAGATGACACTTTCCGTTTCCATAGCGGTGTTCCGGCTCAAGCGGCTTAATTGCAGTGAACATTTAAAAATCCTCCATTCATGGGGGATTTTTTATATCCAGAGCAAATATATAAATGAGAATTATTTACATCTACAGACTTAATCCATAAAATACAGCAGATTTCTTAATAACGATGATGAAATAATGAATAAGCTGGTAAAAGTCATGCCTTTTTTGATCTTGGGAGTGATCAGCAGTACAGCCTTTGCACACTATCCTTATGTTGCCCCACTAAGTTATCAAACTTTTAACAATCACACCGCGATTGTATCTGGCTTTTATGACAATCCATTTGCCTCGGAAGTGGCGATTAAAAACTTTAAGTTTCATTATCATACGCCTACAGGCCAAAAGATTTATCTTGCAGATGATGCATGGACCAAAACACAAACCCTAAGTAGTTATAGTCTGGAAAATAAACGAGAGGGTACCTATCGGATTCGTGGCGAGAAACAGGGGAATAGCCTAAAGTATGCACAGGTTGCTCAAAAATGGAAAATGGTTCTAAGTGCTGTTCCAAAAGCCAATCAAGCCGCCAATCAAAATGTGATTTATCAGCAAGCGCTGAAGAAAAACATGCCACAGAAAACTGTGCAGACTATCGATATTATTGAAACCTTTGTCTCACGGCGTGTGACGTCGAATCAGGTCATTCAGCATATCCATGCTGGCTTTGATGTTCAATTTATCACGCATCCAAATGCATTTAAAAAATCTCAAGCGATTCAATTGAAAGTACTGGATGATAAAAAAGGAGTTGCGAATTTAAACGTTGAGATTTTGGCACAAACGACAGATTTTAGTCGTGATAAAAAAATCTATAAAGCGCTCACAACAGATGCGCAAGGGTTACTCAACTTTAATATGCAGGAAAAAGGCCAGTACTTAATGAAAATTGATTATCAGCAGCCTTTCGAAATAAAAAAGAATGATTTAAAGCGTTATAAATATACCTTGGCTTTTAATGTAATGGATTAAGCTAAAATGAGCCTGAAATCATTCAGGCTTGTTTTATAAAATATTAAACGAAAAAAAGCCCACTTCGTTATGAGTGGGCTTTTTAGTATTTGGCTCTCCAACCTGGGCTCGAACCAGGGACCTGCGGATTAACAGTCCGTCGCTCTACCGACTGAGCTATTGGAGAATCTGAAAGCGATTATAGAGGGATTTTGACAGGGGTCAAGCAAAAACTGTCATATTTATAACAAATTCAGCCTGTCTGTTTTTAATTTAGACAATTGCATAAATTTTACGAAAAATACTTGTCAGAATAAATTTCACTTGCTAGATTAAAACCATAAAGTCGTTTGACCAAATGGTCAAACAGTGTGGATTTAAACCTACTTGCCAGCACAAAAATGGCTAAACCGGAGACAGCGAATGAATACGCTCAGCATCCCTCAAATTTTCTCTCAACTCACTTATTATCAAGAAAACTATCTGCAGATTATTGCAGATCCAGCACAGTATTATATTCCTGTTACAGATGCTCATATCAAGCTATGGCCCTTGGCGCAACAGTCCTTGTATCTAGGTGATTTGCTGCAATTGTGGTTTGCAGAAAAATGGTTGGTAGAAACTGAACGTCAATTTAGCTTTGAAGTGTTTTTGAATGCCGATTATCTGAAAGAGCAAAGCAAAGAATTATATATCTATGCCATTTCAGGTAATCTTTTGACCGGTACCAATCAATCCAAAGCTTGGCAGGCATCGACAGCGCAAATACAAGATGTAGAGCTGGCCAATGTGTCCAAGCATTATTTTGAGTTTCAGGGCTTAAGCCGACCACAGATCGCTTGTGTTCAAGCCGGACAGACGAAGGGCAATATTGCTTAGGTGTTTAGTCCCGGCATTTGATGGATCGGATCAATCTTAAAAAGTTCAGGTTCATCTGTCTACTGTTTGCAGATGAATTCGTAGGGAGTCAGGCCCCTGAGTGTTTTGAGTCTGCGGCCGAAGTTGTATGCAGCAATAAAATCAGCAAGGTGAATGCATAGCTGAGTGTGATCGTCGTAATGGAACCG
>NZ_VPCO01000022.1:0-48860 GCF_013418175.1 Acinetobacter sp. YH12200
CAATCTTGGCTCATCAATTTTCTGACAAATATTTCTCAAATAAACTTCGAGTCATTTCTACCATCAATCAATGAAAATAATTTCGATCGATCAACCAGTAAAAATCCACACAAGTTGTTCTTCATAATCTCTTAATGATCTTTCTAACACCTCGTCAGTGCCAGAAGCTGGACTTCGATATACTTAACAACTCAGCAATCTGCTTCGTTCGTTTCCGTCTATCTCGTCGGTATGTGCTCATTATAGGGCAATTTCTTACACGTGCAAGCGCTTTTAACGCACAGGAATCACGAGTGTTTTATTTTTATGCACCAAATTGATTCAATTCCATACAATTCATTACATAAGTACATATTTTTAAAACAGAAATATAAATTAAATATTTCTGTTTTATTCTGTACCTAGTTTTTCACGACTGGTGCTTTAATCGTCACACTGGTGATTTTTACAGGGTTCACCGGCACATTTTGATGTATTCCATAGTTTCGGGTCGGTACTTTAGCAATCTGATCGACGATATCCATACCTTTAGTGACCTTACCAAAGACCGCATAGCCGGCATTTCTGGCAGAACGATCCAGGAAATCATTATCAACCAGGTTCACAAAGAATTGTGCTCGGGCAGAATCCGGCTGATTGGTACGCGCCATGGCTAAAGTACCGCGTTTATTTTGCAGACCATTCGATGATTCGTTTTTAATGGGTGCTTTGGTATTGGCTTTTTCCTGCATGTTCACATCAAAGCCACCGCCCTGCACCATAAAGCCTGGAATGACGCGGTGAAAGATCGTGTCCTTATAGAAGTTACTCTTTACATAGCTTTCAAAGTTCTTTGCCGAGATTGGCGCTTTGTCATTGAAGAGTTCAATTTCAATATTTCCTGATGAAGTCTTCATCTCAATAATCGTATTTGCAGCAAAGCTTGGTAGACTGAGCGCAGCAAGTGCGATCACACATAATGATTTCTTTAACATTTATTAACTCATCTACTTAGAAGTAATGGTTGTGAATGACTATATATTAATCTTTTATAACTCATAATGCAGTGATCTGCCGACTAAAGACAAGAGAATAAGAATGAAGCATGCATTATTACAGGAGCAAAATATCCACCAGTTTCCACCTTGGCGTTTGCAGGGTGAAGGTTTTATTCTGAATTATTGGCTGACCCCCAGCTTTATTGAGCAAGCGAAACAGTTCCGGATCGCACCATCTCCGCTGGGGCGGATGGTCCAAGTCTTATTGGTGCGTTATCATTCTTCGCCGATTGGCCCTTATGATGAGTTACTGATTCTGGATCATCCTTTAATTAGTAAACGGCACCTCAGCTCGATTCCTAAAATTTATGTGTCTACCCATGAGTCTGTGGTACACGGTCAGCATTTATGGGGCATTCCCAAAGAACATGCGCAATTTGAATGGCAGGAAAAGGATCAGGAAGTGCTGTGTCAGATTCAGCATCAAAACCAGCATATGACAATTCGGCTGAAGAAAACCAAATCTGCACGCCAGTTCTACATTAATAGTCATCATATTCCAGCATCTATGCTGAAGATTCAGCAAGCCTGGAAAGGTCAGCGTTTTCAGTTTAGTCCACAGTTCCGTGGTCATCTCTCCAAACTCTCGCAAGTAGAATGGCAAGATATCGACAATATATTTCCAGACTTTTCCAAAGCCAAATTGCTGCAAAGCTTTTATGTTCCCAAATTCAATCTGATCTTTCCTGAAGCGCAGATCAGCAGCAAAGTATAAGAATTGATAAAAACCTATCTATAAAAAAAGGTGTTTCATGAGAAACACCTTTTTGCATTCACGCCTTGGATTTAACTATTTTTGTCCCAGAATTTGCGGAAATTTTTGCTGATCTCAATCACATATTTTTTGGCACGGCGGGAGATCGGCGTCAGGTTGATAAAACCATGTGCCTGGTCGGTATATTCATGATAATGAACACTCACACCATTCTGACGTAGTTTATGCGCATAGATTGAACCTTCATCATGCAGGACATCATGACGTGCGGTAATCACATAGCTCGGCGGCAAGTTTTGCAATTCACCATAGGTCGGTGAAATCAGTGGATCATCTAATTCAATCTGATGGGTCTGGGCATACATGAAGGTCACCAGATCAATATCCTGCTCTGAAAGTACCAGTCCATCTTTATAGGCATAAAAAGATGGATGGCGACTTTTAAAGTCGACCGCCGGATAAAGCAAAAGCTGCGCTCGTGCGGCATAAGATTTACCTACACTGCGCTGCGCCACCACTGCTGCCAGATTTCCACCTGCACTGTCTCCCGCCACCGCAATCCGGTTTTTATACACTTTCAGCTGTTTACTATGCTGATGTGCCCAGGCCAGGGCATCTTCACAAACCTGTACCATCTGCAAGGGGCTAAATTCTGGCGTCAGCGGATAAGCCACGCTTAACACCTGTACTTTGGCATGTACTGCCAGCAAGCGACAGAATTCATCATGGCTGTCCAGACCGCCCACCATAAATGCACCGCCATGATAAAAAATCACCATCGGCAACTTCTTTTGTGGAGCTGGATGATAATGCCGGGCAAAGATGCTGCCACTTTGCAAAGGCAGACGCAGCTCTTCTACCATTTTCACAGCAGTCGGTCTGGCCTGAATTGTTTTCATGCGCGCATCAAACGCCACCCGTGCCTGTGCGACATCTTCACTCAGAAAGCTGCCATGCCCCTGTTTAAGCTGAATCGCCATCAGGCATTTGACCATGGGGTCTAAATCAGGATAGTGATGAGGATAGTCCAAAGCCTTAACCAATGCGTCTTGTGCAATACCAGGTAAGCGATCCAGCATACGCGCTGCTGTGCCTTGCCCTTTCTCCATGACACTTTTCAGTACTGGATGATTCACAGTCATTATTTTTAGTCCTTATTCTCTTAATTCTTCATAGTTTCTACACGATTAGCGTTTCAGTGACCATATTCTTATATAAGTCTTAATATCTAAGTACATATAGTTTTATCCAATACGTTAACCTGATTTATAAAAGATGTCATTGACCGTTTAAATGGTATTTTTGACGTAGTTTTGCGAGCTTCAGTATATTTTTTATTTCAAGTTGGGAGAATGCCTATGGCTGGCAAAATTATAGCTCTGTCTCTGGCGACTGCATTTTTGGCTGTAGGCTGTGTTGCTTTCCCTGAAGATGGTGGCTACTACGATGGCCGTTATGATCAGCGTTCTGATCGCCGCTATGAACAGGATCGTCGTTATGAGCAACAGCGTCGTTATGATCGGCAACGCTGGGAATATGAACAGCAACGTAAACGTATTGAACTGGATCGACGTAAACAGGAAGTGCAGCGTCGTAACTGGGAACAGAACCGTAAAAGACAGTTAGAACAGGACCGACGTAAAAGCCAGCTGGAACGACAACGCCAGGAACAGCAGCGTAAAAACATGATGAGCCAACGGCAAAAACAGGCTGAAACAGAACGTAATAAACGCCGCCTGGAGCAGGATCCTAAACGGATCACCGATCAACGTGCCAGAAAAGCCCAGCAAAACCGTTCATCTAACCCACGCTGGAGCGATAATCGACGTCAACAGCAACAACAGCGCCCACGCGATCGCCGTGATTAATACTTTGATTTCACTCTTTGTTAAAAAAGCCTGTAGCAGGCTTTTTTAATGGAAAATTTTATCTCAAGCTGATTGAATAAAAGCAGTATTTTTGCATGAAGGTCGGACTAAGCCGCCAAGCAATCATTTTTATCTTGATCAGATCAAGAATGCTCAATTTTAGCAAAAAAAAGGCCTATCTTAGAGAAAAAGATAAGCCACGAAAACACATTTCAAAATAAGAAGAAACTACAGCGATAGAATCTGGAATAAATATTAATCAAAAGTTCATCTATTGAGAAATACTTTATTGCTTAGATATTAATCGCTTTTATGTCTAATAAATAATCAGGCAAAAAAAAGCCAAGTCTTGGGGAACTCAGCTTGAAAAAAGTAACTTGAAATAAGGCAACAGCAACCGAGTTCGGCTCTCTCCTCTGAACAAGGTCGCTGTCTATGTCAGTATCATGCAATTTTTTTACTAATATTTAAAACAGATTAAAATTATTAAATTTATTTAAAAATACGATTATCAATTTTTTATATTTATTTTCAAATAATTCATGTTTTATTTTAAAGCTCAGACTGTCTATTCAGCGACGTATACAACAATGATCAGATGACTCCTTGATCATTTACTTCAATTTATCTCCGCCTATATCGCGGTAAAAGCCTGCCATCTGCTCGCTGTTTTATTCAGAATTTTGTATAAATCTTAAATTTAATCTTGACTGACGCTTGAATTTTTACGCCCTGCCCCGATTTCTTTAGGTAATCAAGAACTTCAACCATGGCAGTTCAGCATTAACGCAGTGAATACTGAGGCCTGAGGACTGTACATGTTTAAGAACCCATTTAAACGGAGTAAATCAATGGCGACTGAGCAAAACGAGCAAGCTCAAAAATTTGAGCAAGAGCAAGCGGAACAAGATACAGCGCAAACTCAAGCTGAAACCGAGCAGGCTGAAGTTTCCGTTGAGTCTTTACAAGAGCAGATTGCGCAGCTTGAAGGTGACTTAAAGTTAGAAAAAGCACGTACGGCCAATGCAGTCTACGAAGCACAAAAAAGTGTGGAACGTATTCAGCGTGAATCTGAAAAGCATAAAGATACCGTTTTAGAAAAGTTCTCTAAAGAACTTTTAGAAACCGTCGACAATCTCGAGCGCGCCATTGTTGCCGCAGGTGAAGAGAAAACTCCACTGCTGGAAGGCGTTGAACTGACACTTAAATCTTTATTGAATACCTTAGAGAAATTTGGAGTCGTGGTGGTAGACACCAGTAACGGCTTTAATGCTGATCTGCATCAGGCAGTTGGGATTGATCCAAATGCCAAAGCCAATGAAATTGGCACTGTTTTGCAAAAAGGCTACACGCTGAATAATCGCCTGTTGCGTCCGGCGATGGTCATGGTTGGCGCTTAAGCCAAATAAATTCGGGAGTTTGTGAAATTTTTTCAACAATTTTACTTGAAAAAAATCGAACGGCTCTCATATCGGATAACAAGTAAATCCCTTTTAATTTCCCTTTGATAAAGGGAAAAGTTTGGGAATAAAAAAATTTTTGAGGAAACATCCAAATGGCTAAAATCATTGGTATTGACTTAGGTACTACAAACTCATGTGTTGCAGTACTTGAAGGCGACAAAGTTAAAGTAATCGAAAACGCTGAAGGCGCGCGTACAACGCCATCAATTATTGCCTATAAAGATGGCGAAATTCTGGTAGGTCAATCGGCAAAGCGTCAAGCGGTAACGAATCCTAAAAATACCTTGTTCGCGATCAAACGTTTGATCGGTCGTCGTTATGAAGACCAAGCGGTACAAAAAGATATCGGTCTGGTACCGTACAAAATCATCAAAGCTGACAACGGTGATGCTTGGGTTGATGTCAACGACAAGAAACTTGCGCCACAGCAAATCTCTGCTGAAATCTTGAAAAAGATGAAGAAAACAGCGGAAGATTACCTGGGTGAAACAGTAACTGAAGCGGTCATTACCGTTCCTGCTTACTTCAACGATGCCCAGCGTCAAGCCACTAAAGATGCAGGTAAAATTGCAGGTTTAGAAGTGAAACGTATCATCAACGAACCAACTGCTGCTGCACTTGCGTTCGGTATGGACAAGAAAGAAGGCGACCGTAAAATCGCGGTTTATGACTTGGGTGGTGGTACATTCGACGTTTCAATCATTGAAATTGCGGATCTTGATGGCGACCAGCAAATCGAAGTGTTGTCTACTAACGGTGATACATTCCTGGGTGGTGAAGACTTCGATAACGCATTGATCGAATTCCTGGTTGAAGAGTTCAAGAAAGAACAAAACTTCAACTTGAAACAAGATCCGCTTGCGCTACAACGTCTAAAAGAAGCTGCTGAAAAAGCGAAGATCGAGCTTTCTTCTTCGAATGCAACTGAAATCAACCTGCCATACATCACTGCTGATGCGACTGGTCCTAAACACTTGGTGATCAACGTAACACGTGCGAAACTTGAAGGTTTGGTTGCTGACTTGGTTGCGCGTACCATTGAGCCATGTAAGATTGCACTTAAAGATGCTGGTCTTTCGACTTCAGACATCTCCGACGTGATTTTGGTGGGTGGTCAATCACGTATGCCAATGGTTCAACAGAAGGTTCAAGAATTCTTCGGTAAAGAGCCACGTAAAGACGTGAACCCTGATGAAGCAGTCGCAATGGGTGCTGCGATTCAAGGTGCGGTACTTTCAGGTGACAAAACTGACGTACTTCTTCTTGACGTAACTCCGCTGACACTTGGTATCGAAACCATGGGTGGCGTGTTAACAGCAATCATCGAGAAAAACACCACGATTCCTGCGAAGAAATCTCAAGTGTTCTCGACTGCTGCTGACAACCAGCCTGCTGTAGACATTTCTGTGTTCCAGGGTGAACGTAAAATGGCACAGCAAAACAAATTGTTGGGTAACTTCCAATTGGGCGATATCCCACCTGCGCCACGTGGTGTGCCACAAATTGAAGTGTCTTTCGATATCAACGCTGATGGTATCTTGAAAGTATCTGCAAAAGACAAGAGCACGGGTAAAGAGCAATCGATCCAGATTAAAGCAAACTCAGGTTTGTCTGATGCTGAAATCGAAGCAATGATCCGTGATGCTGAAGCGAATGCTGAAGAAGATCGCAAATTCGAAGAATTAGCGAAAGCACGTAACGAAGCGGATGCACTGGTTTCTTCTGCTCAAAAAGCAGTGAAAGATTTGGGCGAGCAAGTGACTGCAGACGAAAAAACTGCAATTGAAACTGCGGTTTCTGAGCTTGAAGCATCAACTAAAGAAAATGATGTTGAAGAAATCAAAGCGAAAACTGAAGCGTTGCAAAACATCATCATGCCGATCACTCAGCGTGCCTATGAAGCAGCTCAAGGCCAAGGCGGTGCGCAAGGTTTTGATCCGAACGTATTCGGTGGTGACGCTGGTCAACAACAGCAAAAAGCGGACGACGGCGTTGTAGATGCTGAGTTCACTGAAGTAAAAGATGACAAAAAATAATTTGTCGCTTTAACTGAAAAACCGCGCAATAGCGCGGTTTTTTTATGTCCAAATTTTAAAGCATGAAGGTAAAATGACTAAAAATGGATCGTATGTTCAAGTAAAGCTGTTTAAGTTAAATCCAACATGAAACGACCATCAACCCTGAAAATTCTGATTTTGCGGCCTTTCAGCAATGGGTTAAAGCCATGTTATTGCTACAGGAACACCACGCTTGTCGACTGTATGCCAAATCCGGCCGGGATATGGAGCTGGAAGCGCAAGTTGGCTGGCGCACGGGCTGGATCGAAACACCACAGGCTGACATCGTGGCCTTTTCCCTGAATATGCAGATGCACAGTCATATGGATCCGGCGATTCGCCTGGACATTTTACAGCAGGCCTTGGCCGAATTAGGACTTTATCCAAAAGCTGATCAGGAAGGCAAATAAGCATGGGAAATGCCTTAAAATTAAGCTATATTCTTTAAAAACAAGCATTTCAATAGCAATATGCGCCTTCTACTCTGTTTGGTCATCGTTGGGTTAATCCTGTCTGCCTCTATGCATATGCAGACCAAAGCTCATCCACAACTGCGCTACAACTCGCTGGCAGACCGGCTCAGTCATCCTTTTGACACACGTTTACGCTTTAAGGTCGATCAGGTTGATGCAGGCTTTGGGCTGAGTAAAGAGCAAGTGATTCAACTGAGCAAAGAAGCCGTTGAGATCTGGCATCAGGGCACCCATCGCGATGATCTGCTGCTCTATGATGAAAATGCCCAGCTGAGTATTCATCTGATCTATGATCAACGGCAACAGGAATATAATGCCTTAAAGAAAGTCGAAAAACAGTTGCTGGCAGATGATGCCCAGTATCAACGTCAGGTCAAAAATCTGGAAGCATCTTATCAACATCTGGAAAGTCAACAACAACGCTTGATCCAGCAAAGAGATCAGATTAATTATGAATTTCAGAAGCTACAGCAACGACGGCATCAGCCAAATTTATCTGCCTATGAGCACGAACAATTAGAATATGAGTTTCAGGCTTTACAGCACAAATCGGAAAATTTTAAACGGGAAGCCGAGTATCTTCAGCGACAGCAAAGTTCTTTTAACCTGAATGTTTCGCTGCATCAACATAGTCTTGAAAATCATCAACAGAATATCATTCAGGCCCAGCAACGTTTTCCTGCCCGTGAATTTCATAAAGGGGTATTTATGGGTCATCAGATTCATGTATATCAGTTTGATGCAGAAGATGATCTGCGTCTGACACTGGCTCATGAACTGGGGCATGCTTTGGGCCTGTATCATCATGATGATCCAGAGGCGCTGATGTATCCGGTACTGGGAAAACAGAATTTACAACACTTTCAGTTGCGACCTGCCGACAAGACTTTGCTGTATCACCGTTAAGTGATCAGCCTGAATTCCTTAATTAATTTAAGTGTATAAGTGTTATAAAAAACACTCTATTCGGATTTCATGTTATTGTGAACGGCTACATTGTTCAGGCCATCTTTGGAGATTCATGTGAGTTACTACCATATTTTAATTGAAGTAAATGACCACATTAGTACGATTGATGAAACGCGTGATATCGAGATCTTTGATATTGAGGATATTCAGCCACATCTTCATGCGATTTTATTGCCTTATTTCAATGAACAGCTGATTGAACTGGACGATGAGAATCTGGAATATAAAGATATTTTACATCTGGAAATCAAACAGACCCTCTTGCCGATCAATGACCTGATCGAAGAAGAGCAGCGCTTGTTGCCAAGTGATACCGATATTACCATTAGCGCTTATGAGATTTTTAATAATCGTGAGCTGAGTCAGGATGTCACATCAGTAATTTTTGACCTCTTGGAAGCGGTAAAACTGGAAAATTAAGTTTTCTTCAGATATAAAAAAGTCCTCATCAAGAGGACTTTTTTATTGTGCGTGTTTAGATCGAGAATGAAGATCCACAACCACAAGTGGTGGTCGCATTCGGGTTTTGCACCACAAAGCGTGAACCTTCCAGACCTTCCAAATAATCTACAACGGAACCGACCAGATATTGATAGCTGAGTGAATCGACCAGTACTTTCACATCGCCGTTGGCAAATTCTGCATCATCTTCATTCTGACTTTCGGCAAAGTTAAAGCCATAAGAGAAACCTGAACAGCCGCCACCGGTAACATACACACGGAGCATTAAGTCTTGGTTACCTTCACTGTCACGCAACTGGCGTACTTTATTTGCGGCATTGTCGGTGAGCACAAGCGCTTGGGCATTCATGGCGGATTCCTCTGTTGAATGGAATGTCTTTAAAAAGAAAAGACCATATCGAAGTATAACACACTCAATATATGGTCAGTCTCTACAGATTAAAAGTCAAATCAGAGTAATTTTATCAGGATTATTTGTAGTTCTCATCCTGTAAGGCACATTCGAAGTTTTGCGGGTTCTGCTTACAACGGAATTGCCACAGCAGTTTCATCATGCGTTTGTCATATACGCCGCGTTTGGTCAGGTCGATTCTGGAATCGCGCATCATTTTCTGATAGCCCGGTTTATCTGCAGCCGGAATATCCATCCAGTATTTTGCAGGAATATCGGCTTTCATTTTGCCCAGAATACCAAAAGCGCGCGGCAACTGGCTTCTCACCCATTCACGTGATTTTTGACCATAACCCGCCGGGAATTTATCGGGACGGATAATGATATTACCGGTCACTTGCAACACCGGATAATTCACAATCGCACCTTTTGTACCTAAGCCTTTGTGTAATTCTAGCGGCTTAAATACCGCAGCGGGTGCGCCAATGATATCAACCTGACCATTGTTAAACTTGGCGCCAAAGTTGGTGACATCGGCACTGACGGCTTGAGCACCAACCTGCTGCACCATGATTTTTTGTGCTTCATCATAGTCGAGTACCGCAATTTTTTTACCTGCGGCTTTGGCCACGGTATTAATACTACGGTCATTGACCAACAGAAAAGCATCACCGACAGGAATCACCCCCACCACTTCATATTTGCCATTGAGCATATGTTTGGCAAAAGTCGGACTCGCCAGACCCTGCATCACTTTAACGGCCAGATTCAGATCTGGAATCGCCCCGATAGCATCGAGTGAGCCGGTAAAGCTGTTAAACTGACGTCCGCGCATTCCAGTGACACTAATCCCGTCACATTTTCCAGCCTTAAAATCTTCTGCAACCACGGCTTCATTGGTATTCACTCTAAGCTCGATATCAGCGCCCCAGTTTTTCGCTGCCAGCTGATAATCTTTCATGACGCTATACACATCGCCATTTTTGCCCACCAGATCAAATACGCACATCACCTGTTTGGCCTGTACCAGACCTGAAACAGTAAATGTCGCTGCGGCCAATGCCAGTATTTTCCATCTTCTTTGCATCATCCTAATGTCCTTATACCTTGTTTTTGTTATTGCGATTTCAGCCGCATCTAATTGTTTTTATATCAACCATAAGAAATCAATCTTTAGATCAAGCTTAAGCTATTTAATCAGCTGTACAATGGCTGATCTGCCTCAGTTCAACCACAAAAAAAGCTTAGACTCAGCTAAGCTTTTTCTTTAAAAATCAAATTACTCACCCGAAAGTGAACACTCAAAATTGGCTTTGTCGACAGAACAGCGTGCGCGTTTTAACACTGACATCATGCCAGCATCATAGATTCCGCGTTTGGTCATGTCCATACGGCCATCACGTAACATTTTCTGATACTTGGTTCTATCTTCAGCGCTCAGATTCATTTTATATTTCGACGGAATTCCGGCTTCCAGACGGCCGATCATGGCCATACTTTTTGGCAGGTTTTTGATAAACCAGTCACGCGATTTTTGCCCAAAACCTGCCGGGAATTTTTCCGGGCGAATGACAAAATCGGACGTCACATGCAGCACCGGGAAATTAAACATCGCGCCGTTATTGCTAAGGCCTTTATAAATCTCTAGCGGTTTATAAGCATAGGCTGGTGCCCCCACCATATCCACCTGACCATTGTTAAATTTGGCCACAAAATTGGATACATCGGAAATCACGGCCTGGGCACCGACACGCTGCACCATAATTTTCTGGGCATCGTCATAGCCCAATACCGCGAATTTTTTACCTGCGGCTTTTTCGATCGAGTTAATATTTTTGTCACGGACAAAGATGAACGCCGAACCAAGTGGTGCAATCCCGGCAATTTCGTATTTTTTACCACCCAGATTAGTCACCATTTTGCTGGCATTGCGTTTGTCCAGCGCAAAACTAATGGCTCGCTGTGCAATTGCATTGCTCGGTGCACCGCCCAGTGCATCGATAGAACCGGCAAATTTATTGTATTGACGGGCGCGCATGGCAGTCATAAATACGCCATCACATTTTCCGGCTTTAAAATCATTGTCGGCAACAGCTTCATCCTGGCGGGCAATCAGATTGATTTCTGCGCCCCAGCCTTTTGCAGCCAGTGCCCATTCTTGCGCCATCTGGAAAGACTCACCCGATTTACCCAGTAAGTCAAACACGCAGATATCGACTTTTTCTGCATGCACTGCATTGGCAAAACCAAATGTAGAAAGTGCAGCCAATGATAAGAGTGCTTTTTTCATTGTATTATCCTTTGGAATCTTGTTATTCGCTGAGTGTCCTTACACGGAACAAATATTAAGCAAGTTTAATTAAAAAAAATAGAGCATTTACTCCATTTAAAACCCGTGTTTTGGCCTATAAAGATAAATCAGCGTATGTTCTAAATATTATTTTATAAAATATTTTTAAATATCAATTTCTTAATATTTAATAGAAGTTTCGTATCATTACATTTAATCCGTGAGAGTTACAAAGATATACATCATTTGAATTTTATTCGCCACTAATTGAACACTCAAAATTGGTTCTTTCGACGGTACAGCGGGCACGCTTCAATACCGTCATCATGCCGGGATCATAAATCCCCTGCCGGGTTAAATCGATGCGGCCTTCGCGCAGAATCTTCTGATAGGCAATGCGATCTTCACGGCTTAAGTTCAGCTTATATTTATTGGGAATTTCCGCTTCCATACGTTTCACCATGGCAAAACTGCGCGGCAACTGTTTCACAAACCAGTCTCTGGATTGTACTGCGAAAGAGTCAGGAAATTTATCCTGCCGGATGATCAGGTCGGCAGTGACATTGATTACTGGAAAATTAATCATGGCGCCTTTATTGCCCAGACCTTTTTCTAATTCAAGCGGTTTAAAGGCATAAGCCGGTGCAGCCACAATATCGACTTCGCCCTGATTAAATTTACGGATAAAATTGGAAATTTCCGACATTACCGGCACGGCTTCAATCCGATTGACCATAATTTTCTGGGCATAGTCATAATGTAGCACGGCAAATTTCTTGCCTTTTACCTGTTCCAGTTTATTCAGCTCGCGATCACGAACAAAAATATAAGCCGGGCCAATCTGTCCGATCCCAGCCACTTCAAATTTTTCTTTGCCAATCTGGGTGATCAAGCGCTTGCTGTTGCGTTTGTCCAGTACATAACTGATGGCTTTCATGGCAATGTCATTATTTGGCACACCACCAATCGCATCAATCGAGCCGGCGAATTTGTTATAGGCGCGGGCCCGCATGGAGGTCATATAGAAGCCATCGCATTTACCTGCCTTGGCATCCTGATCCACTTTGGCTTCGTCCTGATAGGCAGTCAATTGAACATCAGCATTCCAAGCTTTTGCAGCTAAGGCCCATTCTTCCAGTAATTTAAAAGATTCGCCAGACTTGCCCAGCAAATCAAAAACACAGACATTTACTTTGGCATGACTTGAAGTCGATGCCAGTAGACCCAGTGCAGATAAAACTAAAAATCCCTTTTTCATTTTTATTTTACTCTATCGTATTTTTTGCTCGATCAGCTTCTACTATAAACAACTGTTAATGCTGAAAATAGAGCTTATACTCAACTTATGCGTCCATAATATATAAATTCACAGTATTTAAAAGCTGGCTCATTTCAGTAAAAGTCGCAAGATTTTTCATTTTCACAAGGCTTTCCTTTAGAATAGGCGCATCTTATTTCTTAGCTTTGATTTCTCAATGATTCAGTTAGACCAGTTATCTATACGTCGCGGTGGACGTGTTTTATTTCAAAAAGCGTCGATGCAGTTACACCCAGGATGGAAAATTGGCCTAACCGGTGTCAATGGTGCCGGGAAATCGACCCTGTTTTCAGCCTTGCTCGGTGGCATGGAGTCAGACACCGGTTCGTTGACCCGTCCTGCGGTTTGGACCGTGGCGCATATGGCACAGGAAATCAAAGCGCTGAATATGAAAGCCATTGATTTCGTCTTGTCCGGCGATGAAGAATACTGGGATATTCAGCAGAAACTGGAGCAGCCAGATCAGCTAGATGATGCAGAACTGGCGCATTTATATGGCCGTTTTGATGAAATTTCAGGTTATTCTGCGCCGGCCAAAGCTTCGCAACTGATGGCCGGTCTGGGCTTTTTTGAACATCAATCCCAACTGGATGTGTCCAGTTTTTCCGGTGGCTGGCGCATGCGCCTGAATCTGGCGCGTACCCTGATGAGCCGTTCCGATTTACTCCTTCTTGATGAACCGACCAACCATTTAGACCTGGATGCCATTCTCTGGCTCGAAGACTGGCTGAAAGCCTATGAAGGTACGCTGGTGCTGATTTCGCATGACCGGGATTTTCTCGATGCGATTACCGACCATATTTTACATATTGAAAATCAGGAACTGATTTTATATACCGGTAACTACTCGACCTTCGAGCGTACCCGCAGTGAACGTCTGGCGCAGCAGCAACAGGCTTATGAAAAGCAGCTGGAAACCCGCGCACATCTGCAAAAATATATTGACCGTTTTAAAGCGCAAGCCACCAAAGCCAAGCAGGCACAGAGCCGGATCAAACAGCTGGAGCGTATGCAGGAACTGTCTGCTGCCCATGTTGATACACCATTTACCTTCAGTTTCCGTGAACCGACCAAAATGAGTTCGCCTTTATTGCAACTGGAACATGCCGATATTGGTTATGGTGACAAGCTGATTGTCACCAATGTCAATTTACAGATCACGCCAAGCAGCCGGATTGGTTTGCTCGGGATGAATGGTGCCGGTAAATCTACCCTAATTAAATCGCTGGTCGGTGATTTAAAATTGCTTCAGGGTCTGCGCAAAGACTCGGAACTGCTTAATATTGGCTACTTTGCCCAACACCAAATGGATGCACTGGATGGCAATGCCAGCCCGATGTTACAGCTGGCACGTATTGCCGATAAAAAAATCAGTGAAGCCAGCTTACGTTCTTTCCTGGGCAGTTTTGGTTTTAGCGGCGAACGCATGGATACGCCGAGTGAAAGTTTCTCGGGCGGTGAACGTGCCCGTCTGGCTTTGGCATTGATTGTCTGGCAGCGTCCAAACGTGTTGATTCTGGATGAACCGACCAACCATTTAGACTTGGATATGCGTCATGCATTAACCATGGCCTTGCAGGATTTTGAAGGTGCTGTGGTGCTGGTGTCGCATGAACGCCAGCTGATTGCCAGTGTCTGTGATGAATTGCTGCTGGTACATAATGGTCAATGCCGTGAATTTGACGGTGATCTGACCGCTTATGCCGACTGGTTACGCCAAGCCCGCATTGAGATGATCAAAAATGGACAAAAGCCAGCCGAGCCGGTGAAATCTCAGGTTGAAGTCAAAGCAACCATTTCCAAACTGGACAAAGAAGCACAGCGTAAGGAAGCGGCACGCCAGCGGGAACTGAGCCGCCCGATTCGTAAAAATATCGAAAAATGTGAAACACAGATTTCAAAGCTGCAACCACGACTGGCTGAAATTGAAAGCTTGCTCGGAGATAGTGCTTTATATGATGCCTCACGTAAAAATGATTTGCTCAAACTGATGAATGAGCAAACCGAGCTGAAAGCCAAACTGGAAACAGCCGAAGAACAGATGCTGGAACTGATGATGGAACTGGAAAGTCTGGAGCAGTCCTTCTAACACTATTTCAACACCCCCATTATCTGAGAGATGAGTAACAAGCGTTATTCATCTCTTTTTTTTTTATTAAAACCACCCATTTTTAATATTTTCCTCCTGCTTTTCATCTTCGTGTAGTTCCTCGCTATTCTTAAGTGCTGCATCTCTTCTTCAAAACTCGACACATTTTGTCGTGAATTACGCAAGTGCCATATAAGTTTATTTTTTAAACAGTGGAGTGGCTTTTTTCATACATTAATTTACAGCGTCAGCTTGCATCCTAAGGCTCTAATACAAGTGTTTTTTAATTTTTGGCAGCCTTGATTCGAGTCTGTTTAATGTTGAACTAGAGAGAGGAAATCCGCATGCGTGCTCTTACTTATCACGGTACTCGCGATGTACGAGTTGAATCTGTTCCTGATCCAGTCATTCAGGAAGCAGATGATGTCATTCTCAGAGTAACGGCTACTGCTATCTGTGGCTCAGACCTGCATCTTTATCGTGGGAAAATTCCCGCAACCGAACAGGGTGATATTTTCGGTCATGAATTTATGGGGGTGGTCGAAGAAGTCGGTCCTGAAGTCACTTCAGTAAAAAAAGGCGATCGGGTGATTATTCCCTTTGTGATTGCATGTGGCCACTGTTTTTTCTGTGAACACGAGCTGATGGCTGCCTGTGAAAATACCAATAGCGGACGTGGTGCGATTATCAATAAAAAACAGATTCCACCAGGTGCCGCCCTGTTTGGTTATAGCCATCTGTATGGCGGTGTACCAGGCGGTCAGGCCGAATATGTGCGGATTCCCAAAGGCAATGTCGGACCGTTTAAGGTTCCCGGTTCCCTGCCTGATGAAAAAGTATTGTTTCTGACCGATATTTTACCCACAGCCTGGCAAGCTGTGACCAATGCCCAGATTGGCCGAGGTTCCAGTGTCGCCATTTATGGAGCTGGGCCGGTCGGTCTGCTGGCTGCGGCCTGCGCACGCATGCTTGGTGCCGAACAGATCTTTATGGTCGATCACCATCCTTATCGCTTGCGTTTTGCTCATCAAACTTATGGGGTGATTCCGGTCAATTTTGATGACGTGGATGCAGCCGAATTCATCATTCAAAATACGGCAGGTTATCGTGGTGTCGATGCGGTGATTGATGCGGTGGGTTTTGAGGCCAAAGGGAGTATGCTGGAAACGGTAATGACCAATCTAAAACTGGAAGGTTCGAGTGGTTCTGCGCTAAGACAATGTATTGCGGCGGTGCGCCGTGGCGGTGTGGTCAGTGTGCCGGGGGTTTATGCCGGTCCAATTCACGGTTTCCTGTTTGGTGATGCCTTCGATAAAGGCCTGACCTTTAAAATGGGACAAACCCATGTGCACAAGTTCCTGCCACAATTACTGGAACATATTGAAAATGGTGATCTTTCGCCAGACCTGATTATTACCCATCGCATGAAACTGGAAGATGCTGCTGAAGGTTATCGCATTTTCGATAAACGTGAAGAAGACTGCCGCAAGATTATCCTGACACCCTAAATAGCTTGGATAGCAAAAAGCGCCGTCAGGCGCTTTTTTTTACCGCATTTGATGAATTGTATTTTTTCTATTTTCAATCCACAAAACTTTGATGTCCTTTTCTGTTTTTTCTAAACATCCTGCATAGCATGATTGTCACAATGAGATTTAGCACTCAGCCAGAAAATACAAACCTCAAGAAGGAATAAAAACAATAACACGATGATTTTAAATTAAAAAATGAAAATTAACTTGATTGTTAAATTAATTATGTAGTTTAACTACACCCTCTATTTTTCAATCAAAATATGTTTCACGCTCATTGTTAAATAAAACTACAATAGATATATAGGTAATTAATTTTAAAAGTATTTTTAGTTTTCGATAAAAATAGCTGCTCAAGCATGCTGACGAGTAGCTATTGATTTTGCAAGGTTGTATAACAGAGGAAATATAACTCTAAATAGCACTTTAAATTTAAAACGCCATTTTAAATTCAAAAGCACTTGCCCACAAGCCAAATATTTTAAATTTAAAACCAGAAATTAACTAGAGAGGGAGTTGGTTTGTGGATAAATACAATCTTATTCACATAACTAATTAGGGATAACTTTGTAGTTATCCACACGTTTGATCATATTTAGAGCAGACCTTAAAATAATCCTATTCACATATTATTTGAGATACGGCAGGATATTTTAATAAGCCATTCAAATAATAGAATTTAAAAAAACCAGCTTTATCATTTTGTATTTATTATTTTCCAGCTCTATCGCTCTCCACTCTTCAATTCGGCCTTCGCTACGGGTATTTTTCATACACCAACTTTGGCTTCAATGGCTTCTACACGCTATTTTGCAGCATATGTACAATTGATCCTAGTATCGATAGTTATCCTTTAAACCCTGCTAAAATCTTCATATTTATAGTGGCACAATTACTTCCCCACCATGATAAATTGCATTCATCCAGATCTCATACTTGTCTTTATGTTGCTTACTTATGGATAATTCTTTTTAGGTCGATTAGCCACCGCTTAATTCGACTTTTTTTTGCAGCTAAAATCAGCTGATCATTTGGCAGAAAAGCACGACCTAGGTTGGAATGCTTCTAAAATAATTCAGATGATATTCGCATAAATTTTGCATCAAAAAAGCGCCTCGAAAGGCGCTTTTTAAAATCATCTTAATCAGGTATCAATGTCTGCATTCAAGGCATTTTCTTCAATGAAGGCACGACGTGGTTCCACATCATCGCCCATCAGACAAGAGAACATGCGGTCTGCTTCAATCGCATCGGTGACTGTCACTTGCAGCATGTTACGGTTATCCGGATCCATGGTGGTTTCCCACAACTGTTCCGCATTCATCTCACCCAGACCTTTATAACGCTGGATCATCATGCCGCGACGCGAGTCAGACAGAATATGCTGCCAAACCTGATGAAAATTGTTCACGTTAATCTTACGATCACCTTTTTGCAAATAAGCACCCTCTTCAAGCAGGCTGAACCAGCTCTTCGAATTCTTTAATAAACGTGCATATTCACTTGAACCTAAAAGCACAGAGTCTAATAGATAACTATGTGGCAGGTTATGCACATAGATGGTGATTCTTGGTAACCAGCTTTGAGTTTTCTGACCATCTGCCAGTTCTTTCTCAAAAGATTCCAGCGTTAATTCTGGACGTAGCGTCGGCTGAATGGCTTCAATCGCTGCACGCAGGTTTTCACCCCAAGTTTCGACATAACTTTTATCTTCAAGCTGATCGAGTTTAAAGGCGTCCAGCGACAGCAAAGCATCGAGCAAGCTCGCCGGATAACGCTGGGTTAAACGCGCCAAGCTCTTCTGTGAGGTTTGATAATCGGCAATCACCCTTGCCAGTGCTTCACCACGAATCGCAGGTGCTTCAGCACTGATATGCAGTTCTAGCTCGTCAATGGCATTGGAAATCAGGTAAGTTTCCAGTGCATCGTTATCTTTGATGTACTGTTCCTGCTTGCCTTTTTTCAGCTTGTAGAGTGGTGGCTGGGCGATATAGATATGACCACGCTCGACCAGTTCCGGCATCTGACGGAAGAAGAAGGTCAACAGCAGCGTACGAATGTGCGAACCATCGACGTCAGCATCGGTCATGATAATGATTTTATGATAGCGCAGTTTGTCCGGGTTATATTCTTCACGACCAATACCACAGCCAAGTGCAGTAATCAGTGTGCCGACTTCCGCAGAGGAAATCATCCGGTCGAAACGCGCACGCTCTACGTTCAGAATCTTACCTTTCAGCGGTAAAATCGCCTGCATTTTACGGTTACGGCCTTGCTTCGCAGATCCACCGGCAGAATCACCCTCGACCAGATACAGTTCAGACAAGGCTGGATCTTTTTCCTGACAATCGGCCAGCTTACCTGGAAGACCGGCAATATCCAGTGCGCTCTTGCGACGGGTCATTTCACGGGCTTTACGCGCTGCATCACGGGCACGCGCGGCATCAATAATTTTGCCGGCAATCGATTTCGCTGCTTGTGGATTTTCTAAAAGATATTCAGAAAATGCCTTGTTCATGGCCTGCTCAACCGCAGTTTTTACTTCACTCGACACCAGTTTTTCTTTGGTCTGCGAAGAGAATTTTGGATCAGGCACTTTCACCGAGACGATCGCGGTTAAACCTTCACGGGCATCATCCCCCGAGACTGCAACTTTTTCCTTTTTCAGGATATTTTCGCTGTCCATATAGTTATTTAAACCACGGGTCAGTGCAGCACGGAAACCGGCCAAATGTGTACCACCATCCTTTTGCGGGATGTTATTGGTAAAGCAGCGTACGTTTTCCTGATAAGAATCATTCCACTGTAATGCCACTTCTACCGTAATGCCGGTATCGAGCTGTGCAGTAGTGAAATGGAAAATATCGTTCAGATGCGTTTTGCCTTCGTTAATGTATTTAACGAACTCAGATAAACCACCTTCATAGTCATAGATATTTTCAAGGTTGACGCGCTCATCGCGAAGTACAATGCGTACACCTGCGTTCAGAAACGATAGTTCACGCAAACGACGCGCCAGAATATCGACATTGAATATGGTTTGGCTAAAAGTTTCAGCACTTGGGTAAAAACGTACAGTGGTACCTGACGTTTCGGTTATCCCTGTTTCACGTAATTTATAAACAGGATCACCATGACGGTATTCCTGTTCATAAGTTTTACCTGCACGACTGATGTTCAACAGTAGTTTTTCAGAGAGTGCGTTGACCACAGACACACCTACGCCATGCAGACCGCCTGAGACCTTGTAACTGTTGTCATCAAACTTACCGCCGGCATGCAGAATGGTCAAAATCACCTCTGCCGCAGACACGCCTTCTTCAGGGTGAATATCGGTTGGAATACCACGACCGTTGTCAGAAACTGAAACCGATTCATCTTCATGAATAGTCACTATAATTTCATCACAGTGGCCTGCCAAGGCTTCATCAATCGAGTTATCGACTACTTCGAACACCATGTGGTGCAAGCCTGTGCCATCGTCTGTGTCACCAATGTACATGCCCGGACGCTTACGTACTGCGTCTAAACCACGTAATACCTTGATGCTAGAGGAATCATAAGCCTTTTCAATGGTTTGTTCTGTTTGAGAAGCAGCTTGATCTTCTGAACTCATGGTTTCTCCCTAGTGAAAAATAGGTCTATCCCAAGATGGGTAAAACTAAAAAAATACTATTGCACAACAACCTGAACTGTACCGTTTTCAACATTGAATAACTGATATGAGATAGACAAATCATGTAAGTGCTTTTGTACTGATTCATGGTCTAAGGTGGTAATAAAAACTTGACTACCAAGTTGGCTCAATCGCTCAATTAAACGTTGTTGTGCGGTTAAATCTAATTCTGCTGTCACATCATCTAATAATACCACAGTTTCCTTATTACAAGAATGCAGCATTGCGATTTGCGACAGTTTTAACGCCATCATCAGCAGCTTTTTTTGCCCGCGTGACAGGATCACATCAGCATCCCCCAGAGGGGTTTTCAGACGCAAATCTGCGCGATGTGGACCGTATTCTGTATAACGTCTTTCCAGATCTTTTGCATGCTGATTGGTCAGATCATTCAGCAGGCCGGTTTCACTATGAAACCCCGGACTGTATTCCAGACTGATCTGCAGATCAGGCAATAGCTGCTTTAGATCATCTTCAAAAAAGGACTTCCACTGTTCCACGATACCCGCACGTTGCGAATGCAGAAGTTCACCATACTCACTCAGCATCTGGTTCCAAGGCTCCAGATCGGAAAGACTCAAGAAACGTTTGCTTTTCAGTAAACTATTGCGCTGCTTCAAGGCACGCGAATAATATTGCCAGGCATGATAAAACTCAGGTTCCACGTGGAACATTAACCAGTCTAAAAGTTGACGTCGTGGCTTGGCACCATGATCAATAATATCGGTACTTTGTGGGTCAATCAGCTGCAAAGGCAATAGCTTGGCGAGTTGGCCCTGCGTTGCCACCAGATCACCATTGACCTTAATCAGCTGTTCCCCGCTGGCCATTTTTTGCATGCCGATTTTTTCGGTCGCGGACTGTGCAAACACAATCGCGTCTTGTGCGCCATGCTGAATATAATTTTTCGGGATATGGGTACGGAAAGAACGACCGGCAGCTAGCAAATGAATCGCCTCTAAAATCGAGGTTTTACCTGAACCATTTTGGCCATAAAAAACATTAAACGGCTGCAATCTGTGGAGAGCAACCGTCTTTAAATTCCGTACACGCTCAATATGTAAACGCGTAATATGCATGTCTTATACGAGTATCAATAGCCGCGACTTAAACACGCATCGGCATGACGACATAAGTTTGATCGGTATGTGCCGGGTCTTGTACTAACACAGACTGATTGGCTTCAGTCATGGTCATGGAGACATCATCACCATCCAGCACACCCAGCACCTCAATCAAATACTGCGCATTAAACGACATCTCCAGCGGTGAGTCGGCATATTGAATGGCTAAGTCTTCAATCGCCTCATCCTGTTCCGGGTTATTGGCGCGAAGTTGCAGGGAATCGGCATTAAAATTCAGGAACACGCCACGGAGTTTTTCATTACTTAAAATCGCGACACGCTGCAAAGACTGCTTGAACACATCATGCGCAATCATCACGATTTTGTCACCACCACGTGGAATCACACGACGATAATCCGGGAATTTACCATCAATCAGTTTGGTGGTAAAACGCACGGTAATATCGGCCTGTTCCTTGTCACGGCTTGGCATATTGATGGTCACATTCAGCAGTTCACGACCAATCAGCAAAGATAACTGCTCATCTTCAACACTGAGCAGACGCTGTAATTCCGCAACGGCTTTACGTGGCACAATCGCTTGAATCGGCTGGGTCGCAGTAGATTGAGCCGCAGTTTCACAAAGCGCCAGACGGTGGCCATCGGTGGTCACAGCACGCAGCTGATTGGCATCAATTTCCAGCAAAGTACCGGTCAGGTAAAAACGCACATCCTGCACCGCCATCGCAAAGGCAGTTTTCTCGAATAAACGCTTCAGCTCACGCTGGGTAACAGTTACTTGCGTACCTTGGGTGTTTTCAGTATTCAGTAATGGATAATCATCAGCAGGCAAGGTACCCAGCACAAAACGGCTGTTACCTGATTTGAGAATGCAGCGCTGATCTTCAGTAATATGCAAATCCACCAATGCCGCTGAAGGAAGTGACTTACAGATATCAATCAGCTTACGCGCCGGAACTGTGGTCTCCCCGGCCTGCAAACATGCACCTTCAGCCAGTGTTGTACTGGCCACCAGTTCAACCTCAAGGTCGGAACCGGTCACGGTTAATGCCTGTGCAGTCACCTGAATTTTCAGGTTAGATAAAATATTTAAGGTATGGCGACGTTCAACCGCTCCTACGACATGTGAGAGAACATTCAGTAAGCTTTCTTTCGCGATTTTTAAACGCACGGTGCATTCCTCTAAAGCTGAAGATTAATATAGAAAAAGTGAATTTTTAACGGTTTACTATGCGGCAAAAGCAGCCGCATAGCAAGAATAGAATTTGAGCGATTTAGGTCAACTTTGCAACAGACGTTGCAGGTTTTTATAGTCTTCGTTAAAGATTGGATCTTCCTCACGCAGGCTCTGCACTTTCTCGCAGGCATGCATCACGGTACTGTGATCACGACCACCAAAAGCCATGCCAATTTCTGGAAAACTGTCGCCGGTCAGTTCACGTGCCAGACCCATCGCCAGCTGACGTGGACGGGCATAAATTCGGGTGCGTTTCGGTCCGACAATCTCTTTTAAGGGAATACGGAAATATTCACTGACCACACGCTGAATATTTTCAGTACTGATGGTGCGGGCACGAATCGCCAGCACATCTTTTAAGGATTCACGCACCACATCCAGATCAATCGGTGTGCCTTTAAAACGTGAAATTGCCACCACTTTGTTTAGCGCACCTTCTAGTTCACGCACGTTGGCCACCACCTGCTGCGCAATAAACAGGGCACAGTTACGCGGTAAATCCACCTGATTGCTTTCGGCTTTTCTTAATAAAATTTCAATCCGGGTTTCAATATCCGGTGGTTCAACCCCAACCGACAAGCCCCAGGAAAACCGTGAAACTAAACGTGGATCCAGTTCAGTCAGTTCTTTTGGATAGCGGTCCGAGGTCAGAATAATCTGCTTAGATTCATCTAAAAGTGCGTTAAAGGTGTAGAAAAATTCTACCAGGCTGGCTTCTTTACCGGCCAGTAAATGGATGTCATCGACCAGTAACAAATCCAGAGAACGGCAGTTTTTCTTAAATTCTTCCACTTTGCCTTGCTGCAAAGAACTAACAAAATCTTGTACAAAGCTTTCCGCGGTCATGTACATCACCCGTGCATTCGGCTTGGCCTGCAACAGTGCATTGCCCACGGCCTGCATCAAGTGAGTTTTACCCAGACCGGTCGGCCCATATAAAAATAAGGGATTATGCTGTGAAGCACCGAGTTGGGTCAGTACCTTGCGACAGGTTTCTGCTGCCATCTGGTTAGAACGGCCTTCGACAAACAGCGAGAAAGTAAATAACGGATTGAGCTGACGTCTACGGCTATTTTTAACCGTATCTTCTTTTTCTTTTTTCGGTTTTTGTACCGGCATTGGGGTTGAACTCAACGCCGCGGTGGTAGTCGCTGGCTGTTCACTGGCCGATAAAATCGCACCAGGACGTGAATCGACCAAAATTTCGACCTTGCGTACCCGTCCTTCGGACAGCTGTTCGGCCAGAATCGTAATCAGTTCCAGATGATGCTCTTGAATGTAACGCGTCCAGTAAGGATTGGGTGCATACAAACGCAAGCTATCTTCCAGCTCTTCTGCAACCAATGGGCGAATCCACATTGTAAAGACATTTCCAGAGAGCTCTTGTCGCAGGCGATTTAAGCAGTCCGTCCAAAGCATGTGAATCCCCTATTCATTCCATTGTTCATTCAAAAAGATGACCGCGACCAAAAGCGGGTCGCCATTCTAACCAAGTTATCCACATCTGTCATGATCATTTCCACAAAAACTGTGCAAAAAGCCATCATCGTGCATAAATTTAAATTTAAAACCCGGTGTGGATAAGTTTATCCGCAAGCTGTGGATAAAATATAGCACAAAGTTATCCACAAAGTATAAAATTATTAGAAACAGTTTTATCCACAACATAAATATATGTTTAATTAAATAAAAAGTGGCTTATCCATAGAAAAAGTGCTTCCTAATAGTAATAAACTTAAATTTATAAATTTGAATTTACTTATAAGCTTTGAGTTTTCTGTGGATAAATCGAGAGATTACGAATTTAAATTCAAAAACAGAATCTTGCTTTTCAACACTGGATAGATTGTGGATAACTTTGTTGATAGAGTTGTTTATAAGTTATATATCTATGTATAACAATAATTTAATCTGTGGTTAAGTATAATTTAGTCATTTTAGCAACAGTTTTTTTGACAACTCGGGTAAAAATCTTTTTTAAGCTTATTTGAAAAGAAAAGTGCTTTTGCATTGACAGCTCAAGCAATGAGCACTAAAATCGCGGACCTTCATAGAAAGATCATTTTTTGGAGTTTCAATATGAAACGTACATTCCAACCATCTGAATTAAAGCGTAAGCGTGTTCATGGTTTCCGTGCTCGTATGGCTACTAAAGCTGGTCGTCAAGTATTAGCTCGCCGTCGTGCAAAAGGTCGTCATAGCTTAACTGTTTAATCAGTTACGCTAAGACGATTTTGGGTGTTATGACAAAACTTTATAGTTTTGGTACAGAGTTGCGATTACGCTGTGCCGCCGATTATAAAGGTGTGTTTGATGGTGCGCTTTTTAAAGTGCATCAGCCCCATTTCTTATTTCTTGCAAAACATTCCGAACTGCCAAATAGCCGTTTGGGTTTAGTTGTTGCTAAGAAGAAAGTGCGCCGAGCACACGAACGAAATAGAGTAAAACGACTTGCTCGCGAAAGTTTTCGCCTGCATCAACAGCAATTAGATGACTTAGACATTGTAATCATGCCAAAAATGGGTGTGGAAGCAGTGCCTAATGCAGAATTGCATCAGCAATTACAATTTGCTTGGCAAAAACTGAACCGTCTTGCCAAAAAGCATACAAAAATAGCCCCCTCCCCACAAAAGTAGAGTAGGCCAATGGTACGTTTACTACATTGGTTGATACGTTTCTATCAGATTGCGATCAGTCCTTTATTGGGGCCGCGCTGTCGTTATATTCCAACTTGTTCTCAATATTCCTTGGAAGCAGTCCAGATACATGGGGCTGGACGTGGAGTGTGGCTGGCTACTAAGCGTATTTGCCGTTGTCATCCGTGGGGGGGCTCGGGATATGATCCTGTTCCCTCTAAAGCGATTCGTTTTATTTCATTTCAGCAAATAGATTCTCAAACGCTTCACGTTGCTGTACCCTTTCGTGATCGTTTATTGAACCAAAATCACTCTCACCACTTGGGGTAATACATATGCAACAATGGGCCAGGATTGCAATTCTCGGAGCCATGTTTGTTGTCGCATATTTGCTCATTTTGGCGTGGCAAAAAGATTATGGAAATGCTGAAACCAAACCGCAGCCAGAAACTGCTGTTGTTTCGCATGACGTATCTGCAGATTTGCCAAATGCTCAGACGGCTACAGTTGCCTCTGATCTGCCACAAGCGAATATGCCAGCGCAGCAAGCCACGGATGCCACAGCACCTGTAAGTCAGCAGCTTATTTCAGTACAAACTGACCTTTATCATCTTTGGATCAATCCGAAAGGTGGTGATATTGTTCGTGTTGAATTACTCAATCATGACAAAAACAAGGACAGCGATGAACCGTTCGTGATGCTGGAAAGCGATGCGAAACGTACTTATGTCGCTCAGTCTGGTCTGATCGGTCTGAATGGACCGGACAGCAGCCGTAACGGCCGTCCGACGTATGAGCTGGAAAAAACCGCTTATACCTTGGCAGACGCGAAAGCAACCAAATCTAAAGAGGGTGAAAACCTTAAAGTCTTGTCTGTACCGTTGGTATTTAAAACCGCGGATGGTGTCGAGATTATCAAAACCTTCAATTTCACTGAAGGTGAATATCCGGTTGTTGTGAACCACAAAGTGGTGAACCGCAGTGCTCAGACCTGGCAAGGTCAGATGTTTGGCCAGATCAAACGTGATAATTCAGAAGATCCGGGTAAATCAGACCAGGGTATTTTCACGCTAGGGACTTTCCTGGGCGGTGCCTGGGGTACGCCAGACGAGCAGTACAACAAGCTTAAATTTGACAACTTTATTGAAGAAAAAGTCAGTACTGAAGCGACAGGTGGCTGGGTTGCCATGGTACAGCACTACTTTGTCAGTGCTTGGGTACCAGGTAATCTGAAGTTGACTCAGGGTAATGGTGAAGCGTATAGCGCCAAGCTTGAATCACGTAAATCAACCGATAACATGAACATTATTGGTTTTACTTCTCCAACCTTTAATGTGCCTGCAGGTACTGTGGCCGAGATTGATGCGACCTTCTATTCAGGTCCAAAAATCCAGTCAGAATTGAAGGATTTGGCCACAGGTTTAAACCAAACAGTCGATTATGGCTGGTTATGGCCAATTGCGAAACTCTTGTTCGTGGGTCTGGAATTCTTCCATGGTTTAGTGGGTAACTGGGGCTGGGCAATTATTCTATTGACCATTCTGGTGAAACTGATTCTGTGGCCATTGTCGTCGAAGAGCTACCGCTCAATGGCGAAAATGCGTGTGATTGCTCCAGAAATGCAGCGTATGAAAGAAGAGTTTGGTGAAGACCGTATGCGCTTCTCTCAGGAAATGATGGCACTGTATAAACGTGAGCAGGTCAATCCGCTTGCGGGCTGTTTACCGCTGTTATTACAAATGCCAATCTTCCTGGCTTTGTACTGGGTATTGATGGAATCGGTTGAACTGCGTCATGCGCCATGGATGCTCTGGATTCAGGATTTATCCTCAATGGATCCATGGTTTATCCTGCCATTGTTAATGGGTCTGACGATGTATATTCAACAGTCCTTAAATCCACAACCCACTGATCCAATGCAAGCTAAAGTCTTCAAGATTATGCCGGTGATTTTTACCGTATTCTTGCTGTTCTTCCCTGCGGGCTTGGTTCTATACTGGATTGTGAACAACTTGATCACCATCCTGCAACAAGGTTTGATTAACAAGTCTGTTGCTAAAGAACGTGCCAAACGTGATGAAGCAACGCCAGTCAACTAAGTTGTAATGACGGGCTGAATAAATCCGCTTAAGATGATACTCTTAGGCGGATTTTTTTTGGCTGAACTTTTGGATTTTTTAGGTGAATTTTATGCTCAACCGAACCACGACTATTGCTGCGATTGCAACGCCACCAGGACGTGGCGGCGTTGGGGTGATTCGCCTATCGGGTCCAAAATCCTATGAAATTGCCGAAGCACTCACAAAACAACCCCTTGCCGGTGCACGCTATGCTGCCTTTCGTAAGTTTTACGATACTGCTGGTGAAATTATGGATGAAGGCTTAGCCATTTGCTTCCCGAATCCGCATTCTTTTACCGGCGAGGATGTGGTGGAGTTACAAGGTCATGGCGGTCCTGTGATTCAAAATGCCTTGCTTGCACGTTTGCTGGAACTGGGTGCGATTGCTGCCAAAGCCGGTGAGTTTTCCATGCGTGCCTTTGAAAATGGCAAGATGGACTTGGTACAGGCTGAAGCCATTGCTGACCTGATTGATGCCACCTCACAAGCAGCTGCGCGTTCTGCGGTTCGTTCTCTGCAAGGTGCATTTTCGACCAAAGTCAATACGGTGCTTGAGCAGCTGGTACATTTACGTTTGCACGTGGAAGCCGCAATTGATTTTCCAGAAGAGGAAATTGACTTTCTGGCTGATGGCAAGATTCTGAATCTGCTCGATGGTGTGGCGACTGCGGTCACGCAAGTTCAGCAATCAGCACGTCAAGGTCAGTTATTGCGTGAAGGTTTACAAGTGGTGATTGCCGGTAAACCGAATGCCGGTAAATCTTCATTACTGAATGCTTTGGCAGGGATCGAGCGTGCGATTGTGACCGATATTGCGGGTACAACCCGTGATGTTTTACATGAAAAAATCACCTTAAATGGCTTGCCAATTACCCTGACGGATACCGCAGGCTTGCGTGAGACCGGGGATATTGTCGAAAAAGAAGGGATTCGCCGTGCAATCAAGGAAATCGAACAGGCCGATTTGTTACTGCTGGTCTATGACCTAAGTCAAGGTGAAGATCCACTGCAACTGGCCCAAGAATATTTTGCTGAACATATTGAAGCAAAACGCCTGATGCTGATTGGGAATAAGTGTGATCTGACTGGTGCTGAAGCTGCAATTGCTGATTTGAATGGTTTCCGGCATATCGCAGTCTCTGCCAAGCAGGAAACTGGTGTGCAAGCGCTCATAGAGGCGATTACAGCGCATGCAGGCTTCCAGCCTGAAGAAGATACCTTTATTGCGCGTACCCGTCATTTAGACGCAATGAAGCGCACTCAACTCTATTTGGCTGAAGCACGTGAACAATTGGTGGTGTACAACGCCGGTGAACTGGTGGCGGAGTCCTTACGTCTAGCCCAGAATGCACTGGGGGAAATTACCGGTGACTTTAGTGCCGATGATCTGCTTGGAAAAATTTTCGGTTCGTTTTGTATTGGAAAGTAAGCAAAAAATTATGCATAAATAGCCCTCATCAGAGGAATGCCAGTCAGTTAAGAAATTGACTAGTATTTTCTTTTTTAAATTCATGATCATATTTGACAAGTAGAAAAGTCATCCGCAACTGTTTGAGGCAGGACTAGATTTAAAAATGATTGTTTCTGCGACAAATTTACTAGTCGATGGAGGCTGACGAGTTTTGCGGTGAGGAGTGTTGCTCCGCAAGATGCCTTCCTTGCGAAGCTTCGCTTCTCATTTGGGCGAAACCAAAGTAACAAATTATTTTCAAGTATTTGATTTATAAGGTGAAGACTCCGTCATGAACGACTAAAAAGTTAAAGAGTCTATTTCTAAACTCCTTAACTGATCAGCATTACCTCATCAGAGGGCTATTTTAAGCTTTTACACTGAGCTTCTGGTGGCATAACCAGAGCACGACACATAAAGCACTCATCGCCACACAGAAGCTGATCACAGCGAAATTTAATCCAAAATGGTCGGCCAAGTAACCCACCGCAAGAATCGGCACAATGGTGCCCAAATAGCCAATAAACAAGTAGGTCGACATCACCGCGGCCCGGTTTTGCAAAGTGGTGATAGCATGAATTACGCCAAAAGCCCCCATCAGGGCAAAACCATGCCCAATACCAAATAAAAAATCGCTCACGAAGAATAAGAAACTTGCCTTAAGCAACATACACAATGCAAGGCTGAGCAGGCTAATCAGCATCATGAACAAGCCGATATTCAGACATTTTTTTGCAGCCACCGCTTTGGCCAGGTATTGCACCACTGCAGATACCAGCAGAATACAGGTAATGGCGGTACCACTTACTAAAGGACCATGCCACGGTAAAATATCTTGCACAAAAGAAGGCGAAAGTGAGGCAAATAAACTAAAGGCAGCAAAGGCACTAAATGCAGTGAACCCAATGATCATAAATACAGCATGATATTGAGCCTCAGGACGCTGTAATTTGGGGGCGATACTAAAGGGCTGACGCTCAAAAGCAGGCACTTTTAACCAGAATAAGCCGATAAAACAAAGCACTGCTCCAACAATAATCGGAATATAGGGAGTCACCAGTGGGGCTTGAGAAAACTGCGCAATGACACCTCCGATAAACGGACCCAGACCAAAGCCAATCGCAGTCAAAATAGAGACCCATTGCGGCGCAAGCTGCTTATGACTCTCCGGAATGGTCTGCATCATGCCAAGCATGGCAGAAGTCGTCATCAAACCAGAGGCAATCCCGATAATGAAACGGCCCAAAGATAAAATCGGGGCATTATTGGCAAAGACCGAAATAATCAAACCCAGACTAATAAACACGAGGCCAATTTGTAGAGTTTTTAAAAAGCCAATGCTATTGCTGGTGCGCCCCAGAAACAATAAGGTGCCCAGACAGCCAAACATATAGGCGACAAAAATATAGGTAATCTGGCTTGGGGATAAATTCCAGAGTTGTTGATAAATCGGATAGAGTGGACTCGCCAAAGCAGTACCAATCGTTCCCATGATTAAAGCCAGGCTGACCATCCAGAAGGGTCGCCAAGTGGTTATTGTTGTCATGAACATGCCGTTATAGTGTTGATCCTTGGCCAATCCATGTCAGGGCATAGCGAAGAAAAAGAAAAGTATATGCAGTGTAGAGCGGGCCAAGAAACATGGTCAAGGGCGAATCAGTAAAAGATTTTAAATCAAATAGATGTGTTTATATAGATTTCAATAAAATAATATATTATTTTATAAGATATGAAATCTTAACCACAATGTAATCTCATGCAAGAATTTATTTTTGTCCGTCATTTAAGCTTCTTTTATCGCTTCTGTTCCACGTGAAACATAATGCAGGGATTAAACTTGGAATAAACAGTAACATAAATCCGTGGGTAATTTAAAAGCAGACCCATTAGAATCGAAGCATATTTTTATCTGATTCATGTAGAACATTCATGTTAAAAAAAACACTGATTATTGCTTTAAGTACATTTGTTTCAAGCTTCGCATTCGCTAATATTGATATGGTAAAAGCCAATCTGGCAAAGAATAGCCCCAATTTAAAAATCGAAAATATCCAGACCACGGAAATGAAGGGTATCTACAGTGGTTTTATGCAGGGTCAGGTGGTTTATCTGAATGAAGATGCCCAGCATCTGCTTGCTGGGTCGATGCTGCGGATTCAGGATCAGCATAATCTGACCCGTGATTTGATGCTAAAACAGAACAGTGTTGACTGGAAAAAATTGCCGCTTCAAGATGCTGTGAAAAGTGTAAGAGGTACGGGTAAACGTCAGATTGCGATCTTTTCTGACCCAAATTGCCCGTATTGTAAACAGCTTGAAGTAGAGTGGAAAAAACTCAAGGATGTGACGATTTATACTTTTATTCTGCCTTTAAAGCCACAATCGGTTGCGCCTTCAAAACAGGTGTATTGCGCGTCTAATCCTGCTCAGGCCTGGGAAGATCTGATCACTCAAGGTAGCCTGCCAAAATCGAAAAAAAGTTGTGCCAATCCGATTGAGCGAAATAAAAAACTGGCCCAGTCTTTGGGTGTGAATGGGACACCAGCAATTATTTTTTCGAATGGTTTTAAAGTCATGGGGGCCTATCCGGCAGAACAGATCGAACAGATTTTTAAGGAATTTTCACTATAAAGTTGAGAGATATACAAGAGCAAAAAGCACCCGACTGGGTGCTTTTACTGGAACTGCTCAGATTGAGCCAGAACCGCTTAGACCGTACGGCGTTTGGTCAGCATGTTATAAATAAACAGAATAATCACCGCACCGATCACGGAAGCAATCAGACCTGCCGCAGAATCTGCCGAATAAAGACCGAGCATACGACCAGCAAATGTAGCCAATAAGGAACCGGCAATACCTAACAGGGTCGTCATGATAAAGCCTGCCTTGTCATTACCTGGATGGATTGCACGTGCAATCAGACCCGCGATAAAACCAATGACAATCGCAACAATAATTGTCCACATAGGTATGCTCCTTATTATCATGTCTTTGTTTTTACATCATGTTTAATTATCTTGAAACAGAATAGAAAGCAAAAAAAGTTGAATCCTGAAACGAGATGTTATTTTTTGTTCCTATTTTTCTGTCTATTTGAGACATAAAAAAAGTGGCCTAAGCCACTTTTTTAAATAAATTTTAAAGACCGATTTCACCAATAAATGGCAGATGACGATACTTCTGGTCATAGTCCAGACCATAACCTACGATAAATTTATCTTCAACTTCAAAGCCCAAAAATTCGACCTTTAAATCGATTTCACGACGTGATGGTTTACTTACCAAAGTACACAGTTGAATCGAGTTTGGTTGGCGGGTTTGCAGGATTTCCAGCACCTTGCTCAAGGTATTTCCCGAGTCAATAATATCTTCAACCACCAGCACGTCTTTGCCACGGATTTCGCCGTCTAAATCTTTCAGAATTTTTACATCACGCGAAGATAGGGTGCCACCGCCATAACTGGATACCGTCATGAAATCCAGTTCATGGGGTTTGGAAATCACACGACACAAATCGGCCATAAAAATCACTGAACCACGTAATAAACCGATGAGCACAAGGTCTTTGTCACTATGGGCATAGTGTGCATCGATTTGAGCACCAAGCTCTTTGACTTTAGCTTGAATTTCTTCAGCGGAAATCATTACGCTCATTTGAACGGTCATGGGTAGATACCTAAAAAGTAAAAATAGCAAAATAAAAAAGGTGTTGACCTGCAACACCTGAATACACTGTAATTTTAATACATCCCTACTGCAGATGCACCTGTTTTGCATGCTGTAAATGTAATCATTTCTTTGCTGCCTGCGAATCCCTGCGCAGGATGAAAGTACAGGTCAGCAACATGGCAGAGACGATCAGCCAGCGATGGCGGTGCTGGGTTTTAGTCGTCTGAGCGGGTACATCGGGCTTTGACATAGACAGCTTCTCCGTAGACATAGGTCACTGCAATATTACGGTCATCGCCGAGCATGGTCAGTGCAAAAAATGCATCTTCAATATTTTTGGCTCTGCTTTGGCGTAACTGCTGTAAAGCGGTGGCATTTAGATCCAGCACCACAAAGTCCGCCTCCTTGCCGATATTAAAGTTCCCCAAACGATCGTCCAGACTTAAGGCTTTAGCACCGCCTAAGGTGGCATGATACAAGGCTTCAAAAGCAGAGAGTTTTTCTCCCTGCAATTGCTGCACTTTGTAGGCTTCATTTAAGGTCTGTAACTGGTTAAACGAGGTGCCTGCCCCGATGTCGGTACCCAGACCGACTTTCACCTGCTTGTCCCATGCTTTTTTTAAAGGGAATAAACCACTGCCCAGAAACAGGTTTGAGGTCGGACAAAAAGCAATCGCTGAATTGGTCTGCTGCATGCAATCCCACTCCTGCTCTTCCAGATGTACACAATGTGCAAATACTGATTTTGCACCGGTTAAACCATAGTGATGATAGACATCCAGGTAGCCTTTACGTTCCGGAAATAACTCTTTGACCCAGGCAATTTCATTTTTATTTTCACTTAAATGGGTATGTACATAGACATCTGGATATTCGGCTTTGAGCTGACCTGCTTTTTCAAGTTGTTCATTGGTGGACGTCGGGGCAAAGCGAGGGGTAATGGCATACAGGTTACGGCCCTGCCCATGCCATTTCTCAATCAGCGCTTTAGAATCGGTATAAGCGCTTTCTGCCGTATCCGTCAGCGCTTCCGGTGCATGTCGGTCCATCAAGACTTTACCGGCGATCAGACGCATATTTCTGCGACTCGCCGCTGTAAACAAAGCATCTACTGATTCAGGATGTACGGTACAGAAGACCAGTGCCGTGGTGGTACCATTTTTAAGCAATTCCTGCACAAAAAAATCGGCGATTTTTTCGCTATAGGCTGTATCTGCAAACTGGATTTCTGTTGGAAAGGTATAGGTATTTAACCATTCCAGCAGTTGTTCGCCATAGGCCCCGACCATCTCGGTTTGCGGGAAATGAATATGGGTATCGATCAATCCCGGCACAATCAGCTGTTCAGGATAATGGGCGACTTGGATATTTTCAGCTAGATGTTTCTGCCCTTCATCCCAGCTGCCAAACCATTGAATCTTGCCATCTTGCATGATGATCAGACCATCTTCTACATAGCGCACCTGGTCATCAATCTCATGTGCCTGGGCAACTGTATGCTGGATATCAAGGAAACGACCGCGGACTGCCGTTGTTGCAATCTGAGAAGACATGTTAAAACCTGTGCTTTTAATTTTTTCAATAGATTGTAACCCACTTCAGTGGATTTATAACGTGATCATGCTGACTTCATTTGCCTGAGTTAAGTCGAAGCTGTGGTAAGGCAGTCGAGCAATAAAAAAAGTCCGCTCATGATTGAACGGACTTTTTTGACGCTAAAGATGATCGTCTATACAGTTATTAGAGCGTGGTTTGGTTATGTTTTTTACTGTGGCGAATCGACAGGATCGCCGTGATCGTCAAGACAATCACAATAAAGCTCAGTGAAATCCAGATTGGCATATGGAATACATCCAGCATCAGCATTTTAAAGCCGATAAAGACCAGAATAATCCCGAGACCATAAGGCAGATAATGCATTTTTGATGCGGCACCCGATAACAGGAAGAACATCGCGCGCAGACCCAAAATCGCCATCAGGTTAGCAGTCAGTACAATGAAGGGATCGGTGGTCACAGCGAAAATTGCCGGAATAGAATCGACCGCAAAGATCACATCCGAGGCTTCGACCAGAATCAAAACCAGGAATAACGGCGTTGCCCACAGTAAACCATCTTTACGGATAAAGAATTTGTCACCTTCAAGTTGCGGTGTAATCCGCATACGTTTACGCAGCCATTTCAGAATCGCCATATCTTCAATATTGCTTTCTTCTTCATCCTGACCACGCAGGAATTTAAAGCCGGTATACACCAAGAAGGCACCGAAGATATATAAAATCCATGAGAATTCCTGAACGAACCAGGCGCCAATAAAAATAAAGATGGTTCTGAGGACAATCGCACCGAGTACACCGTAGAGCAGCAATTTACGTTGTAGCACGGGTGGAATGGCGAAAGCAGCGAAGATCATCAGCCAGACAAAGACGTTATCAATTGCCAGGGATTTTTCCAGCAGATAACCGGCGAAGTATTCCATGACCTTGGCATTGGCAATTGCAGTACCTGCGGTCTGCTCCAGATAGAGCCATAAACCGCCACCAAATAAAGTCGCGATACTGACCCAGGCAATACTCCAGTAGGCCGCAGTCCGGACTTTGACCTCCTGGCCATGCTGATGTTTAAAGCCGACGAAATCGATGATCAGCATGACTGCGACAATCGCGAAAAAGACAAGATACAGCCACAGCGTACCAATTGTTTCCATGTGAATTCTCCACATCTGACAATCGGCCATAAAAAAACCTTGACCTGTTGTCAGATGAAAAACATCTATACCAACATGATCAAGGTCTTGCCTACATCTCACTGTTACACTTCTTATTAAAAGTGTCGCAGTGAGATGCTCAGATACCGACTTTTTGCAAAGTGTAATGACGATATTCTGACACGTTGAACAATCTGAACCACAATTGCTAAACGTTTGGAGGAGGCTACTCCCCTTGTTCAAACGAAATTCTGTTTGAGCAAATGCTCAATATGTAGAAGCATGACAGATTTTTATTAAGACTACAATTTCATTTACAAAAATGCATGATTCAAGCGATTTTTTGGGCAATAAAATCCGGACGGCGAATTAAATATAACGTGATGAGAAAACCCAGACTGGCCAAGATGGCCCCGAGCCAGCCAATACTGTGCAAGCCGATCTGTGCCGTTGCGATCCCACCGAGTAAAGCGCCAGCACCAATTCCAATATTATACAGGCCAGAATAAATCGCCATGGCCACGTCGGTGGCATCGGAGGCCAGATTTAAGGTCTTTGCTTGCAAGGCCAGACTGAAACCAATAATACTGATGCCCCAGAGTAAAGCCAGGGTATTTAACTGCAAGACATTGCTGGACAACGGCAGCAATAATAGCAACGAGATAGCCAGTCCAAGTGTGAACAGTGGAATAGTAAGTTTGGGAAAATGCGGTGCAAAACGGCCAAATAGATAAGAGCCGATTAAACCTGCCCCACCATAGACCAGCAATAAAGTCGTGGTCTGTACAGAACTGAGCTGGGCAATATTCAGTGAAAATGGCTCGATATAACTATAGGCGGTGAATTGTGCACTAATTACAATGACCGTCAGGGCAAATACCAGCATCAGGCTTGGACGTTTTAACAAGGTTTTCAAGCTGCTGAGTGAACCTGAATTGACACTCGGTAATAAGGGCAAGGTTTTGGCCAGTAGCAGGCAGACCACGCTGGCGACGATGGCAATCAAGGCAAAACTATTGCGCCAGCCATAGGCCTCCCCGATCATGCGACCAAAGGGAATTCCCAGAACCATGGCCATGGCAGTACCTGTGGCCAATAAACCCAAGGCTTGAAATTCTTTGCCTGCTGGTGCGACACGTACTGCAAGCGAAGCGGTAATTGACCAAAACAGCGCGTGCGCTACTGCAATCCCGATCCGGCTAAATACCAGAACACTGAAACTCCAGGAAAAATAAGACAGCACATGACTGGAAATGAAGACCGCAAATAAAACCATCAACAAGAAACGTCGTTCAATGTTTTTGGTCAGTAGCATCATCGGTAAAGACAATAAAGCCACGACCCAGGCATAAATGGTCAGCATCAACCCGACCTGAGTCGCCGACATGTCAAAACTTGCACCAATATCACTGAGTAAGGCCACGGGAATAAATTCGGTGGTGTTGAAAATAAAGGCGGCACTGGCTAACGCAATTACGCAGATCCATTGACGTCTTACCGAGGAGCTAAAAGAAGGGCTGGACATAAATATCTGGCTTAAACAACAGACAGGCAGTTTAAACCTGTTCATTGCACGGTGATATCAGGAAAGAGCACAGATTCACAATCGTTTAAAGAAATCGAACAATATGCGACTGAAAAATATGTCAGTCTGGATTAAAAATACGGAGTTTAGAGGATGTTGATTGAGCATCAGCAACAAGGCAGTCAAGGTCAATGGTTTGTCGAGCCAAATGAAAAGCGTCTGGCCGAAATGAGCTATTTCTGGAAAGATGAGGATCGACTGGTGATTGAACATACCTGGGTCGATGACAGTTTGCGTGGACAGCATGTCGGACATTATCTGGTCGAAGCAGCGGTCAAGTTTGCCCGTGAGCAAGGGGTCAAGATTATTCCGGAATGCCCTTTTGCTCAATCGGTATTTGAGCGTGATCCTAATTTCAGCGATGTGTTAAGCAGTTAAAAATGAAAATAAAGGTGGAGATCTATGCAGATTCAATATCAAGATTCAAAACGCGGTGGTGTATTTTTTATGGAAGATCAAGGTCGACGTCTGGCCGAGATTACCTATCAATGGCGGGAAGCCTCGGTGATTATTGCAGATCATACCTGGGTCGATCATTCCTTGCGTGGTCAGGGCGTTGCCCGAAAAATGCTGGATGTGCTGGTCGATTTTGCCCGTGAAAAAAGTTTAACCATCATTCCGCAATGTTCCTATGTGGATGTGATGTTTAAGCGTGACCAAAGTTTATCTGATGTCGCGGCCTCTTCTACTTAATCATTTAGATCGATTTGCCAAGAGCAAAACGGCCTAATGAGCTTTCAATACAAGCTGATAAGTAGTGCGGTGATATGCCCTATTTTTCACTCCAGCTACAAATAAAAAAAGTCCGCCAAGCGGACTTTTTACTTTCCCGCATTAATTGAGTTCGATCATCACTTTCAAGGCCTTTTCATCGGCTGCATGCTTGAACACATCATAAGCTTTTTCAAATTCATTAAATTTAAAGTGATGGGTCGCCAGTTTTTCCAGCGGTAATTTACCGGAACAGCAGGTTTTGAGCAGCATAGCAGTGGTATTGGCATTGACCAGTCCGGTGGTGATGGTCAGGTTTTTAATCCAGAGTTTATTCAGTTCAAAATTAACTGATTTGCCATGTACGCCGACATTGGCAATATGTCCACCCTCTTTGACCACATGCTGGCAGATATTCCAGGTCGCCTCCAGACCAACCGCTTCAATGGCACAATCGACCCCTCGCCCATCCGTCAGCTCCAGCACACGTTGTATGGCATCTTCCTTGGCGGAGTTAATGCTATGCGTCGCTCCCACTGTTTTGGCGAACTCGAGTCGGTTGTCATCGACATCGACCATGATGATGTTGGCCGGTGAATAGAATTGAGCGGTCAGCAGGCAGCTCATGCCGATCGGGCCGGCACCGACAATCACCACATTGTCTCCGGGTTTGACATCGCCATATTGCACACCAATCTCATGTGATGTCGGCAAGATATCCGATAAAAACACAGCGACATCTTCATTTAATCCTTCAGGTAAATGATAAAGGGAAGTATCCGCAAACGGCGTACGTACATATTCGGCATGAGTACCATCAATCATATAGCCCATGATCCAGCCGCCTTCATTGCGACAATGTGCATACAGCTGTTTCTGACAGTTTTCACAGGTTCCGCAGCGGCTGACACAGGAAATAATCACCCGGTCGCCTTTTTTGAAGTTTTGAACGGCAGAACCGACTTCTTCTACAATACCAATGCCTTCATGACCTAAAATACGGCCATTAAAACTGCCCTGTTTGCGTGTGGCTTGCTGTTCAATTTCCGGGTTTTTACCTTTCCAGATCCCGAGGTCTGTACCACAAATAGTGACTTTAGTGAGTTTGATAACCGCATCGCTGGGATGCAAAATAGTGGGAATGGGACGGTCTTCAAACCGGATGTCGTTTTCGCCGTAATAGACCATGGCTTTCATTGTTGTCATGACACATCTCCTGAAGGAGTGAGGAATGAGAATGACCTGATTCTGATCTGGCTGTCAGGTCTATAAATACCTGTGTTCTTCTCGATTGTGCCTTGAGTGATGTGCTGCTGCAATCTATCTCGCCTTCAGATTGCAACAAAACATCATGACTAATGACTGATGAGTGATCGGCATTTTAGGCCAATTTGACATCATGCAATGCAAAGGTCAAAACAGCCATTCTCTCTTGATTGCTAAAACAATTGCCCTAAAAAAAGAAGCCCGCATCGCGGGCTTCTTTTTTCACATACTTATCCACGCATCTATTTTATGCGTTTAAAGCACTGATCAATTTCTGATGCAAACCACCAAAACCGCCATTTGACATGATCACCACCACATCGCCCTCACCTGCCTCTGCTACCACGGTCTGAATGATGTCATCCAGTGTGCGTGCAATTTTGGCTTTATTTGGCGCAGCATTAATTATCGGTTGCAGATCCCAGTCCAGTCCTTCCTGTTGATACCAGATTACTGCATCGGCCAGACGTGCTGAATGAGCCAGACCCTCTTTATGACTGCCCATACGCATGGTATTGGAGCGTGGTTCAATAATTGCCCAGAGTTTGCGTTCACCCAGTCGTTTGCGCGCGCCCTCCAAGGTCGTATCAATCGCTGTGGGATGATGGGCGAAATCATCATAAACCTCAATACCACGGACTGTGCCTAATAGTTCCATACGGCGTTTTACCCCACCGAAATTAGATAAAGCTTCACAGGCGGTTTCAATGGAGACGCCGACATGCTCGGCAGCGGCAATCGTCGCGAGCGCATTGGCCACCGAATGCTGTCCGGTCATGCTCCACTGCACTTCACCTTTCACCACACCGTGTTGCAAGACTTTAAAGTGAGAACCATCTGTCGATAACTGTTCGGCATACAGTTCAGATTTTTCATTGGCATCCAGACTGGTGCGCACCACCGGTGTCCAGCAACCCAGCTCTAGTACTTCATCGATATTGCTTTCGGTAATCGGCGCAATGATTCGGCCTTCGCTTGGAATAGTACGAACTAAATGATGGAACTGTTTTTGAATTGCAGCCAGATCATCAAAGATATCAGCATGGTCAAATTCAAGGTTATTTAAAATCGCCGTTTTTGGATGGTAATGCACAAACTTGGAACGCTTGTCGAAGAAAGCCGAATCGTATTCATCCGCCTCGACACAGAAATATTTGCCGCCACCGAGACGTGCACTCTCACTAAAACCCAGTGGCACACCACCAATCAGGAAGCCTGGCTCTAAACCAGCTTGATCCAGCACCCAGGCCAGCATGGTTGTGGTGGTGGTTTTGCCATGTGTACCCGCAACCCCCAATACATGTTTGCCTTGCAGAACATGATCTGCCAGGAACTGTGGGCCTGAAATATAAGGCAAGCCTTCATTCAGCATATATTCTACTGCATCAATACCACGCTTCATGGCATTGCCGACAATGATCAGGTCCGGATGTGGCTGCAAGTGACTACGCTCATAACCCTGCATCAAGCTGATGCCTGCATTTTCAAGTTGGGTCGACATCGGTGGATAGACGTTCAAATCTGAACCTGTCACCTTGTGGCCCAGATCGCGTGCAAGGAGCGCCAGCGATCCCATAAAAGTGCCACAAATACCCAAAATATGCAGATGCATCTACTTCACTCCGTTCCTGTCTGACCCATCACCTTATATTGGTGCGGTTATCATGATTTATTCAATTTGCAAGCAACGATAGCAAGGCTTACACGGAAAAGATAGTCAAAGTTCAAGCATTGCTGCGGGAATTTTTAAATCCTGTTTCACGGATAAATTCAGAGAAAATTTCAAATTTAGAGAATATCTTTTTGCAAAATAAATCGTAGAATAAACCCGATCTTTTTGCAGAGTACATGCCGATGTTACCGGCTTTATTTCTTCTGGTGATTGCCAATTGCTTTATGACCTTGGCATGGTATGGGCATTTAAAATTTTTACCGCATGATGCGCCGTTGTGGCAGGCAATTTTATTCAGCTGGATGATTGCCCTGTTTGAATATAGCCTGATGATTCCGGCCACCCGATTACTGGCACAGCAGGGACTGGCCGTGGGGCAAATGAAAATCACTCAGGAAGTGGTGACCTTGCTGGTCTTTGTGCCTTTTATGATTTTCATGTTTAAGCAGCCCTTTAAACTGGATTATCTCTGGGCAGCCTTGTGTCTGTGCGGATGTGTGTATTTTGTCTTCAGAACTTCCTGATCGAAAGCTTTGCAGACTACAGGCCTATTTTTATTCCAGTTTTTAATATTCTGCCAAAAAAATAAGAAAAATCGAACCTTGCTTTGACCGTTAAATTTTATGAAGCCGAAAAATCAGTCTATAATAGGCAACTCCTATTAAAGCTTGGCTCTCTCGTCGAGATTTATTTTTTGTTACTTTAATCTCTGGAAAATTTGCAATGAATGCGGCTGCTGCACAAGATGCTCCTCTAGTAGGAATTATCATGGGTTCTCAATCAGATTGGGCAACTCTCGAACATACTGCCAACATGCTGAAGCAGCTTGGTGTCCCATTTGAAGCTGAAGTTGTTTCTGCACACCGTACTCCTGACCGTTTGTTTGAATATGCTGAACAGGCCCGTGATCGTGGCATTCAGGTAATTATTGCCGGTGCTGGTGGTGCTGCGCATTTGCCGGGTATGTGTGCGGCAAAGACCGATCTTCCGGTGTTGGGTGTGCCAGTCAAATCATCGATTTTAAACGGTGTTGATTCATTGCTTTCAATCGTACAAATGCCAGCTGGTATTGCGGTGGGTACGCTTGCAATTGGCCCTGCCGGTGCAACCAATGCCGCGATTATGGCAGCGCAGATTTTAGGTCTGACCCGCCCTGACATCGCGAAAAATGTTGCAGATTTCCGTGCAGCACAAACAGACAAAGTGGCAAGCAATAACATTCCTGGTCAAAACTAAAGCCAAGCTTCATACGGGACAGACATCATGGATAAAACCATCGGTATTTTTGGCGGCGGTCAGCTCGGGCGCATGATGGCGCAAGCGGCATTGCCATTGAATATTCAATGTACTTTCTTTGAAGCAAGTACGGATTGCCCTTCTGCGACACTCGGTCAAGTGATTTCCAGCAAGGCCGAAAATGGTCTACAGGATTTTATTGACAGTGCTGATGTATTCAGTCTGGAATTTGAAAATACCCCGCTTGCAGATGTGGATGTGCTGGTGAAAAATAAAGACCTGCATCCACCACGCCAAGCCTTGGCAATTGCACAGCATCGTCTGTCTGAAAAAGCCCTGTTTGATACGCTCGACATTCCTGTTGCGCCGTATAAAGCAGTGACTGCACTTGAAGGTTTACAGGCTGCTGTGGCTGAACTGGGCTTACCAATCGTATTAAAAACCTCTCGCGGTGGTTACGATGGTAAGGGTCAATTTGTCCTGCGGAGTGCTGATCAAATTGAGCAGGCTTGGGCGGAACTTGGCCCTGCCGGTGAACTGATTGCAGAAAGCTTTGTGACCTTCTCACGTGAAGTGTCGATCATTGCGGTACGTGGTCAAAATGGTGATGTAAAAACCTGGCCCCTGGCTGAAAATCATCATCACAATGGCATTCTGTCGCACTCGATTGTGCCTGCACCGAACAGTGCAGACTTGCAGCCGGTCGCACAGGACTACATCACTCGCTTACTCAATCATCTGAACTATGTGGGCGTCTTGACCCTTGAGCTGTTTGTGACAGACAAAGGCTTATATGCAAACGAGATGGCACCACGTGTGCATAACTCAGGGCACTGGTCGATTGAAGGTGCAGTCTGCTCACAGTTCGAAAACCATATTCGTGCGGTGGCCGGTCTGCCACTGGGTTCAACGGAAGTGATTCGTCCAAGCGTACTGGTGAATATCATCGGACAGCATCCAAAATCTGCAGATGTTCTGGCTTTAGAAGGTGCGCATTTGCATCTGTATAACAAGTCAGAGCGTGAAGGTCGTAAGATTGGTCACATTACCCTGATGCCAACCGACAGTACTCAGCTGACGACTTTATGCCGTCAACTGGCGAAGATTTTACCGAATCCACTGGCATTGAGCGAAGATATGACCATTTAAGCGCTATCTTGCTGATAAAAAAAGCGATCACTTCGGTGGTCGCTTTTTTATTTCTCCAGATTCAGGCATGATTGCGCCTCTTCGAAAATGCCTGCCATTTATCGGATCATGATATTTTTCAATTGATTGTAAAATAAACAATTGCGTATACATAAAAGAGTCTAAATGAAGATTCACAGACCACAGAGAAATACTTTGAATTTAAAATATTAAATTTAAAACAGTCTTTGAATTTAAAGTTTAAATGAATTCAAAATATGAATTTAAATTCAAACCGCTACTTTGAATTCAAAGTTTAAATTTAAAAATAAACCAAGCCACCCTGTTTTTAATTCACAAAATAAAACCTTGATAAATATCTGATTAATCCTGTTTATGTTAAGTTATCCACAAAGAAGGTTTTGAATTTAAAGGTTGTTTCCTGGATTTTAAATTTAAATTCAAACAGCGCCGCTGCTTTTGAATTTAAAAACAAGTTGTGGATAAGTTATTTAAATTTAAAACTACAAAATGAATTCAAAAGTGCAGAAATTATGAATTTAAATTTACCTATTTGAGCTTTAATTTTTAGATTGAGCTGCTATGTTAGGAACATAATTCAAAATCTAAATATTCAAGGGTCTTATGCAACGTTTTGCGCTTGTGGTTGGTTCTTTATTCTTGGCTGTTTCTCAGGCAAATGCCGAGCTGATTATTAATGGTCAGCGTGTCGACACGACTACTTTGCCTTCAGCGGCCAGCAGCCCGTCAAATTTCCCTGCCCAGAATAATTTTCAAAACTGTTTGGCGAATTTACGTAGTCAGGCTGTAGCAAAAGGTGTTAGTGCAGGCAGCTATGACCGTTATACGCAAAATTTAACGCCTGATTATTCCGTAATTGAACGTTTAAATTATCAACCGGAATTTTCTACCCCGATTTGGGACTATTTGTCTGGTTTGGTCGATGAAGAGCGGGTTCAGCTCGGCCGGCAAAAATTACAGCAACATCGCGAAGTCTTAAATCGTGTTTCCGCAGCCTATGGCGTGCCTGCAGAAACGATTGTCGCGGTATGGGGTGTAGAAAGTAATTTTGGTGATATTTCCGGTCGCTATCCTTTATTGCAGGCTCTGGGAACATTGAGCTGTGAAGGGCGACGCCAGAGTTATTTCCGTGGTGAGTTTTTTACCACGATGAAACTGTTACAGCGCGGTGATGTACGAGAGGATCAGCTGAAAGGTTCATGGGCTGGAGCTTTTGGTCATACCCAGTTTATGCCATCGACCTATGATGAGCTTGCGGTCGATTTTGATGGCGATGGCCGCCGTGATCTGGTTTCGAGTATTCCGGATGCTTTGGCATCAACCGCCAACTTTTTAAGCAAGCGTGGTTGGCAGACCGGACAGCCTTGGGGTTTTGAAGTAAAAATCCCGCAAGGCATGTCAATCTCAAATGAAGGCCGTCGCAATAAAAAATCACTGAATAGCTGGATTAGCCGTGGTGTAGTGCGTGCCGATGGTTCCCCTTTAATTCAAGGGAATTTATCAGCGTCTTCTCAAGCTGGCTTGCTTGCGCCTGCCGGCCCGAATGGCCCGGTGTTCCTGGTCTTTAGAAACTTTGATGCCATTTATAGCTATAATGCAGCAGAAAGTTATGCCTTGGCGATTGCGCATTTATCTGATCGTTTACAGGGTAAAGGGAGCTTCAGCACATCTTGGCCAACCGATGACGCGGGTACTTCGCGTTCAGAACGTCGCGAGATTCAGCAATTTTTACTGAATAAAGGTTATGACATTGGTGTTGTGGATGGCTTGATTGGTGATAAATCTCGCCAAGCGATTCGTCAGGAGCAAATTCGTTTGGGTTTGAATCCGACTGGGCGAGCAGGTCAGCAAATTCTTGCTGCATTACGAGCTGAAAATGCCCAAAAAATCATGAAATAGAATAAGAAAAAGGTCTGTAATTGCAGACCTTTTTTCATGTTTGGACTGTGTTTTTAATATTTAAACAGCTGTAATGGTTCCTAAAACACGATAACCTTTAGCACCTGTCACTGTTGGTAGGTTGCCACTTAATTGGTTCATAAAACGCATTGCGAGCCACGCAAATGCAGTTGCTTCCACCCAGGTTGGGCTCAAGCCTAAATCTGCTGTGGTTTGTACACTCCACTCATGTTTACGTAGCCGCCAGCGTAGTTGCTCGAGTAAATGTGAGTTATACGCACCACCGCCGCAAACATAGACTTCTCCAGTTGGCATTTCGGAGCGATAAATGGCTTTTTTAATGGCACGTGTGGTGAGTTTCATTAAGGTTGCTTGAACATTTTCGGGAACGTCTTCGAGTTCATCATATTCGAGGCTGCTACGCCAATCCGCAATTTGTTCATCAAGCCATTCTAAATTGAAGTCCTCACGCCCTGTGCTTTTTGGTGGTTCTTTTGAAAAGAACTCATGTTCTTGCAGGCGGTCTAGTAGGCTGCGAATTGGTGTGCCATAGGCTGCCCAATTACCATTTTCATCATAAGGTTGCCCTGTGTAGCGTTCACACCAAGCATCCATCAAAATGTTGGCAGGACCTGTATCGAAGCCGTAGACATCTTCAGGTTTGCCTGCGGGTAGGAGACTAACGTTGGCAATCCCACCTAAATTAAGAATGACCCGATGAATCGATTCGTGTTGGAAAATATCTTGGTGGAATGCTGGCACTAAAGGTGCACCTTGACCACCAGCGGCTAAGTCGCGACGACGGAAATCTGAAATCACAGGAATTTTTGTGATTTCAGTAATAATATTGGGGTCGCCAATTTGTAAGGTAAAGTTGTGTTCAGGGCGATGGCGAATGGTTTGCCCATGTGAGCCAATCGCTTTAATCTGCGTCTTATCTAAGTTGTTTTTTTCAATCAGTGCATTAATGCCATGACCAATCATTTCGGCAAGTGCAACATCTGCTTTACCCATGCGATCAATTTCATTGTCATCAGGCAAAGTCAGTGCCATGAGTTCATCACGAAGGTCGGGATCGAATGGAAGGGTTAGGGTGGCATGAAGCTGTAAGGGATCAAAAGAAGCAGCAACAATGTCGACACCATCCATGCTTGTGCCGGTCATTACCCCAATATAGATCGCTGTCATGATGATTCTTAAGCCTGCAATGTGCTGAAAAAGTGTTAGTATATCGCACAAATTGTATAACTGATCTATTTGGATTTTGTGATGTCAAATTTCCTGCCGGCTGAAGAACAACTTGCCCTCATCCAACGAGGCACCCACGAAATTATTTCTGAAGAAGATCTTCTGAAGAAATTAAAGCTGAATCGCCCATTAAAAATTAAAGCGGGTTTTGACCCTACAGCACCTGATTTGCACTTAGGTCATACGGTTTTAATTAATAAATTAAAAGTTTTCCAAGACTTAGGTCATGAAGTTTACTTCTTGATTGGTGATTACACCGCAATGATTGGTGACCCAACAGGTAAAAGTGCAACACGTCCACCGTTGTCGCGTGAACAAGTATTAGCAAATGCAAAAACCTATCAAGAACAAGTCTTTAAAATTCTTGATCCAAACAAAACCAAAGTTGTATTCAACTCTGAATGGTTTGCGCAAAAAACAGCAGCTGATTTGATTCAATTGGCTTCACAGCAAACTGTAGCACGTATGTTGGAACGTGATGATTTTACAAAACGTTATAATAATCAACAGCCGATTGCGATTCACGAATTCTTGTATCCATTGGTTCAAGGTTATGACTCAGTTGCACTTGAAGCAGATGTTGAAATGGGTGGTACAGACCAAACTTTCAACTTGTTGATGGGGCGTACGCTGCAAGGTCGTTATGATCAAGAAGCACAGGTATGTATTACTGTACCGATTCTTGAAGGTTTAGATGGCGTGAATAAAATGTCTAAGTCTTTGGGTAATTATATTGGTGTGTTTGATGCACCAGGTGCAATGTACCAAAAAGTCCTTTCCATGCCGGACTCATTGATTGAGCGTTATTTCGAGCTTTTGAGCTTTAAATCAATTGAAGAAATTAATGTTCTGCTAAAAGAAATCGAAGATGGTCGTAACCCACAAGAAGTGAAGAAAATTCTTGCACTTGAATTGGTTGAGCGTTTCCACGGTCAAGAAGCTGCTGAAAATGCACATAAAGGTGCAGGCAATATTATTACTGAAGGTGAATTACCCGAAGGTACACCTGAAGTGACTATTTCATTGTCGGAATTTGGTGGTGAGATCTTTATTACTTCAATTTTGCGTGAAGCGGGTTTGACGAAGAATGCGGCCCAAGCCAAAGATGCTTTAGGTCGTGGCGCGGTGAAAGTGGATTGGCACACTGTAGATAGTTCTTATTCGGTCAAGGAAAATCTGACCTTGATCGTTCAGGCCAGCAAAAAAGCGATTGCGAAAGTTACTTTCACCGATTAAAAAATTGATAAGTTATTGAAATAAAAGCAGGCTTCGGTCTGCTTTTTTATTGATGTCCTATATTCATAAAGCAAATAAGCAACTTCAAAAAAAACCCTATAAAAACAAGAGTTAAATTTTCCCAAATTGCTTGCTTTTCGGGTTTATTATCTATAGGATTTATTCATCTAGAGAATTGGTTCAAAGCATCTAGAGGGTGATAATAAGACAACTCCACAATTTATAAGGTCTCTTCCCCAAGAGACTCTTTTTTAAGCTTTAAAGTGAATAACTATAATAATGACATAATGGATCGGGTAAAGATTCAATTCTAAGGAGGAGATTTTGGGAGAGATCTCTTCCTTTTTTATTTGTAGCGATTTCATTCTGAACCTTTAAAACCGCAGGTATTATTTTCTTGGAGGACATTCCACCTAGAATTCATCCTCTAATTAAGTGTTGTTTTGCTAGCTAAAGGGTGGCTGACTATATTGGTTCGCAAAAGACAGCACAATATAAAAAGAAAGCAGAGATGATTCGATGTATCGCTATCCAACAGAAGATATTTTTGATGAAGACATTGATTGTATTTTAAGTTTCTTATTTGAATATCAGTCTGCCGAACAAAAACAGCAACGTTATATCCCTGTCTATAACTTATTTATGCAGCTTGATCTGGCTGCGAATTACTATCTATTTTCCCTGATTGAAGAGCGTTTACCGCGACGTGCAAAACTATTCTTTGTTGCTGAAGACTATCAGGGCAAAAAAGACATAATTATAGAAGTCATGCAATACTGGCTTGGGCAGCGCAAGCAGGAAAAGTAACTGAATAGAATTAACCTGCTGATATGTTCTATCTCTATATAGATAAGCAAGCTTGTGCGGCCTTATAGCCAAACACCAAAATCATTGAATACTGCTCTATAGCCTAAGATACCTATACGCTTTTATAAGAAGTTTCACTGAAAAAGTGCGAATGAACTACCAAGCCAAAAGGAAAGAATCGTTGGTTTCGCTAATATGTCATGATTTGGTTTTGTTTCTGGGGGTTGAACCAGATAAAAGCATTATTTAAAGATAAAAAGTAAAAAATCACTACTCTAACTATTATTTTGATCGCTTTTAAGTCTAATTAAATTTTGGCTTATAAAAATAAAATGATGTGTTTAGTGTATTTTTTGCATAAAAACGCTTAAAAATTAGATAAAAAAGCGATTTTTTAGGATTTTTTGTAGAAAAAAAAGACATACGTGAAAAATATAGTGAATTGGGGGTTGCAATGATTCTGAAATCCTCTAGAATGCACCCATACCGACGAGATAGACGGAAACGAACGAAGCAGATTGCTGAGTTGTTAAGTATATCGAAGTCCAGCTTCTGGCACTGACGAGGTGTTGGAAAGATCATTAAGAGCTTATGAAGAACAACTTGTGTGGATTTTTACTGGTTGATCGATCGAAATTATTTTCATTGATTGATGGTAAGAATGACTCGAAGTTTATTTGAGAAATATTTGTCAGAAAATTGATGAGCCAAGATTGGTGTCCTTTAGGCACTACTGATTTTAAACTGAAGAGTTTGATCATGGCTCAGATTGAACGCTGGCGGCAGG
>NZ_VPCO01000023.1:0-47077 GCF_013418175.1 Acinetobacter sp. YH12200
GTACATAGTGCACTAGGTTATGTATCACCTTTTGATTTTGAAGCAATGTACTATGATAAGATTAACCCGTTAGGTCAGGTGGCCTAACTTAAATAAAAAACTCTCCGACAAACCCGGTACGGTTCAAACTGAATAAACACACTGTCACTGTGCCCCTAAAACTGATATTGAATCAGGTCTTTAAAGAGCATCATTACTCCTTTCACTCTTTTCGTCACACGGCAGCGAATCATTTATCGCTTTTACTGAACTGTGAATATGCACCACTTGTGCAAGAGCTGACTGACTATAGTGAAAACGAATATGAAAAAATTCGAGCTGAACTTCTTCAAAATCAACATGGACAAAACCATTGGTTTGTTATTGCACATCTTTTAGGGCATATAGAACCCGTTGAAACTTTCAAAAGTTATATTCACTTTAGTTATCTCATTGCTGGTCAAAAACTACTGAAACATCATCCAGATATGCCAAATGAACTGGCTAAAAAAATCATGGGCTACAATGCAACGTTTAAAAATTTGAAAATAACAACGGATGAAAAAGACTTTAATTTTGAAAAAAATCAGGCAGTTCTAGCAACTATATTATTGAACGATCAAACAAACTGGCTCCAAAGTAATGCTACTGACATTCTTAACGAACTGTCAGTACAAACAAATCAACCCCATGACTTTTTTGCTTTTTTCGCCGGCACAGAGGATTCTAAAATTTCACTTCAACGCTTTTATGAAACACTCAACTTATTAGAGACTACTCACGATCCTAAAAGTGCAGCTCAACGTATATGCTTACCAGAAGAGCTCGTAAATTATTGGTATGAAAATGCCCTAAATTTAGCAGACATTAAATCAAAAAAAGGGAATCCTCGTTTATTTAGTATTGATAGCTCAACCCTTTTAAAGCCAGCGATGCTTGATACCGCTGAAGAGCTTCACGCTGTGACTTATTTTTTTGAACATCTACAGAAAATAACTCGCAAAAATCCAATACAAATTGAATTCATTTTGAATGTATTTTTGAGTCGAGTGACCGCATCACACACAGGTATCCATTATCGCTGGAAGGATATCAATCATCTCGAACATTTTTATTCCCAGGTTAAGGCTTTATTTCCTGCCAAATTTTGGCACTTATTTGGACAAGATTTGCAAACAAAGTTAGATGCTAAACAACAGCCTCAACTTTTCAAATTAGCAAAAGCATCAACAGATAAACATCCATCAACTCAAGAGGAATTTCCTCGTCTACAACTCTACTCAGTAAAAGATGGTCATGCTCTTGCTGCATTTAAATTTTGCTTACATCTAGCCTGTATCGGTAGACCACGATCTCTTGAACTTAAAGCTGAAAGTCTAAAAATAACTACATGCTGTTAAATAATTTAACCGTTGCTTCCTTATCTAAAGCCAAATTTAATATATCTTTAGTAAAAATTGGATGTCTGATCAACGATAATTAAATAGTATAAACTCTATGAATTAGCAGCGTCTGAAACAGGGATCGGTCATGCGTACAACATCAGAAAAAACTGCAAAACAGAAAATGATATTAGCTAAGGCAGTTTTAGCTGCTGCTGAACGACTTGGTCTTGCACACGATCAACTAGCCTTAATACTGAATATAGATTCAGTGAAAAATTTAACCTCTCTTGAATTAGATCCCACTTCAAAACAGGGAGAAATCGCCCTCACTTTAATCCGTATTACCACATCACTAGATGCTCTGACAGGTGGGGATACAGCCTGGATGCAGCATTTTATAAAATCACCCAATAAATTGTTGAGTGGTATTCCAATAGAACAGATTCAGAACCCTCAGGGATTGGCCTCTGTTTTACAATTGGTGGAAGGTCTTCGGGCTAAACTTTAAGATAAGCAAAGTATTACAGAAAAATTTGAAAGTGATAGTCCTCTCCAATAATTCAAATGCGAGGTATAAGAATCCCCTCTTCTTCTCAAGATGTATATGTCTGGCCTAATTCCGTCAATTAATTGCGAACTGCTGCTATATATTGGATTTTATTAACCTGATGCGAGGCAAATCCTCCTTATAAACTCAATAGCTATTCAAGAACCATTATAAAAAGTTTGCTATATAGCGAACATTCACCATAATTAGTTAAAAGTTTGCTATATGGCTAACAAATTTCGGGAGAAAAAAATGGCTACACGAGGTGAAATAGGTAAAGAAATACGTTTGGCAAGAAAAGGGTTAGGCTATACACAGAAAAGCCTTGCAGAAAAAACTCAAGTCAATAAAACAACAATTTCAGAGATGGAAAATGGCCATTTTACAGGTTCATTTGATATATTTGAACGTGTGCTTGATGGTGTTGGTTTACAATTCGAAGTGAATAAAAAAAAGCATAAATTGCCGCAGTGGGATGAAATTGAAGCAATATTTTCGGAAGATGATGAATGAAATTATTTACAGGCTCTATCATTTGGTATTTACGTCCAACAATGCAAAATCAACAACAACTTGAACACCCATTTCTCATACAAGTAGGGCTATTTTACAGATCGAAATGATAAATTCATAAATTGCTTTTCAAAAAAAAAGAAACTAATATGTTTCTTATATGACCTAAAAGCAATAAATGTATCTACAATGAATAAGTCTTTACTTCAGCAAATCAAAAAAAGACGAACCCAATTGGGCTTAAAGCAAGTTGATATGCAATCCCGTACAGGCATTTCAAGACAGCAATACCAAAAGTTGGAAAGTCAGGGTAACCCTCGATTAGAGACCTTAGAAATTATCGCGGCAGGATTAAATGCTCAACTGATGCTCATCCCTGATGATAAGGTTCATTTGATTAGACAATTATTGAATGATGAAATTAAAGTCACTATTGAAGATCAGGATGACTTAATGACTAACCCATGGAAGGGTCTTCTCGGAGGAGAGGAACCATGAATACTGTTGCCGTCCTGAAATTAACATTACATCACGCTGTCGTTGGATACTTGGCAGGATTTCAGAGCGGAAAAAATATTCTGGTTTTTACAGATTCTTTCCGCTTTGATCAGCAACGTCCGACCTTGAGCCTGCTAACTTCCCCCTTGTATCCTCAAGCGGATAAAATTTTAGAAAAGACCTATGTTACACATCAGCGCTTACACCCCTTGCTATCAAACTTGCTACCAGAAGGGGCATTACGTGAACTGATTGCACAAAGCCTCAAAGTACATATAGACAATGAATTTCAGTTATTGGCAGATTTAGGTCATGATTTACCTGGAGCACTCATTGCGACTCCATTAGATCCAGAAGAAATTCCAGATGAAATAAAATTCAAACTGCAGATCTCGAATCCAGATCAAATTTTAAAGCAAGAGATTCGAACAGATAATAAGTTTTCCTTGGCCGGCGTCCAAATGAAGTTTTCCATGAAAGCCAAAGATGGGCGTTTTACACTAGCACAGGCAACGGAAACGACTCTACTCGGGGACTGGATTATCAAAACTCCTTCTTCCAGACATGCTTTTGTTCCGCTAAATGAATATTCTATGATGACCCTTGCCAAAACGGTCGGAATAGATGTCCCTGAGATTCGCTTGGTGGATATGGCCCTTTTACAAGACCTTCCACCATTAAATTTACCCCAAGAGCAATATGCTTTCGCAATCAAAAGATTTGATAGACAGAGTACTGCTGATACTACAGACCTTATTCACATCGAAGATTTTGCTCAGATCTTCGGCGCATATCCACATCAGAAATACAGCACCACAAATTATGAGCAGATAGGAAAGATCATTTATCAATTTTCAGATAACAAAATTTTTGATATTCAGCAATTTGCTAGCCGTTTACTCATAAATATTTTACTCGCCAATGGAGATGCACACTTAAAGAACTGGAGTATGATTTATCACGATAAAAGAATCCCAAGATTATCTCCCGCATACGATATATTAATGACCAGTGTATATATTGAAAATGAGCGTCATTTCGCATTAAATCTTGCCAAAAATAAAGATTGGTATCTAGCTGAGATGAAGCATTTTAAGCAATGGGCAGAAAAAGTCGGCGTTCCATGGCGTGTTATTGAAAAACAACTTCACGCGATCATGGACAAAGCACGGTCAGTATGGCCAGTGCTATTACTAGACTTACCTATGATTCCTGCTCATAAAGAAAAATTAAGACAACATTGGAAAAAATTGCATCCGCACTTTCAGATACTTACAAATGATTAGGGTAATCTGAAACCAAACTAAAATTTCTCAAACAAGTTCATCACGTCATTTTCCGTCAGTTTCGCTTCGCCCTCATGATCTGTACTTAGAATAGAGTGTGCCAGTTCTGCTTTATTTTGCTGTAAGGCAAGAATTTTTTCTTCTATGCTTTTATTGGTAATCAGCTTATACACAAATACCGGCTTGTCCTGTCCAATCCGCCATGCACGATCTGAAGCTTGATCTTCAGCAGCAGGGTTCCACCATGGATCATAGTGAATGACTGTATCTGCGGCGGTTAAATTCAGACCGACCCCTCCTGCTTTCAGACTGATTAAAAATACCGGCACTTGTCCAGACTGGAATGTAGTAATAGCTTCATCCCGTTTCTTGGTCTTTCCAGTCAGTTTCACATAGCCAATTTCTGCGTGATGGAGCTGCTGCTCAATCAGTTCCAACATTGAGGTAAACTGAGAGAAGATAAGAATTTTTCGCCCCTCTTCCACCATTGGAACGACCATATCCATCAACTGTTCAAGTTTGGCAGAGTGTGCCTGCCCGGTTTTCACTGAATCCAGCTTTAGTAAGCTAGGATGGCAGCACACCTGACGTAGCTTCAGTAAGGCATCTAAAATTTGAATTTGACTACGTTTAAAGCCTTTTTCTGCCACAATTTTCTGAATGCTGGCTTGCATCGTGGCACGAACAGCCTCGTATAGCTTGGATTGCTGTTCATTCATATCAATATTGACTTCAATCGTGGTTTTTTCTGGCAATTCTTTGGCAACGTCAGTTTTCAAGCGACGTAAAATAAAGGGTTTAATGCGGTTTACCAACTTTTGCCTTAACTGCTGATCACCGCGTTTTTCAATCGGATAGCGGTATTTTTTATTAAAGATTTCTTGTGAATATAAAAATCCTGGCATCAGAAAATAAAATAGTGCCCACAGCTCACCCAAATGATTTTCCATAGGTGTACCGGTTAGACATAGGCGATGTCGTGCTTTTAATTGCCGTACCACCTGTGCAGCTTTGGCACGCGGATTTTTGATATTCTGCGCTTCATCCAAAATGAGTTGATGATATTCATATTGCTTCAGTTGCTCTTCATCTCTCGCCAAGAGCGGATAGGTGGTTAACACAATGTCATATTGTGAAATCTGCTCAAAATACTGATGGCGGTCGGGGCCCTGTAGCAGCAGTACCTTGAGCTCAGGTGTAAATTTTTCCGCTTCTTTGAACCAGTTATGCATCAGCGATGTGGGTGCAACAATTAAGGCGGGGCTGTCCTGCAAATGACCAGCCTGCTTTTCCATGAGTAAATGCGCTAAAGTTTGTGCTGTTTTGCCCAAGCCCATATCATCTGCCAGAACCCCGCCATGCTGGGTTTCCCTTAAAAACTGTAACCAGCCTAAGCCCTGCTGCTGATATGGGCGCAATTCCCCCTGAAAACCTTGTGGTGTCGGCAGTTGTTGCTGATAGCCTTGTTTGAATTTCTGTACAAATTGCTGCAGCTGGTCACTGACCTGCCATGTCATCCCAAGATTATGCTGTAATTCTAATAGTTGACTCGCATCATAGCGATCGATACTGCGCTCTTCTTGCTGTAAAATGCTCTGCAGATGCAACAATACCGGCTTAATGTCCCTGGCGGATAGAGCCAAATCAGGTTGATCCACTGCAGTTTTCAGGGTGAAAATTTGGCTGTCATTCAGATAACTAAAAGTCCGTGGATCAAGTAAATCAGGATTTTTTTGCACCAAAGCTACGATTGCATCGAGCAAATCATAACAATTGCCTGCACTGTCCTGAACCGTCGCCCCGATATCGAACCAGTCCTGCTGGCTTTCAGATTCAGTGATGGAAATATTTAAATTTTCAACATATTGCAGCTTAAATGGGCTGTGTTCCAGATGCTCTATCTGCCATCCCATCAATTCAATTTGATTGATGGGCATCAGCTGCTTGATCCAGTCTCCATAGAAAGCAAAAACCATAGAATCGAGACGTTGTTTATCCAGTTTTAATTGCTGGTAATAGCTAAGATCTTTCACCCACTCCAGTGATTCGACCAACAATTGTAAACGCTGGATTGCCTGTTGTTCCTGAACAAAATCCCGAAGCTGTCGCACCATTTTGCCATGCTGCTCACCAATAAAACTGTCACCTGATGTACCTGCTTTTATTCGCCCACCTGCATAGGAGAATTCAATTTCAGCACAAACAGACTCCTCTAATTTCCAATCAAATTTATCTAAAACACCAAAGCGTAAAATTGGCTGGGGGCTACCCTCAAGGACCTCAACATGCTGAATAGACTCGGGCTGAGGCAGATTTTTCACGTCTGAATATTGATGAGTCAGTTGCTCAAACTCTGGCAAGAGCGTAGCTGGAAGATCAGGCATCTGTAAAAAATGGTAGAGCAGATTTGCCGTATATTCACCATATAACTGGCCCACCGTGTTCTGTTGAATATCCACATAACATGGTGGCTGGCTCGCGAGAATCTGGATATGTGGATTTGATTTTAAATCGAGTCGAATATCGCCATTGACCAATTCAATGTTTAAATGCTCCGTCTGTTTGTTGACACCTTGTTCCCAGATCAATTCGATGTGATAGCCTTGTTCTGACCATTGAAGTGCAGCATAGCTCTTTTTTTGCCAGTACACATCGCCACTTTGAATAAAAGATTTAAAGTGCTCCAATGAAATTCCGGAGATATCAAGATTGCTTTGATAAAAACGCTCGTCGCTGTTTATTTTGGCGTAATAATAAATCTGGTTAAATAATTGTCGTTTTTGTTCCGGTAAAGTCAGATGCTTTCTGGTGATATTTTCATAGTGCGTATAATCACTTTCACCGGCAATCGAGCCATTTTTATTGCGTCTGGCCTTCTGCACCACAAGGGTCAATTTCTTTGAGCTGACAGACTGATTTAACAGGTAAATTAAACATGTGTTTGTTTTGGCAGGCTGCTCAGGTTCAGTCTGTTGTAAATACCGTTTAAAATCATTCAACCAGCGTTGCGCCTGATCATACCCCTGTTTGCGTTTTGCGATTCCCTGTGGGGATTGAGAGTCAGCATAACGCTGCTGAAATTCCTGGCGATATTCCTGAAAGAATAACCGCGCTAAAGCCGCAGCATGTTTACAGTTATATCCAACCGGACAAGTGCAGTCGTCATCAATTAAACGGTCTTTTTGGGGATTATAGGTAATCGCAGTATCATAATAATCTGTCCCTTCAATTTGGGCATACATCGTGACACCGTCTTTTTCCTCAAAGAACTCAATCGTTTCCCTATCAATGTGTTTAGCATAGCTAAGGCTGCGCTGAATAGTTGCAGTACTAAAGCGAGATAGAAAATTGATCAATGAGGACATAATTACCAGACACTAAAAATGTTTATACAATTATAACGGACAAAGCTGTCATTTCAGAACAGTAGCCGAACTGCTCAACCTGAGCACAGATTCGACTCACTCAATAGGAATATTGTGAATAAAGACAATCAAATTCGAGAAGTTAAACAGTTCATTGAGATCGAAAATATCCTGATAGAAAGTGATCATTTCTTCACAACAGTTAATTTTAAACCAAATGGGGTCAAAAGTTTTAGCATTGTTTCTATGTGTGATTCATAGAGATCATTTCAATTTAGCGATCTCTAGATCCGTCTTGTAATTGGCATGTTGAATCCGTTCATTTGAGGGGTTGTATTGCTTCTGGACTTCATCTGAGAAAGGAGTTTCTTCACATAATTCAAAGTACCTCTCCATCGGTGTTTTACCTTTCAACGCTGAATGTGGTCTCATCCAGTTATAGTAATGCTGCCATTCGGCTAGCTTGTCTTGGATATCCTCAGAATCGATATCTACAGTAGCGTAGAACTCAGATTTATCAGTTTTTTGCGAATGCTCTACCTTGCCATTCAGATGAGGTGAACCTGGTTTATTTGGCCTAAATTTGATTCCATGCTGCATCATTTTTTTCTGTACTTTTTCAGCAAAGAATTCCCACCCACGATCGGTCTGTATTCGCTGTATGGGAAAAGGCATTTCTTCAATTACGCAGTCTAAAAAGTCGAGAGTATTCGCTGCTGTTCGGCGTTTATATATCCTTAAAACGCGATATCGTGTGCAGTCATCGATAGATGTGTACTGATATAGTCCTGGACCCAGTTTACAGGTATCCATTTGAATTCTATCGCCTGATAATGGGCGTTCATAACGAATGAAATCTGCTTTACGACGGAATTTTTTAATCGGTTTGACTTGATGGGTGGATAGTACTTTATGGATAGTCGCTAAGGACAACGAGACTCCGTGCAGCCTCATCAATTCTGTTTGCAAACGTCGAGCACCAAAATTTCTAGCTGAGCGCATTTCTAATATTAAGGCTTCTAGCTCAGCATTGATTTTAGTATTTGGCGATTTTAAGGGACGTCTACTCTGGCTACTTAATCCATCAATACCTTGCTCAGAATATCGTTTCCACCACTTGCGTAACGTTGGTCTAGAAATGCCACATCTCCGACAAACCCGGTACGGTTCAGAAATAAATCCATGCTCAAAAAACTTAATGTTTACTACAATGAATGGGGTGAATATTGGCTTTAGGGTACACTGGTCTCCTCAACAGCAATCACAGGTCGACCATTAATTGCCTTTGAATACAGTGCTGAAGCGATCCGTAAAGGTTTAGAGCTTTCCTCTTACCTACTTCCATTAAAAGGTGACCCATTAAGAAAAAACTTTCCTACACAGCAAATGGGATTACCAAGTCATATATATGATGCATCACCCGATGGCTGGGTGTGCTCCAGAATTTTGGTGGCTATTCAGTCCATCATTACTTACATTCCAACTCTCTAGTTTTCCAACTAGCCCAGGTTATAATAATGGCCACCCAAAATACGATTGATCTATTATGAACACCTCCAATGACCCTTTACACGGCAAAAAACTTGCTGACATTTTGGATGAATTATTGGATTACTACGGTGGCTTTGAAGGTTTAAGTCGTAAAATTGAAATTAGATGTTTTTGCATAGACCCAAGTGTTAAATCATCATTGCGATTCTTGCGTACCACACCATGGGCACGTGAAAAAGTAGAAAGCTTATATTTGTACGTCTTACGCCAAAAGGCAAAACAGAAACCGTAGCCCCAGGCAACACCCCTCTCATTATAAAATTATACCAGTCAGTAAAACACCTTTAGATTAAGCATGTGTATGTTGGTTATTATTGTTGATTATCACAATAAATTAGTGACCAAAAATCAAAGTACCCCACCCTACCTTAAATTACACCACACAAAATAAAAACTCTATACAACTGTTATATATAGAGTTTATTAAAATACCAATTATGTTATTTAGTGTATTTTATGTCGGTGACTCTTGCCAAGGTTGGGGTCATTACCATTTTAGGGGTAGGTCTGGCAGCACTTCCTGCGGGTATTCTGGCCAATGGCCTGGCCAATGAGCTGAGACAACGCAAACACAAGCTGGAATTAAGATTTCGTGAACTGCTTGATGACGCAGAAATTGACTTGATTGAAGATCAAGAAAAAATTGAAACTTTACGTAAAGAAGTCGGGCTGAGCACAGAGCAAATGCAGGATATCCTGTTAGAGCTTATTCATGAGCGCAAGAAAGAACAACTCGAGCAGGAAAAAAACAAGTATTTCTTCTGCCCGCATTGTGGGCATAAGTTACCTGATTAAAAGGTAGCCAGATCATCGCGAGCATCAGACCATAGGATATGATACTTGTTGCAGGCAGATGCTATTCACTCAATTTTTTCGTTTGAAGCAGGATCAAGTCATTTCAATCTAAAAACGCAGCGATTTCATCGGCCACTGCCCTGGATGTCCGGGAAACTCCGACCAGCGTCGCCGAAGCAGCACCGGTCCATTCCCCATAACCGACCAGCCATAAATTCGGCAGCTGAACCGAGCGGCCATCCTTCACTGCGATGGTCTGGTCCTGCTGGATAATCCCGAGGCTGCTAAGATGATTCAGCGCCGCCTTAAATCCGGTACACCAGATCACTGCATCCACTTGCGCGGTGCTGCCATCTTCCCACATCACGCCATGTTCGGTAAAAGCCGAAAATGGACGCTTGCTCTGTAAAACGCCTCGCTCACGTGCCTCTTTGACTGAATCAATCATGACAATATCGCCCAGACCACCAATGGGCTGCTCGATCTTTCTACCTTGCTGCTGGGCTTTCAAACGCTCGGTCGCCCTTAAGAACAGGACACGGCCATCGACATCATCTGCCAGAAATTGCGGCGGTGTCTGGGTGATCCAAAGCGTTTCAGCTACCTGGGAAACCTCGGCCAGGATTTGCGCACCGGAGTTGCCACTACCCACGATCATGACTTTCTTGTTTTTAAATAACTCAGCATTTTTATAATCTGCTGAATGAAGTTGTATACCCTGAAAATGCTCACGACCTGCATACTCGGGAATAAATGGTTGGCTCCATGTCCCTGTAGCGCTTACCACCGCTTTGGCTTTCCAGGATTGTTCCCCGGCATAGACCTCTAAATATGTCCCTTTGTTTTCCACGCGCTCCACATGCACCGGACGAACTACAGGAAAGTGATAGCGCTGCTCATAGGCGGTCAAATAATCGATCACCTCATTGCGGGTCGGATAGGTCTGTTCGGTCGCCGGCATCATCCAGCCCGACAGCGAACTCCAGCTATTGGGGGAGAAAAGACGCAAGGACTCCCAGGCATGCTGCCAGGCACCTCCAGGCTGAGGCTGATCATCCAGGATGATAAACGGAATATTCTTGCGCTTTAAGAAATAAGCCGTGGACAAACCGGCCTGTCCAGCACCGATGATGATCACATCTGTTTCGATCTGTTTTATGTCCAAAGCCTTTTCCCCTTGCATTTTTCTGTCGTTCTTGATGCAGCATCCCGCTTTTTCAGCGGGTTTCTGCTGATTTCTCTGATTGACCGGACAGCCTGATCAAGCAAATTCAGTCTTACAAACTGCGCTGATTTACCCGTTTGGAAAGCTCTTCAGCCGATTCCTTGCGTTCTGAATAACGATCTGTCAGGTATTTGCTTTGACCACGAGTCAGCAAGGTAAATTTATACAGTTCTTCCATCACATCCACAATCCGGTCATAGAATGCTGATGGCTTCATTCGTCCATCTTCTTCAAATTCCAGGAATGCTTTTGGAATTGAAGACTGATTTGGAATCGTGATCATCCGCATCCAACGCCCCAAAACACGCATCTGGTTCAGACTGTTAAAGGACTGTGATCCCCCACTGACTTGCATCAAGGCAAGGGTTTTTCCTTGAGTGGCACGAATTGCGCCCCCTGCCAGTGGAATCCAGTCAATCTGGGATTTAAAGATGGAACTCATAGAACCATGTCGTTCCGGTGAACACCACACCATGCCTTCTGACCATGCTAAAAGTTCATGCAACTCTTTTACTTTTGGATGCTCAGTATCCGCATCTTCAGGTAAAGGAAGCCCTTTAGGATGAAAGATTTTTACTTCTGCCCCAAAATATTCAAGGATTCGACCAGCTTCAAGAACTGCAAGGCGACTGTAAGAACGTTCCCGATTAGACCCATAGAGCAGTAAAATCCGAGGAGGATGAGCTAGTTCTTTGGCTTGGACTTTTTCAAAGGTGGGTTGTTCAATAAGATTTGGATCTACGTTAGGCAGGTTCATCATATCAAGCCTCTTTAAAATATTTCTTTCTTAGCCACAGTGAAACACTCACTAAAGCAATTAACACAGGTACTTCAACCAATGGCCCAATAATCGTGGTAAAAGCAACCGGCGAAGCAATACCAAAAGTTGCAATGGCGACTGCAAGTGATAATTCAAAATTATTTCCAGCCGCAGTAAATGAGATTGCAGCAGTTTTTGGATAATCATTGCCCATCCATTTACTCATAAAGAAGCTAATAAAGAACATGGCCACAAAGTAAATGATTAAAGGAATCGCGATGCGTAAAACTTCCAGTGGAAGACTCACAACATCACCCCCTTTTAAGCTAAACATGGCCAAAATCGTAAACAGCAAAGCCATTAAACTCAGCGGGCTGATTTTTGGAATGAACCTGGTTTGATACCATTCCACGCCTTTTTGTTTCACCAAAATTAAGCGCGTTAAGAAACCCAATAAGAACGGAATTCCAAGATAAATCAGAACAGCATGGGTAATGGTCCAGAAGCTAACATTGATCACTTGAGCTTCAATACCAAAATATGGCGGAAGGAAGGTCAGGAATAACCAGGCGTAGGTACTGAAGAATAAAATCTGGAAAATACTGTTAAACGCCACCAATGCTGCAACATATTGGTTATCACCACAGGCCAGACCATTCCACACCAGTACCATGGCGATACATCGAGCTAAACCAATCAGGATCACGCCTGTCATATACTCTGGATAGCTATGCAAAAAAATCACAGCCAACGCAAACATCAGTACCGGAGCAATCAACCAGTTTTGAATTAAAGATAGCGTCAGGGTTTTTTTATCCTTAAACACTTGTGGCAAGGTCGCATAATCCACTTTTGCCAGGGGTGGATACATCATCAGAATCAGACCAATCGCGATTGGAATATTGACTGAATTAATACTGAATTGATCCAGAGCAACCGATGCTTGAGGAAAAAAGTTTCCTATTGCGATGCCTAACGCCATGGCAATAAAAATCCACAGCGTCAGGTTGCGATCTAAAAAGGACATGCGTTTTTCAGACATGTGACTTACTCAACATTCGAAATTTGATTAATCGCTGCAATCAATTGTGAGCGAGAAAGTTCATCTACGTTAAGTTTAAACAAAGTATCCAGGCGACGATTGATATGTTCAACAGTGTTCATAAAGGCTTGCATTTTTTCTTCTTTATCCACCTCTAAATGTGACGGATCAGACAGGCCCCAGTGCGCCTTGATCGCTCCGCCAAGATAAAGAGGACACGCTTCCTGTGCAGCCGCATCACAGACGGTAATCACCACGTCTGGCTGATACTGTTCACAGGCATCAATCGTCTTGCTGGATAAGCCTTTAGTCGACAAGCCCAGATTGTGCAGGGTTTCAAGCGTCAAGGGATGCACCTGACCGGAAGGTTTGCTGCCAGCACTGTAAGCGACCCAGCCTTCTGGCGCACGGCTATTGAACAACACTTCAGATAGAATGCTGCGGCAACTGTTCCCCGTGCATAAAAACAAAAATTTCATGAAAACTTACTCGCAATGGCTCTGAATCGATAGAGCGGAAGAATCAAATAAAACCGGAACGTCACTACGTTTCAGTACGTCCAGAATTTCAAAGCACCAGGCCGGTAATTGCGGATTGAGGCTGTAGTACACCCACTGGCTTTGCCGACGATCGTTGAGCAGACCGCAAGACCGCAACAAGGCCAAATGCCGTGAAATTTTTGGTTGGCTTAACTGCAGTTTATCGGTCAGATCACAGACGCATTGCTCTTTATTTTCCGCAATCAGCAGGACAATACTGAGACGTGTTTCATCAGATAAACATTTAAAAAACTGAACGTGGTCCATAGCTGCTCCCCTTCTATTATGCAAATATATACATATCCATATATATAGTAAATAGTACAAGTGAAAAATTATATCTGGATCAGGATATCACAGCCAGAAAGCGCTGGATTTAACAGTTTCCCTCTTCTTCCAATATAGAAAAACCAGCGACTTGAACCACTGGTTTTCTTCGCTACAACTTTAATTTTGAAGTTATTTATTTTTCTCGATCAGTTCCGCGATAGCCTGAGCTTCCAGAATTTTACCACTCGATACGATTTTACTGTCAATCATCAGACCCGGTGTGCTTAACAGTCCGGTTTCGGCAATCTGCATCATATCCGTGACATACTCAATGTCCGCTTTGACACCGGTGCTTTTCACTGCTTCTTCAGTTGCAGCCAACAGGGCCTTACATTTACGGCAGCCTGTACCCAAAACTTTAATTTTCATCTTTTATTCTCCATACATTTTATAAAAACCAGTCACCCAAAGTATTCAGGCTATAGCCAATAATCAAGATTCCCACAAAAACGATCCCTATAAACAGGCTCAATAAGCGGGTTTTCACCACCTGTTTTAACAGGATCAGGGATGGCAGGGAAAGTGCTGTTACCGCCATCATAAAGGCCAATACCGTCCCCAACCCCACACCTTTCACCACCAAAGCTTCTGCAATCGGCAAAGTGCCAAAAATATCTGCATACATCGGTATGCCTATGATTGTAGCAATCAGTACGGAATACCAGTGATCCTGACCAAGCAAGGCGGTAATCCACTGTTCAGGAATCCAGTTATGAATTGCCGCGCCAATCCCTACGCCAATCAACACATACATCCAGACCTTGCTAAAGATTTCCACCACCTGTTCCCAGGCAAATTCCCGGCACTCTTTCGCAGACATTTTAAAATCTTCATCACCCTGAGCTGTACTATTTTGCGTAACAAATTTAGCGACATACTTTTCCATTTTGAAAAAGCTGATGAGTGATCCACCAATAACTGCCAAAATCAGACCAAGAACCACATAGATCATGGCAATTTTCCAGTTAAAAATACTGGCCAATAAAATAATCGAAGCCAGATCGACTAAGGGAGATGAAATCAGAAAGGAAAAGGTCACCCCCACAGGCAGTCCGGCACGGGTAAAACCGATAAACAGCGGAATGGAAGAACAGGAACAAAATGGGGTAATGGTGCCGAGCAAGGCCCCCATGATATTGGCTTTGATCCCGGTCATGCGTCCCAGAATCTGCCGGGTGCGTTCAGGCGGAAAATAACTCTGGATATACGACAGGCTATAGATCAGGACTGAGAGCAGAATAAAGATCTTAAAAACATCATAAATAAAGAAGTGAATACTGCCACCGAGCCGGGTCACCACCGATAAACCGAAGACATTTTCGACCAGCCAGCGCACGCCTTCCGAGAGCCAGGTCATTTTAAGCAGCACATCATTCAGCCAGGCAAAAATCGCGATTATGCTTTCCATTTAAAGCTCCTGGTTTTAGGGGGATGAGATCAGGTCGATGCACTCATCGGCAGATTTTTGAACCATTGACCTGCGCAACAGTTTCCAGTCGGTAGCCTGTGTAAGATTTGAAAAATGGTACTCTCTGTCAAAACCTGATACGGGGAAACTGCCTGCTGATGATCCAATTCCTTTATCCTTCAAGAACCTATTTCATTCAGTATGTAAATGATATGGATCATCGTCCATGTGTTTTTCAGATAAAAAAGCTCCAATCAAGTTGAAGCTTTTTCGTAGGGGGGACACTTTATTTTACCCGATTGCCCTGTTGATCCACGATGATTTCACCGTCTTCTTTGGCAAAGGCTTTTAATTGTGGCGAAGGCAGAATATCCAGTACCACTTCCGATGGGCGGCATAATCGGGTTCCAAGCTCGGTAACCACCAACGGGCGGTTGATCAGGATCGGATGTTGCAGCATGGCATCAAGCAGTTTCTCATCGCTCCAGCCGGCATCATCTAGATTCAGCTCGGTATAGGGATCGACATTTTTACGGAGCGCATCTCTTACCGATAAACCTGCATCAGAAATCAGTTGAATCAGCTCATCACGAGAAGGAGGCGTAACTAGATATTCGATCACTTCAGGCTCAATTCCCGCATTGCGAATTAAAGCCAGCGTATTGCGTGAGGTACCACAGGCTGGATTATGATAAATTTGGACTTTTGGCATTTGATCCATGAGCTTTACTCTTATCAATGAATCATAGCTTTGTATATGAATATACGCATATTCGCAATATAAAATATATGTGTTTTTCAGATGTAACCTGATATGAGAAGTCCAAAATCATTTGAAGCAGTTTCAAAATGAATAGTCTCTTCTAGCTCTAGATTATTGGATCACTTCACGGGCTGCTGTTAAAACCCCACATAAAACTTTTCAATCAGCTTTCGGGTCTTGACCAGCAGATTACTCAACACATTTTCCCGTTCAAACAGCTTCACTTTAAAGTTCAGCAAGTCTTTCAATTCTTCCTTACGTGGTAAACGTTTGGTGAACTCGTAATGTTCCAGAACTTGCTTCATTGCTTCTGGTTTCAGGTTTTCTTCTGTACAGAGGTACTGATAGGCCTGTTCTTTTTCAGCATCCCAGAACTGAGCAAAGGCCGTTTGTACGCTCTGGCCATTGATCATCTTGGGCAGGTTTTCTTCAATAAACTTCTGGATCAGCGCCTGCTTGTCATACAGGGTGATTTCATTGCCAATCAGGTCATAGACCTGAGCTTCATACTTCTTACGTTTGTCTTCATCATCACTATTCACAGCCAGTTGTAGCAGGTTGATGATATAACCAACATTGATCCGGTCACTGTGCAGTAAGTCCAGCTGAAAATCGACATCGTCCAGTACCGATACTTTTTCTTTTTTAGTGGTCTTGCGTACATCACGACATAGATCGGCATACTTGGACGCAAAGTTGGCAAAATGCTGTTTATCCAGTGCAGTCTGGTCCTGATCATATTCAATAAAGGTTTGCAGCTGGGCGTTGTAACGCATCACTTCTCGAAAGGCTTTAATGAACGCCAGCTGCTGATCTTCAGTGATGAGTTCGTCGACACTTTGATAATCAGGGGTAATATTTAGTAGCTTCTGTACTGCCACTTCATAGTCCTGCTGAATTTCTTCATAACTTGGCACCAGTACCACTTTTTGCGCTTCTTTATTGGAAAATAATGCCAGTGCTTCATCAGTGGCGCGTTTCAGGTTACGGAAACAGATGATGTTGCCGAAAGGTTTTTTGTCGTTAAAGACGCGGTTGGTTCGCGAGAAGGCCTGAATCAGGCCATGGTATTTCAGGTTCTTGTCGACATACAGGGTATTTAAGGGCTTGGAATCAAAACCGGTCAGAAACATATTCACCACAAGCAGGATATCAATCTGTTTCTTTTTGACCCGATCGGCAATGTCGCGGTAATAGGCATAGAACTGGTCGCCAGAATTGTAGTTGGTCTTAAACTGCTGGTTGTACTTGGCGATATAACGGTCCAGCTTGTCGCGACTGGACGGATTGATCTGGCTGGGAATATCGGCTGCTTCTTCATGGATCAGCCCGTTTTGCTCATCTACTGGGACTGCTTCATTGGCGGCATAGGAGAAAATCGTCGCAATCGTCAGCGGTTTGAACAGTCGGCCCTGCTCTTCATCCTGTTGCTGTTTCTCGGCCTGAACCTTTTCAAACACTTCATAGTACTGGGTCAGGGTATCGACCGAACTGACACAGAACATCGCGGTAAATTCACCATTGCGAGTTTTGGTCGGATGCGTATCGACAATATAGCGCGCAATCATTTCCAGGCGCTGTGGATTGTCGTAGAGCTCCCGGGTATCAATGCCTTCGACATCATCGTCATAGTCGAGGTTGTGCTGCATGCCCTTGGCCGTGTATTTACCCCGGTAATCAATCTGGAACTGCAACACGTTACGATCCCGGATCGCATCGACAATCACATACTGGTGCAGACACTGATTAAACAGATAATCCGTGGTGAGTTTGAGGCCGGCTTTAGACTGACTGTTTTCCTCAAAAATCGGCGTTCCGGTAAAACCAAACATCTGCGCATTGCTGAAGAACTTCTTGATATTCTGATGGGTCTCACCAAACTGGCTGCGGTGACATTCATCAAAGATAAACACCACTTTCTGGTCTTTGAGATAATCAATGTATTCCAGATAGCGATCCGTGCTGATGGCCCGGTTTAGCTTCTGGATGGTGGTGACAATCAGTTTGTCATGGCGTTGATCCAGCTGCTTGACCAAAGTATGCGTGCTATCGGTGCTGTCGACACTTTCGGCTTTAAAGGCATTAAATTCGCGTGAGGTTTGCGTGTCCAGGTCGTTCCTGTCCACCACAAACAGGACTTTTTCCACGTCCGGCATTTGCATGATGATCTGGCTGGCTTTAAACGAGGTCAGGGTTTTGCCTGAACCGGTGGTATGCCAGATATAGCCGTTCTGATCGGAGTTTTGCACATGCTGCACGATTTTCTGCACTGCATAAATCTGATAGGGACGTAGCACCATCAGGCTTTTCGTGGTTTCTAGCAGCACCATGTATTGGGTCAGCATTTGGGTCAGATGCTGCTGATTGAGAAAAGCTTCGGCAAAGTCGACAATTTCATTGATGTGTTTGTTATTGACATCCGCCCATGGAAAGGCAAACTCGATGCCTGTGGTGCCGTTAGAATAATAACGGGTATTGGCACCATTACTGATCACAAACAGCTGGATAAAGCCAAATAGCCCTTGCCCAGCCCAATACGCTTCACGAATATAGCGTTGCGTTTGATTAAAGGCTTCGGCGATTTCCATGCCGCGTTTTTTCAGCTCGATCTGTACCAAAGGCAAACCATTGACCAGTAAGGTCACATCAAAACGGCTGGTACGGCCATTATAGTCGCGGTGGTCGATGGTGATTTGATTGGTGACCTGATAAATATTTTTGCTTGGTTCATCAGACAGGAAAAAAAGGTGTTTGCTGCTGCCGTCATCAAATTTGACTGGAAACAGATCACGCAGATTCTTGGCCCGTTCAAATACCGTGCCTGTATTTAGAAAACTAATGACCTGCTTCCACTCTGTATCAGATAGTGGCGCAAGTCCATTGGCACGTTCAATCTGGGTTTTCAGGTTAGACAGTAGTTGGCTTTCGTCCTTGAGCGTCACCGCAGCATATCCCAATTGCTTGAGCTGGCTAATCAGTTCATTTTCAAGTTGATATTCGCTTTGTACTGTCATTTCCTTCCCCTCTAAAATCTTAAATTATTCACTTCAATGTCTGTTTAATTAAACTCAAGATATATTCTAAATTTTCTGTATCTGACACGATCACCTCACAATCGCCATTGCCCCAATGTCCAATATTGGTCACATCTTTCGCGAGCTGTTTCGGGTCATCCAGTTGATTAAAAGGCATATTCAGCCAGATGCGAATTTGCTTTGTCCCAATACTCATATAGACATAGTTACGCTTACCCTTACGGAAGGCGATATACATTTTCTTGGGATGAATATCTAAATCGGTGGTTAAGCCCAGAATTGAGTCCCTGAATTGCTCATATAGCTCTTTGATGTCATCGGACTTCTCCGCCAAGTGATAGGCTTCATCATATTGCTGGATTTCTTTGGCAATCTTTTGAATATCTTCAGACTCAACCTTTTGCACTTGCTTGATTGAAGGCGCTGATTTGGCTTTCTGCAATGGATTGACTGAAACAATTCCGCCTTGATAACGTTTGATTTCCCACAGCTCAATGCCTAAATCTTTAAAGTTGGTAGACTGCTTTTGAAAGTCGGTAAAGCTCGGTGAAACAAAGATGATTCGGCTCTGTGACCAATCTACATCCTGACGTTTAAGCTGTTTGCTCTGGCTCTCATTGTACTCAACGATAAAATCTGCCTTATAGTCGAGCATTAGATTCAGATAAGAAACGCCTTGATCAATCACGCTATAATTGCGTTCACGCTTGTATTCGATAATTACGAAGGCCTGACTTTCGGGATCGAAAGCCAGTGTATCAATACGGTTGTTTTTAATGGTGAATTCAGACTTGATGAATTCCAAACCTGTAAAACTGTAAAGATTGCTTTCAAACAGGCTTTGAATCTCTCTTTCCAGACGAAAAGGATCTTCTATAAGTTCTACTAATGACTGTGCTTGGGTTTGATAAAGCTGCATTAAAAATCTCGAATTATTTATTCTTCAAATGTTTGTCTAAGCGGATTACTCAAAGAAACGCTATATAAAAGTTTTAATCTCTGAATTGTCATTGGAATACCATTTTCGGTTTTATGGAGCATGGCGTGACAGTTAGGACAGACTGGTCTTAGATCCTCTTTAGGATCTACTTCATACTCTTCGCCAATCGTGTGCAAAGGCTTAAGATGATGTACGTGGATGAAATCTTTAGCAAATGAGCCATACATATGTTCAAAGCTTAAGCCACAGACATAACAACGTGTTCCATGAATTTCTATACATTTAGCCCTTGCTTCAGGGTTACGCTCATATTTATTCACTAAAACCGTTTGCTTAGCTCCTTCAGGAAAGGTTTCATTTTCTAAACCTGCTTCATCTGGATAATCGTATTCAATACGATCTGTCTGAAATTGATCAGCAATAAAATCCAATATTAATTTAATCGGGTGATTGAGCGCTTTGTTGCGGTCTGTTCTTCTTGCTTGGAGTGTATCCGTTTTAGGCAATAACCCACTTTGAATAAAATAATCACGAGTCAATGACGTTTTATCCAATTTACAGACTTTCTGAAAAACTGAAAAATTCCCTGTATATGAGTCAATTTCCTCTTTCATTTTCCAATATTTGCGCTGTTCAATTGGATAGTTATTACCTGATTGATCAAGCACTTTAAATTGATACATCACCTTTGAAACAGGTTGAGTGACATAGATATAAACATGATCCCCTAATTGAAAACCTGCATTTTGATTTTCTGCGTGATTACTCCAATAAATGACGGGTAATTCTTCATACGCACTTTCTAAATCAAATTCTTCGTATTTAACGCTTATTAACCAATTTGCCATTCTATTTTTCAACCTTACCCCTTACGAAACGATGTTTCTCATCTCCTAAAAGGAGATGGGAAAATCCTTTAAACAAACATCTGCTGCAACAAGCCTTTTTTCCAAGTTTTAGCCTGTTCAATTTGCTGTGCCATGACTTCAATTTTTTGGTCAATGGCAGATAAGAAATTGGCGATTTTGGTTTGTTCTTCTAAAGAAGGTAAACCAATCTGCATAGCTAAAAACACACTCTGATTAATTCGCTTTGCTTTTCTGCTTCCATCGGCTTCCTCACCATTTTTTTGATAGAAGTCCTTCTGTAAAAATCTATTTATCAAAAAATAAGGATGAACTATTTTATTATCAATATCAAAAGCTGGGGCATCAATGGTCGATTCGAATCCATCTAAATACTCAGGAATGAGCCCAAAATCGCAATTAAGAAAGTCTAACTTTCCGTAGATTAATTGCCCTGCTGAACGCTTATAATATTGTGTATTTTCACTGCCTTGAAAAGCTTCATTTTTAGGGATAACACCTTTACCCCACAATTTAACCGTTAACTTCTTAGCTTTATTACCTTTACTTCCTTTTATCAAACTTTCACAAAGGAAGGTATGCAAAGATGTTTCCTCCCACTCCCCAAACTCACTTCCATCATCAGCTTTAAAACGAATCTGCTGGCTAAACAACTTCTGCATCATGCCTTGTTTGTATTGGCTCAGTAGCTGATGTTTTTGCGTGAGTTGGCTAATCTTTTCATCCACGTTCGATAGAAAAGAGGCGATTTTGATTTGTTCTTCTGTGCTTGGTAAATAGATACTATATGGTTCAATATGCTTATTGTTGATTTGGGGAATAGTTGAAGTGTCAGCGATCTTATAAAGTTCGATTTTATTGATTAAATAATATAAAAATTCGGCATCTAAACTATGTTGTGGGATCAGTGCCATAAGGTTGCTATCTAATAAAGCATCTACTCGCAGTATACGAACTTTATTATTTAGGATAGCTGCTCCTCTTTTGGGAAAAACGACACTTTTACTAGGAACCGCATCGGAATTTCTTTCAGTATAAAATCTTGAATATTCTTGATATTTATCACAATTGTTTAGTTCTTCGACTTTTAAAAATGGCATTTCCCCACTTTTATCCAGTTCATATTTACTTGGTGAGTAACCACTTTTGATCTGAACGAGATTACCTAAAAGATCGAGTTCCCAGACGGACGAAAACATCCCCCTACCCTATTGTTTTTACTAAATTAATTAGTTCTTAGAAAATTTAGGATACACATCGGGATACACGGTTTAAGTGTTGCTTTTTTAACCACTTAAATGATTTTCCTCCACTTAACTCCCCCACTACTCTCACTGAACTACTGAACTACTGAACTACTGAACTACTGAACTACTGAACTACTGAACTACTGAACTACTGAACTACTGAACTACTGAACTACTGAACTACTGAACTACTGAACTACTGAACTTTAATAAGACAGAGTTTTTTAGTGAAGGATGAGCCGACATCAATGTAGTGACAATTGTCGATTTGTGTATGCTCTTTGACAATTGTATGACCAATATAAATTTCGTCAATATTTTCGACAATATCATATTTATCTGAGTAATTACGTATTCTCCCCCGACCCCATAATGCATTTTCATAAGATGATTTGATACCAGAAATTTTATAATCACCTTGGGAAATGTCATCCTTAAAAATATTCCAATCGTGAATATCAATGTCGGCATGAATGATACCTATCTTTTTATTTTTCAGCTCAACTTCAATCACCAATGGTAACTTTGCTAAACGATCAATAATTCTCTGTCGTGTCTTTTGAAATTGTCTATAAAACCATGCTCCGCCATTCCTTGCATGCATGTCTTTCATTTTAGGATCATGTTGCCCTCGAATACACATTTCTTCATGATTACCGCGCACAGTTAAAAACCATGTTTGATCGAGTAATGAAATACATTCTAAATTTTCATTACCTCTATCGATGAGATCTCCTGTGCATATGAGCAAGTCATTGTCAAAATCAAAATTCTGATTTGGTATTAGATTATATTAAGTAATACAAAAAAATTTAATGCTGACTCTTATGAAAAAATTTAACTTTACTATTTCTATTCTTGATTTAAGTACCTCAGCTATTTGTATTGAAGATAGATTGTTCGAAGTGGGCTGTAATGATGCTCTAGTATGTTCAACAAATGGTGATATTTATTTAGATTTTATAAGAGAAGCTGAAACTCTCGCTAAGGCTATTAAAAGTGCAATAAAAGATATTGAAATGGCGAGTGCTAAAGGCATTCAAATTAATGTTAACAATAGGCATTTAATACTCTAGGTATTAGTCGAGCAAAGCTGGATTATTGAATTCGGTGACCGCTTAAGCAATCACCTTTAAATTTATGAAAAGCAATTACACAAAATTATTTACAGGCTCTAAAATGACAATGGTCATTGCTTCAGACAAGCTTAAGGCTGACTTTTTCAGCCTGTATTTTTGATCAAAAATCAAAGCTTTCTCTAAAGATTCATTAAATGTTTTGCAGAAATCATCCAAAATACGAAATAATTCGGTAATATGATCCATTGAAAAGCCTTGCTTTATAACATTTTGTCTTGAGAACCAATATGTTATAAATTCAGGGCTTTTTTTCTACTCTTTTTTATATCGAACTCAGGTTATTTTCTTTTACTGAGCTGTATCTGATGCCACTGCAGAATTTCATGATAGTCATAATAAACTGCAGCCTGCTTTGTAATTCCATTTTTTATAGGCTTTGGAAATTCTTTATCTTCAATTGTGTACATCCGTAGTTCATTTAAAGATAATCGCAACAGCACACAAACATCTTTTTTAGTTAGACGAACTGGTAAAAGATTTAAGCTGCTTTCATAGTCAGAGTTTACAGTAAATGGAGGCATCATACTTTCCTCTAGTTTCTAGATTTACCTAAAGCTAGCACTAGTTGAGAAAAATCTCTGTCGCAGGTTAAAAAACTATAAAAATAATCAACATACGTTTAAATATTAATCAAATTTTATTTTTCATCTCTCATTTGCATGCTCTTATATAAATATACCCTTCATTTTTATTCATACGACTAACATAGTGTTAATCAACTGGATGGGGAGAAGTACCTTACTGGCTGCTTATATCACTACTCAAATTTTTTCTTTTTATCGTGGCGATAAGTTTTTACGGAAAAGTTTGAAGTCATAATATTTGATACTGAAGATTCAATAGACTCACGTAGTCCCTCAAACAGTTGTATTTCATTTGAATGTTTAAGATAGTCAATGATGTTGTCACTTAGAAATTCTATTATTTCTTTAGCTCTTCTAATTTTAAAATGACTACTTTCAGCCAGCTTCAGCAAGTGTTGCAAATTAGGAAATTCTTTACTATTAGCAAGTTTCAATGCCATTTTATTGTCGATAGTTGGATAAATTAACGTATGTGTAATATCAAATGGTGGTGAAACAAAGATATTCGACATATCTGGTAAATACTGTAATGCGAAGTTTTTTAGATGCGCATCACCATTGCCTATTAAACAGTTAAATACGATATATTTATACATTTTTTCAACTTCGGCTTGACTGTTTGTATATAAATACGTTGCTTTTAATAGGGCTTCATAACTTCCTGTGTATTTAGCATCTGGATCATTGGACTTTTTCATCAAAGTGGTGAAATCTTCATAGCCTAGTCTTAGACCATCAGCCCTTTTATCAAAGCGTTCAACCACATAAGTTTCTAAATTTTCAGACAAATAAGTTGCTGGTGGCTCAAGCCCACAATGCCGCGCTGCTTCCATACAAACAAATTCATTGACTGTCAGCAATGGAAACTCTGAATCAAAAGACTTTACGATAATATCTTTTTGCTGAACTGTTCTATCTGTTCTGATCGTGCTAGCGCTTGGTATGCTTACTTTAGGTTGCATGCCTGCCAATGAATTTCTTAAATAATACTTTTCCAAAAGCTGCGGAAAAAGGGGGCGATTGCTGTTATAAGACAATATTTCATTAAGAGTTAAAGATTCGACTTCGGGTAGAGTCAGCTCACTTTTGTAAGAAAGCATTCCAATCCCAAGTTCTCCCTGGAGAGCTAATAAGTACATATCATTGACTTTGGCATATCTTGCCAATTTTTCTGCAATAAATCTTCGATTAAAACCTTCGGGTAAATTTTGTGAAAATATAGGGTGTAGAGACCCGGAAGAATAACCATCCATGCCTTTTTTAGTCATTGTAAGTGACACATACTGTTTGTCTTGTGTTGGCTGGTAGTGATGTACTGAACCATAAGTTAGTACACCTAATTCTTCTTGATTAGCACAAACAGTAATATTAGTAATTTTAGCAGGTAGATATAGCTCTGAATTCATTCGTTATCCTCAGAAAACATAGCTTCAATATCATCCCAGTCAGGTAGTGAATGCTGTTTTTGAATCACCTCAAACTGTAAGCCAACGGCATCAAGTACACGTTCAAATATATCAAAAGACCCAGTAAAACGGCCGTTTTCAATCTCAGAAATTGTAGTTTTATTTATATTAGTCCGCTCAGAGAGCACTTGTTGTGTATAGCCAAGTGATTTTCTAGCCATTCGTGCTTTTTCACCAATTTCTACTCTATTTGCCATAGCTTTCTGCCCACCCACAATATTAGCCATATAGCTAATATAACATAATAAAAACCAAATATTAGCTATATAGCTAATTAAATTTTAATGTACTATTTCTTCGATCCTCTGATCGAATGTATTTATTCTGGACTGCCACCATCCTCCAAAGCTGCCCAAGCGTTGTTTATTTAGCAACTTAAGCTACCTTTGTACTGAACTACTACCCTTCTTTTTCGTGGATTGCATAAATATTTTAAAAATTAATTCTTTAGTTCAGATTGTTTTCATCTGAAAATGATCAGTTATCCAATAATTACAACTCCATTTAAAAGATTTCTGATGATTTTATTACAAAAAAAATAGGTCCCCTCAGGAACCTAATTCATTTCAATGACCTACTGTAAATGTGTTTCTTTCCAAAGCATTATTTCATTAAAGTCATAATAAACACCAGATTGTCTGGTTTTTCCAGCCTTCAACGCTTTCGGAAATTTTTCATCAACTGATGAAATTTTACGTAACTCGCTTTCTGAAAATCCTAAGAATAAACATACTTCTTTCTTCTTTAAGCGAAGCGGTTTGAGTATGCAATTGTTTAATATCACATCAAACATATTGTCTGCAGACATCTACAAAATCCACAATTATTAAGATGATTTCAAACTAGCATGCTTCAAAAAAAACCTCTGTGTCAGGTTAAAAAAATGCAAAAATAGTAAAAAACCGACTAAAAACTAGCCTACTTAGACCTTAAAGACCTCTCTAGCACCGCAAATTTGCTCAATATGATCAGCCCAGAATTGCATAATTCCATACCGCTCCCTTAGATGCGCACCTTTGTCGTAAGCCCCCTTCACGCCAGACTTTAGATGAGCTAATGCAGCCTCTATCACTTGCTCTCTATCACTATAATGATCATTCAATTTTGTAGACGCAATATGGCGAAAACCGTGCGGGTTTTGTCTCCCAAAGTAGCCCATTCTATTTAGTGCAGCATTAAATGTTAAATTCGAGATTGGCTTATTAACACTGTCTCGTGCTGGAAATAGATATTCACTCTCACGTTTTGAAATTGATTTTAAAGTATTTAATAAAGTTAAAACTTGAGAAGATAAGGGTATTCCATGCTCAATCCCTCTCTTCATCATTGAACCTGGTCTAATCCAAACTCGTTCTTCAAAATCAAATTGCTCCCATTTTGCATTTCTCAACTCGCCTGGGCGTGGGAACATCAATATGAGTAACTCAAGCCCTATACTGATTTCTGGTGATCGATATTCTCTAATTTTCTGAAGCATCTCTGGAAGTTCATTGATTCCTACATGCTTCATATTATCGCCTTCACCTTTATCAAGAAATTTAGTAATACCGATAAGCGGGTTATAATTTGCTTTGTCTTTAAATACAGCAAGATCATAGGCATTTCTACAATATGATACGAGTTTTTCGATGCGATTAAATATTTTGTCTTCACGTTGCTTTGTTTGAAAAAATTCAAGCCATTCTGCTGATCTAATGTCTTTGAACTGTCTTTTACCAAAAACTGGTAAAAGGTGCTTTTCAATCGATTGAACTTCCTTTTTGAAGGTAGCTGGCTCCCAAGTATTTTTTTTGGTATCAATCCAATCCCTCATTAATTGTTCAAAAAGTTCACTTTGATCTTGCTGAGCTTTTAGCAAACGATCTTGACGAGTAACAACTTGAAGTTCTCCAGACTGATACTTTAAAGTCTGTGAGCGGGCAATTTTTACTGAAACATCCGGATAAGCCCCTAACCCAACCCATGCCCATTTACCTTCATTATTTTTCAAACGAAGTTGCCACGACTTCTTGCCAGAGGTTTGAACTTTCATATAAAGACCAGGAATATCCGAAATACGATACTCTTTATCTTTTGCTTTTATAGCTGCATATGCCACATCTGATAAAAGTTTATTTCTACTCATAATCTCTTGATTACTCAGCTGTTATTAACGATTGTGTATCCTCAGTTATAATTATGTTTAGGGATACAAGCAAGGATACAAACTAGCTGTTCCTGTATGAGTGTATATGAGTTTATAGTAGGTATAAAAAAACCCTTAATCCGTTACGAATTAAGGGTTTAGATGTTATATGAGTGCATATGATTTAAGAATTTGGTGGGTCCCAGACAGACCAATATGCCAAATTTTACCAGTGCATGCTCGGGCACAGACTGAAGCTGATCTCGATTAAAGCTCATGTAACTCCGCAAGGTCACTGTGCTGAACATGCTTGAGCAGAAAAAGATTTAAAAAAATCAAGCCTGTTTGTGCCGACATTTTACTTGGCTAGTTTTTGCGTCATACGAACACAGTTCCGCCCATTATTTTTCGCTTCATACAGCTTATTATCTGCCATTTTAAAAACCTGTTTGACGCTTACTGAATCTCTCGGCCAGAATGCGATACCCACGGAAATGGTAACTTCTTTGATTCCTTCAATTTGACTCACTTGCATACTCGTTCTGAGACGTGCTGCTGCATTGAAAGCAACACGAATATCGGAGGTCATCATCAATACGATAAACTCTTCCCCACCAGTGCGACAGCAGAGATCATGACTTCTGAAATTTTTCTGCATTAAAAAAGCCAATCGCTTTAAAACCTCATCTCCGCGGTCATGTCCATAGCTATCGTTGATCTTTTTAAAGAAATCAATATCGATAGCGAGTACCGCAAAATGAGTACCCGTACTGATTAATTCATCCAGAAGATATTGCATGCCACGACGGTTATAAAGGCCAGTCAAGGGGTCAATATTGATATGTTGGCGTAATTCTGAGATCTTGTTATTAAATGTTTTGGAGCTCAAAAGTAGCGAGGCCCTAAACTTGAATACCTCAAAATACCAGGGATCAACCTGACTGATTTTATCCTGAATATCATTTCGATTTAACATACTGGCCATTTTCGCCAAACGATTCAGTGGCGAAGAAATAAATAGCGACATCCGCCAGACGATAAAGAAAATAAACAGATAAAAGATAAATATGCCAATAGAAACTTTTAAAATTAATTCATTGGCCTGTTTAAGAAGTTCATCCGTAGGTTGCTGTGAAACCACAATCCAGTTCACACTGGGAACATATGCAAAACCGGCCAGGTTATCAATCCCCAAGCTATTCGTTAGACGGACGGATCCTTTCTTGTTTTCATTGATATAGTCAAGACCAGTATTATTTACAATTTTTTCGCCAATCCGACTCGAATCTGGATGGAAGATAATACGGTTCTGCTGATCAATCACATACATATAACTTTTTTTGAAATCAAATTGATTGAACAGCATTTCACTGATTAAATTATTCTTCTGCAGATAAATCGTACCGCTGATAAAGCCCTTATAATTTTGATTCACATCGTAAATAGGCTGTGATATCAACACAACCAGATTTTTTTTGCTTGACCAATAGGGTGCCGAAATATACGCCTTTTTGCTTTTAAGTGATCCAACAATACCCGCTGTATTATAGGGCGTGTGGAATTTTAGGTCTAATGATACTGGTGCATAAGCAAGTATCTGATTTTGCTGGCCCACCATAAAAACACTGTTAAAGTTATTCGACTGGTTTTTGAGCCGTTTGACTTCAGCCTGTCGCAGTGGCGTATTGTAAAAGTTTTGCCCTAATTGCTGAGCACTATACTGCAACTCCTGCAACATATTACTGACATCACGATTCACCCCCATCGCAATCTTGGCTGCGTATTTTTCATTTATAGAGAGTGAATTCTGAATTAGTTGCTGTTTAACCACATAATTCAGAATAAACAGGCTAATCACAAATAAAAAGGAAACGCTGAGGATCGTTGAAATCAGAATCAGCTTGCGTAAATTCAGATTCAAAGATAGAAGTATTTTATATAACAACTGAGACCCCAGGTACCTTGGGTTGTATTACTCTGTTTAATTTAACATAAATACGCAAACCCAATGCTACAAAATCACTTTCTAAAACTTAGAAAAACATTCTAAATTTACTGCCTAAACCCTCTCCAAAATGTTGAGCTGAATAGGGCAATAAAGCTAAATCCAAATCGGACATCAGTCATAATAACAGGGCTTTGCATCTTTCTAAATACCCTACTGTGACTTTCAGTATATTCGGTTGATGAATAGAACAAATGATTGGGCAGAATAGGCATCGAGTATTTAGAATAAATGAAACCAGCCCTATCAGCTAAGCTGTATGCTGTTATGCTCCAACTAATCAAAGTTATGATTCAGTGCTCGATCCAGCAATCATACAAATACGGTCAGAAATTTATTTAAGTGCTTTTTTGATTTTATTGATCAATGTACGGGCTGCATCATAATCCTCAAAATCAATATTGATCGTCCCTTTATTTCCCTGATTTGTCGAGGAGCTTTTAATCACGACTGAAAAAGCATTCGATTCAAGTGGGATAATTTCTGCCGAAACAATATGATCAGCGTTAAGGAAAAAATCTTTTTTTAATTGAATTAACATTTTTTATTCTCGAGTAAAAAACAAGCAATATTTATAGCATATAAATTCAAAAAGTATAAAAATCGGCGAAATTTCAATTGAACAAAGCACTGTAGCAAGTTGCTACAGTGCCTTCATTTTATTTTTTCAGCATTTTTTTCAGCAAATTTTCCAGCTCTTGTAAATTTTGCTCATCAAATTCACTCATTTTTAATGACACTTTTAAAATGTTGTGATCAAACTTAATATTCCCTGCGACTTTTCCATCATATTCAATTTTATGCACGATTGACGTTTTAATTGGCTCTTTGTTTTCTTTCGACTTTAAAATTTTTTCTGCCAATAAGGCCAGTTTTGTTTGCTCAACTTCTTTTTTCAGTAATTTCGCCCAAGCTTCTAGCAGTGCTTTTTTAGCATTACTGTAATTCTCTTCATAATCTGAAAGAAACTTTTTCACAGCTGTGGCGGCAGTGCGTGCCAACAATGTCGGTTGTTGTTCTAAATCGGCAATCAGTTCTTTCGGTAATTTTTCGAAAGATAGATATTTATACATATCCTCTCGATTCATGCCTAATGATTTTGCCAGCTTTTGCTTGTTCTTTTTTAATTTCTCATCCAGAGAACTCAGACCGACATAAATTTCATAATCTGTTAAGTCTTCCCGTTTTAAATTCTCAGCCAAGGTTAACAGTGCAACTTCTTCATCTGATGCATCGATGACAATCACTTCAATGGTGTTTTTATTGAGAATTTGATGCGCTTTCAAGCGTCGTTCACCTGCAATTAACTCATATTTGTCCTGTACTCGCCGAACTGCAATCGGCTGCAATAATCCAATCTCCTCAATCGAGGCTGCTAAATCTTCAATATCTTGCTGATTGAATATTTTTCGTGGCTGATTGGGACTAGGTTGAATGTCTGTAATTTGGACATTACGACGTAATTCTTTCACATCGTTGACATGCTCTTGCTGAGCTTGTTGATGCTTTTGAGTATTTTGCTGAAGACGTTGTGCCAACAATTCTTTTGTACTTACCATAGGATTCTCAGAGTGCCTTTATTCAACACGATTGATGATTTCTTTCGCTAAATCTTGGAACGCTTTACGAACTTTAGAATTTTTATCTACGCGCAACAATGGCTGTTGTAAAATTGCTGCTTGATTGACTTTCGTACTCATTGGAATGGTCGTTTTTAACAATTCGCCGACCTGGCTTAAAGCTTCATCTCGTATCAGTTTACAGACGTTTTGACGTTCATCATGTTTAATCAGCAAAGCACCTAACAGTTTCAATTCGGGATTGACCCGTCTTATTTTACTTAAATGGTTAATTAAGTCAGTGACACCATATAGGCCATATTGTGAACCGGATTCAATCGGCACCATAACATGGGTAGATGCAGCCAAGGCATTACTGGTCAGAAGTTTTAGGCTTGGAGGACAGTCAATCAGGATGAAATCATATAATCCGTTTAATAATTCCAACTTGTTAGAGAGCTCTTCAGAGGGTCTTGGGGCATCATCTTTAAGTTGGTCTTCTGTTTTACCTAAAGTAAGTGAACCATAAATTAAAGAAACATTTTTAAAATTGGTTTCTTCTTGTAAGGCATCAGACAATAGGTTCAAATCACCTACCAGTAATTCAGCAGAAGTGGTTTCAACCTCACTCGGATGTCTTAATCCGATATGTAAACTTGCATTGGCTTGTGGATCTAAATCAATCACCAATACTTTATGCCCCAAGTCTGCTAGCTCTGCAGCCAGATGAACAACCGTGGTGGTCTTCCCGCAACCACCTTTATGGTTTGCTACAGCAATAATTTTAGTCGATTTATTTGTCATATCAGACCCCATTCGAATGATCCTAATATAGTGGAACTTGTAGCAACTTGCTACACTTTATTTGAATGATATTAAAGTACGAATCAATATCGGCTAACAAAGAAAACAAATTAAAGTTTTATATAAAATATAGCTAGCTAATTATAATTAGTATTAATTAATATAATTAAGTAATTATAATTAGGACAATTTTTCCCTTTTTAAAACAATATCTTACGTCTTTAAAGGTGGAAGGTTTGTCACCGAAAAGTGGAAGGTTTGTCACTGAAAGGTGGAAGACTTGTCACTGAAAGGTGGAAGACTTGTCACTGAAAGGTGGAAGAGCTGTCACTGAAAGGTGGAAGACTTGTCACTATGGTGGAAGACTTGTCACTGGTTTAAAAAAAAACATGAAATTAAGTTATAAAAATATTTAAATTCAAAACTTTAATCTGTTGATAAGTATCATGATCTGACTTTAAAGGTGGAAGACTTGTCACGCTTATTTTTATACTTGTGGATAAGTTATGTTTTCCCTTTAAAAATTGCAAAAAAAAGTCCGATTTAGTACTTGATTCTCTCTAAAGGTGGAAGCTTTGTCACTGAAAAGTGCTAAACCAAATGATTTTTTCACTTATAACGGTATTTTTGGCCACAAAAAAATGCAAAGAAAACGATTTAAGCTCTTCTCAGTTGATAAAAGTGGAAAGCTTGTCACTAATAAGTGGAAATTTTTTCAAAGTTTCCACCTTTGGGTTAAGGATTAGGCTAAATCTAAAAAAATGATGACATGCTTTCCACTCTTGATCTTTAGCACATCCTTTTAAAGGGATAAGCACTTAAAGTGAATCTGTAAGGTGAAGATGTTGAATGTTATTCCACTTTTATGTATAAATAGGGGGAATAACTTTTAATTTTTCACTTATGAGCGATTTTAACGAAAAACAAGAAATAGAATATTTACCTTATTGTATCGGCAATATTCGACAGAATGGAGTGGTGAGTACCAGTAACCGCTTAATTCGCCCTATTGAATTGTCTTCTAATGAATATAAGGCACTGCTTTATGCAATGGCGGTTGCAAACTATGGTGAAAAAAATAACCAAGATCGTGAAATTACCGAGAAAACCTATATCTATCTGCATAAAGAAGATTTGGGGGAATTGTTAGGACTCAATAAGAAGAATTCCATTAATGTGGCTATTGACCGGATTTATAGGGAACTTTCATCTCGGGTTGCTCATTTTGTAATTGAAGAGCCTGTAGATGACGTCAAGCGTAAAGTAAAAAAAGTCCATTCTGTGGTACCGATTATCCGGGAACTGCGCTGGGAAGATGATGCCAAAAATGCCTTGCAGATTCGCTTTACCAGTGAAGTGCTGCCTTACTTCACCCGTCTGGCCAGTGGGAATTTTACCACTTACCAGTTGAAAGATTTATTTGCTTTAGACTCTGTCACAAGTATGAGTCTATATTCTTATATTGTTAAAAATGAATTTAAGTATGCGAATCTCGACACCTATGAAGTTGAACTCACCTTAGAGAATTTAAAAGCGTTGATTGACATCGGTGAAAAAAAATATGACCGCTGGGTAGATTTTAGGCGTTATATTCTGGATAAAATTGTTGAAGAAATTAATACTAAAACCAGTCTGCAACTAGAATATGACACCATTAAGAAAGGCCGTCCTATTGTGGGTGTGCGGTTTAAAATTATGAGTGGAGATACTGAAGCGGCTCTCCCGCAATTTAACGAAAAGACTCAAATCTATTTGGATGTAGATTTTGATGATAATGCCATCGTGAAAGAGTTGGGGGCAAAGTTTGATATGACCGTACGTTCCTGGTATATCTATGCCAATGATCCGAATTATACGCAGTTCAGCAAGTGGTTTAAGATCGAAGGCTGTTTAACCGATTCTCAGGCGAATGTTATTGTGAACGATATTATGTTTCAAATGGATTTTGCTGTGGCCGGTGCATCCATGAATGATTTCAAGAAAGAGATGAAATATAAGCTCAAAAATGATCCGACTTTTGTTCAGGAAAATCGCGAGCGTTTGAATGAGATTTTTGGTAAAGAAATTATTTAAAAAGTGTAGCAAATTGCTACAGCGCATTGAAAAACATTCCGAGTGAATGATTTTTTTTTGCATGTCTGACATTTTTCGCAAATAACTAGAATATTTCTGGTACATCTTTTTAGTGAGATTAGCGGGCGCTCATTGGGAAAATGTCGCAGTTCGGACTTGCTACATCTTGTCTAAAATACAAGTGAAAATACCTAAATTCTGAATATCTAAAAAGTGTAGTAAGTTGCTACACTTTTTTCTTGGGGTCAAAAACTTACTATTATTCACGCCATAATCCCACGAAAAACTATGTCTTTTGCCACCTTCTTACGATGGCATGATTGAAAATTTTAGGCGAAATCACTGGATTAATGAGTTCGTGATTTGGACTGTCATAATCATGCCCAGGTGCAACAGCTACAAAAAATCTGGAATATTGCCAATACCTTGACTGGCATCATAGAGGGAGAATTTGAAGCCAGAGACGATAAAAAATGTACTGGAATATTACGAGTTCTCCAAGCATTTGTTGCGCAAGGAAGAACTTAAAGACTCGCCAAATTATAAGGTGAAGCTATTTGAACGGGATAATGTGTTTAAACATCTGCTGATTAGAACACAGCAGTTGATTGAAAAGTTTTATGTGGAGTTTTAAAAACAGCCCGTGATGTGATCCGGGACAGGATGGGATCATGTTACAGCAGTGAATGATTATCTGGAGGCATCTCAGTTCATGGATTTAACTGAAGGTATCAGCGCTTATGTCAGTTGAAAGACTCCTTCGATTTACAGGAATTTTGCCAGCCATATAGTGTCTAAAAGCAATCGATTGACTTATGCCAACGGAAAAAGAAAGTAAATAGTAACAGCTCAAAGAGGCATGATGCCTCCTTATTTATTTTGTATGCTAAATAGCCTAAGTATGGCAGGCCATTACTCAAATAGAAGAAAAGATTTTAGCAGTGATTCAGTGCAATGACCGGGATTTATCATATAGAACGGAGCAAAAAGGGACTTGTGAAAGCGTACCAGTAATCACTTCTATTTTTTTGAGCTTATTTAACAACATCCTCAATTATTTTTTAAATTAAGTTGCACTCAGGTGGCAAGCTGACCATGCCAGAAATCTTTAGCTATCCGGCCTCACCGCATCTGGCATCTGAACTGGATCGGCGTTCAATCGATTTCGAAAAAATTCAGCAGGCAGCCACTATACTGGCCGAGCGTTATGACCGGGTTCTGCTTGAAGGAGCGGGTGGATTAATGGTGCCGCTGACCCGGGACATGCTGACGATCAATTATATTGCAGCGCATCACTACCCTGTCATTCTGGTGACTTCAGGCCGTCTGGGCAGTATTAATCATACTCTACTGAGTCTGGAGCTACTCAAACAACGTGAAGTCACGCTTTATGCTGTGGCATTTAACCATGCTGATGACCACCAGGATCAAACGATTGCGATGGATACCATTCAATATTTAAAGGAGTATCTGACCCGGTATTTTCCAACAGCCGTATGGCTGGATATCCCTAAGCTTGCATGTCACGCTTAGACACGCCGTACTTTATTTCAATGCTGAGCCCACCATAGGGTCGACGGGCATTGAAAGAGAGCTGATAGCCATATTGTTTTAACAGGTTAGCAGTTAATGCCAGTCCTAAACCATGGCCATGCTGCTGAGCAGATTTGCGCCAGAAGCGTTGTCCTAAATGTTGAATATCTTCTGCTGTAAGTTGCTGGCCATTATCTTCAATCACCAGGCAACCAGACTGCATGGAAATCCAAATCTGTTCAGCCTGTGCATGCAGCAGTGCATTCTCAAGCAGATTTTTCAGTACGGTATACAGCACAAATTCAGGTAGCTGAATTTCGCCTAGACTTTCCCATTTCACCTGTATTTTTTTGTTCATTTCTGGATAGCGTGTACCTAAGTCTGCAAGAACTTTCTCAAGTGTGGGGCGAAGCCAGATGGCCTCAGTCATTTCCTGGAGACTGTTTTCTGATTGGGTCAGCAATAAAAGCTGCTCGAGTAATAGTGTATAACGCCGGATACTCTCATTGGCCTGCTGCAAATTGTGCTGAATGGATTCAGGCAGGTTCTGCTGCTGACCGATCAGCTGTGCCAGTTGTACATGGGTTTTAATTGCGGTCAGGGGACTGCGTAATTCATGTGCAGCATAGGCACTAAAGGCTTTCTCCTGTTGCAGACTGTCATTGAGTTTCTGAATCAACTGCGTGGAATTGTTGACAAAAGGCTGTACTTCTTGGGGAATGCTTGCAGGCTTGAGCTGCATTAAAAAATCTGCCGCCTCTGAATAGCTAAGGTTTTTCTGGTTCAGGTATTGACTGAGCTGATCCAAAGACCGGAACTGTCTGCGGATAATAAAGATGATCAGGGCAATACAGATTAGCAGTGAGAAGACCAAGGGAACCAGTACGGACTGTAGAATCTGCTGTAGTAAGGTATCCCTCAAGAACATACGTTCTGCCGCCACCACCTGAATATCACCACGACGCAGGACATAACTGCGCCATTCCGTATCACCCTGCTGCCAGGTGCTGAATCCTTCTGGTCGCTGGCTTAAATTTGGGGGGGCACCGCGTGTTTTGGCAATGACCTGATTATCTAACGAGATGTCAGAGCTAAAAAGAGAGACTTCACAGGCAATTAACTGGTTTGCATCATCATTCTTGGCTAATTTGGATAAGGTTGCATCCCCCAGACTATCCAGCGGTAGCTGCTGAATCAGCCGGGCAACCATTTGCGCAGATGCCGATAGGCGTTGATCCAGCGTGTCTTGTAAACGTTGTTTCAGGTCAATATACAGCCATGAAAATACCGCACTCCACAGCACAATAAACACGGCCAAAAGACTCATGGCCAAACGCCATTTCAAGCTGTGCTTAAACATGACGATGCTCAAACGGTTTGAAAATATAGCCCACACCACGAACGGTCTGAATCAAGTCTGGATGTAGTTTTTGTCTCAGGTGATAAATGTGTACATTCAGGGCATTGCTCTCGATAGCGTCCTGAAAACCATAGAGCTTGTCAATAAGCTGTTCATTTTTCAGGATCTGGTTGGGGTGGCTCATCAGGGTTTCCAGCAGGCTGAATTCACGGCGAGATAAACTCACGGCCTGGTCTTGGTAGGTCACAGTCTGGGTATCCCGATTCAGAACCAGGTCATCAAATTGCAGTGTATTCGAGGCAAAGCCGCGGTGGCGACGGGTGAGGGCATGAATCCGGGCAATCAGTTCCTCCAGCTCAAAGGGTTTGGTCAGGTAGTCATCGGCACCGGCATTCAGGGCCTGAACACACTGATCGGTCCGCAGCCGTGCCGTCAATACCAGTACCGGGAGATCAATCTGGTCGCGTCGCCAGCTGTGCAGCAAGTCCAGGCCATCCTGATCCGGCAGGCCTAAATCCAGTAAACACAAATCGACAGCACTATGCCGGATAAAATAATCTGCAGCACGTGCGTGACTGACATGCTCCACTGAAATATTCAGATAGTTCAGAGCAGCACAAATGCTCTGTGCGATATAGGGATCATCCTCAACCAATACAATAAACATAGAACATCCTGATCAAACTGCCATTATTTTATAAATGATTTGGGCTGTTAATGTTGTCTTAATTTTAGTTTTTCAATAATGCAGTCCTAACAGGAGGAGATCAGCTGGATGTTGAAGTGGATATTGGGTGCCGTGATCGGCGGTGGAATCATGACGGGAACTGCACATGCAGACTTTTTACCACCGGATCAGGCTTTTCAGTTTCAGGTGGTTTCTACAAGTCAGGATCAGGCAGAGCTTAGCTGGAAAATCGCAGAGGGTTATTATCTGTATCATGACCAGCTTAAAGTGTCTCATCAGCAGACCCCAGTCAAGTTGGCATTGCCCAAACCTGAAGACAAAGATGATCCCAATTTCGGTTTGACTCAGGTGCATTATGGGCAAGTCAAAACCAATATGAATGTCCAGCCCAACCAGCAGTTTGCGGTGCAGTGGCAGGGCTGTGCAGAAAGCGGTTTATGTTATCCGGTGCAACGCACCACAGTAAAAACTGATGCAGATGGTTTATTTCCAGCGCAAAACTTGAGCAAGCCTCAAAAGCTGCTGGCCAGCACTACACAGCCAGAAGCAAACGAAAAGATTTTGACTACTCAGAAAGATGAGCTCCAAGCTATAGGGCAAACTCAAAGTACAGATCAAGCACTGGCTGAAGAAAAGGTGGAGAAAGTGCAAGTCGCTGCAGTTTCCGACCCTGTCGTGCAGCCTGAGGTGGAATTAACAGAGAAAAACGACCAGCTTATTACAGACCCTAAAAATCAAACTTCATCAGCAGGCATGAATGACCAGTGGAACAATGACCAGTATTTTTTAAGTTTGCTGTCGAAACAAGGTCTGTTGATTAATGCTCTGATTTTTCTCGGGCTTGGCATTCTGCTGGCATTTTTACCGTGTTCTTTACCTTTAATTCCAATTTTAACGGGAATTCTGGTTCAGCAGCACCGGGGCTACCGTGCTGCACTGATTGCGCTGGTCTTTGTTTTGGGTATGGCACTGGTCTATGCGGTCATAGGACTTGCTGTGGCACAGCTCGGTTACAGTTTTCAGCGCTGGTTTCAAAGTCCGATATTCATCAGTATTTTCAGCATTCTGTTTGTTTTGTTCGCGCTTAATCTGTTCGGAGTATTTCAGCTGTCCTTACCTCAAGGCATGTTACAGCGGCTGGATCAATGGCAGCAAAAGCAGAAGGGTGGCACGCTGATTGGTGCTGGTCTCATGGGCATGATCGCGGCACTGATTGTCGGGCCATGTATGAGTGCACCGTTGGCCGGTGCCTTAATCTATGTGTCTCAGCTTAATCAACCGATTTTGGGTGCCAGCTATCTGTTTGTCTTAGGCCTTGGGCTGGGCTTGCCACTATTTATCGCAGCTGTATTTGGGTCCCATCTTTTACCCAAACCTGGCATCTGGATGGATCGCCTGAAGTTTAGTTTTGGCTTTGTCATGCTGGCCCTGGCCTTGTATTTTGCCCGCCCCCTATTGCCCGGCATTTTATACCTGAGCCTTTTGGGTGTAGTACTGATCACCTGTTCAGGCTACTTCTTGTTCAAGATGCTGCCCCATGTGCATCGGTCTGTATCGAAAATAGTCCTGATGCTGCTCAGTGGTTTACTGGTCTTTGCAGGAGGCATGCAGCTCTATCATGTCTGGAGTCAGGTACAGGTCGCCCATGTGGAATCACGGCTTGAATGGCAGAAGGTCAGTACAGCCGCAGAATTGCAACAGGTTTTAGCCAAACATCCTGCACAGCCAGTGGTAATTGATGTGTATGCGGACTGGTGTGTGGCCTGTCAACCGATTGAAAAGGAAGTGATTCCACGTAGTGATGTCCAGACGGCTTTACAAAATGTGGTTCGTATCAAATTAGACCTGACCCACTATCATCCAAGTCAGGATGAGCTGCTAAAAGAATGGCAAATCCTCGGTCCACCCACCTTTATATTTTTAAATGCAGCGCATCAGGAGCAGCGTGAGTTGCGCTTGACCGGAAGCTTTAGTGCGGCACATTTACTAGGCACATTGCAGCAACTACAAGGGGAGCAACTATGATGATTTCCAGTGATGCGCTGCATCTGGGACCTTTGATGTTGCCCTGGACACTCATGATTGTTGCCACTGGCTTGATGCTGTTATCTGCCGTCCTGTTTGGATTAGCCAGAAAGTATTCATGGTCTAAACAGCTGCTTGGACAAAGTCAGGATTTGCTCTGGAGCAGTTTTCTGCTAGGGATGCTGGGTGCACGTCTTGTTTTCGTTCTACTCAATGCCGAGCTGTATTTTGTAGCCCCCATCGACATACTGAAAATCCAGGACAAAGGTTTTCATTTATGGGGCGGGGTGCTGATAGGTACTTTATGGTATGTCATTCGCAACAGACAGTTGCAGACCCGATTCAAAGCCATCTTGCTGATCATCTTTGTACTCTGGGTCGGGCTTGGGCTCGCGTTCAAATCCAGTCTAAAAACTGAAGCAGCGTTTCCTGATCTAGCCTTTGCTGGACTAGAACAGGAACGTCTGGGTACAGATAAGATTCCACTCAGCCAATTCATTGGCCAGCCCACGGTAATTAATTTGTGGGCGAGCTGGTGTCCGCCGTGTCATCGCGAAATGCCGGTATTGGCCAAAGCAGCCAAGCAGCATCCTCAAGTGAATTTTGTCATGCTGAATCAGGGTGAGGAGGTAGCCACCGTAAATGCCTATTTAAGAAAACATCAGTTTCAATTTAAACATGTCCTGCTGGACCCATATGGTGAACTGCCACAGCAGCTGAATAGTTTTGGCCTGCCAACGACGCTGTTTTTTAATGCTCAAGGCCAGCTGGTCGAGCGGCATATGGGGGAACTCAGTCCGGCCATGTTGCAGCAATATTTAAACAGAATTTCAGATCAACCTTAAAAAAACGGAAGGACTTAGTATGAACAGAATTTACCGGGTACTGGGTGCAGGCATGTTCCTGATCATGAGCATGCACACGCAGGCGAATATTAAACAGAATATTGAAAAACAGGGTTTTGTGTTTGTAAAACAGATTCCGGCACCGCAAGGAATGACCGGTTGGGTGGGGCATGAAGACCAGTACTCCAATACAGTATTTATCTCCAACGATGACAAATATTATATCAAGGGCGAACTGTTTGATGCGCAAGGGAAAAGCCTGTCCAATGAGCAGATTGAAAAGCATATGAAAAAAGCGGTATTGGATGATGTCTGGAAAACCCTGGAAAAATCGACCTGGATTCAGGATGGCAAGCCGGATGCACCACGAGTGGTTTATGTCTTTTCCGATCCGAATTGTCCATATTGCTATAAATTCTGGCAGGCGGCTCGGCCTTGGGTCGAATCAGGCAAGGTACAGCTGCGTCATATTCAGGTCGGTGTGATCCGTGAAGAAAGCCGTGGTCAGGTGGCAACATTGTTAATGTCGAAAAATCCAGCAGCAGTTTTTAATGATATAAACAAGAATAAAGGCAAAAAGCAGCTCAAGAAAATGGCAAAGATTCCTGCAGAAATTGCTGCAAAAATTGATGCCAACCAGGCCCTAATGGGGAAATACGGCTTTTTCTCCACACCGTCGATGGCCTGGAAAAATAACCAGGGTGAATTTAAATCTACTCAAGGCCTGGCGATGGACGTCAAAGAAATTTTTGAACAATAAGATCGGATGAGATATGTCCACTTTGGATCATCCACGGGTATTGTTTGCTTTGGAATGAACCGCTCTGGCAGGGAACCGGAATGGTCTGACATTAATTGCATTTGGTTTTGTGATTGAAAAATCCAACCGGCTATTGTAATTAGTCGATCATGAACGTTATGCATAAAAAATAGCCTATGCACAGTGGATGGGGATTGCGGTGATTGTGTTTTGCATGTTGGTGAATATCGCCTCAATCCTGCAATATCGAGGGGGATGGACATCACTGGGACCGCCGGAATTTATTGAAGGTTATTATACCCAGCATCCTGTATGGCTAAACCTGTTTACTGCTTTTAGCGGGCTGCTTCTGATCATTTCTTTTTGGTTGCATTAAGAGGAGGGCTAGGCGCAATACAGCTCGTACAGCTTTTGCATCAGGCTCAAGACCTTGGGATCACTCAGACGATAGAAAATCTGCTTGCCCTCACGTCGGGTGCCAACCATGTTGGCCTTACGCAATACAGTCAGCTGTTGTGAAAGTGTAGGTTGATGAATGTCAGTAGATTCTTCAATTTCCTGAACATTCATTTCCCCATCGACCAGGACACATAAGATTTTCAGACGATCAGGATTGGCCAAAACTTTTAGGCATTGGCTGACGAAATCGACTTGAGAAAAATCAATTTTGGCATTTTCAGCAATCATATCCATAAATGTCCTCACAACTTTTGATGTAGCCCGTGCAGTTTACATAATTTACCATAAAACTGCTTGATTAATATTTTTTATTATATAATATAAAAAAGTATATTGTATAGGGATTAATTCATCATGCATGACTTCCTCATCGCATTTATTGGCGGCTTAATGCTCGGGCTTTCCGTAGTTGGTTATCTTTACGTCAATGGCCGTATTGCAGGAATCAGTGGTTTGATTGGGCAAGTATTAAACTCAAAAACCATGTTTAAAACGCCTGCAATCTGGTTTTTATTAGGCTTGATCCTCACACCGTTTATTTATGGTCTGTTTGTACAACCTGAAATCGAATTGAATGCCAGCCCACTGATGATGATTGTGGCAGGTCTGCTAGTGGGCTTTGGGACACGCTTAGGTTCGGGCTGTACCAGTGGTCACGGAATTTGTGGCATCAGTCGCCTGTCTAAGCGTTCTATCATCGCGACCATGACTTTCATGTTTGCAGGTTTTGTCGCTGTTTATATTATCCGTCATATCACAGGAGCATTCTAAAATGAAAAATGTGTTTGCCTTTTTATTTGGTGCGCTGTTCTCTGTGGGATTGATGGTATCAGGCATGTCCAATCCGGAAAAAGTACTCGATTTCCTGGATCTGTTTGGCGATTGGGATGCCAGTCTGGCCTTTGTCATGATGGGCGCGATTGCGGTGGCCTTTATTCCCTTCCAGAAAGCATTACGTACGGCGCAACCGAAAACAGTATTTAATGACCCTATTGATTTACCTAAAAATAATCAGATAGATAAAAAACTGATCACAGGTGCGGTTTTATTTGGTGCAGGTTGGGGCATTGCCGGCATCTGTCCGGCGCCAAGTTTCACCTTGATCGGTTTGGGCCACTATCAAGTGCTCTATTTTATTGTAGCAATGCTGGTGGGTGTATGGATTCACCGTAAATGGTCAGGAGCTTAACGATGTCAAACTTACCTATAGTAAAAGATTTTTTTCACGAAGATACCAATACCTTCAGTTATGTTGTACGTGATCCTGCAACCAAAGCCTGCGCCATTATTGATAGCGTTCTGGATTACGATCCGGCATCAGCAAGTACCTCAACTATTCATGCCGATAAAATTATTGCCTATATTAAAGAGCAGGGTTTAACGGTCGAGTGGATTCTGGAAACCCATGTCCATGCTGATCATCTGACTGCAGCGCAATACCTCAAAGCTGAGTTAGGTGGCAAGATTGCCATGAGCCAGAAAATTGGTATTGTTCAGCAAACTTTTGGCGCGATTTATCATCTGGATATTAAACAATGGAATGCCCAGCAGCTCTTTGATTATTTATTTGAAGATCATGAGTCGTTCCAAATCGGAACATTGAAAGCCTATAACATTCCAACACCGGGACATACGCCTGCTTGCCTGAGTTATGTGATTGGTGATGCGGTTTTTGTGGGTGATACCCTGTTTATGCCAGATTATGGTACAGCACGTTGTGACTTTCCGCGTGGCAGTGCAGAACAGCTTTATGATTCGGTACAAAGCCTGTTTCAGTTGCCAGAAGATACCCGGGTCTTTTTATGTCATGACTATTTGCCTGAAACACGTGAATCCTATGTGTGTGAATCTGATATACAGACACAAAAGACACAGAATATTCATATTCATCAGGGAATCAGTAAAGCTGAATTTGCTCAGATGCGCAACCAGCGGGATTCAGGACTGAGTATGCCTAAACTGATTCTACCGGCGATTCAGATCAATATGAAAGCAGGGCAGTTTCCTGAGCCAGAGCAAAATGGTGTTTCTTACCTCAAGCTTCCTCTTAACTACTTCAAATAAGCTTGTGTCGTGATTCAACAAAAAGTTCAACCTTTATTGAATCATTTTTGTGGATAAGGGAGAGGGCGATGTGGGCATTAATACTGGAAGGATTGGCGATTGGTGGCTTGCTGGGTCTAACCGGTGCTGGTGGCGGCATTCTGGCTGTACCGGCACTGATGGCGAGTCAGGGTTGGACGGTAGCTCAGGCTGCGCCGGTGGGCTTGCTGGCAGTCACGCTGTCGGCCTTGGTTGGAACGTTCGAAGGTTTATTCAAGCGTATTGTACGTTATCGCGCTGCGCTCTGGATCGCACTGATCAGTATTCCTTCAGCCCGTTATGGCGTGCATCTGGCTGATATCGTTTCTCCAGTCTGGCTGACGCTGGCTTTCAGTCTGGTCATGCTGATTGTTGCTTACCGGATCTTCTTTAATAAAGTCCATGATCATGGTAATGCACCGTGCAAGGTCAATCAAACGACCGGTCGTCTGATCTGGAATGTGAAAACGGCCTCCTTTCTGGCTGGTATTGGTGTAGTGGCAGGTTTATTAACGGGTCTGCTTGGCGTTGGGGGTGGTTTTGTTATTGTTCCAGCCCTGCGTAAATTCACCGATCTCGATATGCGCAGCATCGTGGCGACCTCTCTCATGATTATTTTCCTGATTGGTGGGGTCAGCATTTCTGCACACGTACTGGAGGGCTTTCAATATCCTGTTTCGGTCACACTGGCCTTTGTCCTGGCCTGTATTGTCGGGATGTTCATTGGACGCAGTCTGATGCATCGGATTGACAGTAACAAGGTACAGAAAATATTTGCCACAACCGTGGTTGGGGTAGCTATGTATTTAATCTATTCAGCGCTCATGGGCTAAAACAGACGATTAAGTACCTAAACTAAAGCGCTTTAATCTCCCTGAGCATCGTTTATGCAATGTGAATATCGTTTTAATGGCCGAGGAAGAATGAAAATGATGAAAACTGCAGAGCAATTGATCCGGAATGCAAAAAGCCGGATTCAGGAAGTCAGCGTAAATGAATTGTTTGAGGCGATGCAAAACCATAAAACCATACTGATTGATGTTCGGGAACCAGATGAATTCCAAGCAGCAGCGATAGACCGGGCGGTGAATTATCCACGTGGTATTTTGGAAATGCGAATTCACCAGCATCCCTTAGCCAGTCATCATTGTGATACCCAGCAGGCACTGGAACATCTTAAAGATCAGCCGATTTATTTGATTTGTGGTACGGGTGGACGTTCAGCACTGGCAACCGATACCTTACAGAATATGGGTTTTACCCAGGTCAAGTCGGTTCAGGGTGGTTACCAGGCCTGGCTGGAACAGGGCTATCCGGTAGAAAAATAAGCTATTGAATATATAAATGAATGCTGATTTCTTTATTTGAGGTGAAGCAATGAAATACAAAGAATTAACCCAGAACATTTCGGGCAGTTTAAGAACTTTAAGTCAGGATTCGCCTGATTTAATGAAAAGTTTTAACCAATTGTCACAGACTGCTATGCGTGATGGCGTGATTGATCCGAAAACCAAGGAGTTAATTGCCTTGGCGATTGGTGTGGCGGCACGTTGTGATGGTTGTATCGGTTTTCATGTTCGAACCTTAGTCAAAATGGGCATGACCCTACGGGAACTGGAAGAAGTTTTAGGCGTTGCCGTCTATATGGGTGGAGGACCTTCATTGATGTATGCCGCAAATGCCCTAGAGGCATTTAAAGAGTTTTCCAGCTGATTGAATCGTTTAGTAAATGGAGGCTGAAATGAGTCAGCACTGGAATGAATTGTATGCCCGGACGCAAGATCTGTATGGCACAGCAGCAAATCTTTTCATTCAGCAAATTTCGGACAAAATCCGAATAGAGGGTAAAACACTGGCAATTGCTGAAGGTGAAGGACGGAATATCTTATACCTGGCTGAGCGGGCAAGACAGCAGGGTTACCCTTTTTCAGCGGAAGTCTGGGATTATTCTGATGTTGCTTTGACGCATCTGTCCAGCAAGGCTGAAGCCCAAGGGATAAAAGTTGAACTTAAACATGTTGATTTAACAGTAGCTCAATGGCCATCGGAGTTTTATCAAAATGTGATCTGTGTATTTGGTCATTTCGATATAGAAACACAAAAACAGGTTTTAGAAGGCATAAGAAAATCCTTGCTCAACGGTGGATGGTTTATTGGTGAGCTATATTCAAAGGAACAGATCGACTATAAAACCGGTGGTCCTTCAAATGTCGAATATTTATACGATCCTCGTTGCATTCTAGAAGTCTTCGGACAGGACCACATCCATCACTTTTATGTCGGGGAGCAAGAAAGGCAGGAGGGAAAATTACATTGTGGTAAATGCCATGTTATTCAATTTGCGATACAAGTGAGGAAGTAGAGCATAAGTGAATTTAATACATTTTGCTGACGATAAGGTCCTGCATTCTCATCATCAATATTTTTAGGGGGGATTACCATTACCGTAAAAATTCTCATTAAGACTAGGGAATGTATCTTTTTACTGATCTGTACCTTTTTTAATTTTCCTCTGTTCTTTAATTTAGTACCATCAATATAACTTACGCTGACGAGCTGGATTCACTGAATGAAGTATATGGAAATCAGAGATTTGATTGAGGCTGAATTGAAAAAATACAGTTCTAATCAAATGATTCCATCGGAACGGTACTTGGCATTAAAGTTTGACTGTTCAAGGGAAACAGTGCGTAAGGCCTATGAACAGCTTCGTGCCGAAGATAAAATTTTCAAACGGCAAAATCTCGGCTGGTTTGTGAGTAATAAAAAAATTCAATACTATCCAAACTCAATTGAAAATTTTAGTTCTTATATGAAGGCACAGGGTTTTAATGCCAGAACAGAACTGATCTCGACCAGGCAGCTGGAGCGATTTGATCACAGTGATGTTTTTAGTGAAGCCACTAGAAGACTCGGCTTTATTGAAATTATCCGTTTACGTTATGCTGATGATGTACCGGTACTCCTAGAATATAATTATCTACCTGTTGCGCTGTTTGCAGATGTGCTGAATTATGATGTGATTACTTCGGTCCAAGATGTCATTAAAAATCACTTTGAATACGATTACACGAGTAGCCAGTTAAAAATTAAAAATACCGGTGTGTCTCATTTTGAGAGCCAGCACTTGGGTATTCCTTTAAGTCAAACTGCCACTTATATTGAACGTATTTCAAAATCAGATGATCTAGTGATTGAATATGACATCGAAATCTGGTCACAGGACAAAATTGAAATGACCCTAGATATTCACGCATAAGCTTATATTTATATCCTGCCCATTCAAATCCTAAAAACTTAAGTGTTTTTAGGATTTTTTTATTTTTAAAATAATTTTAATTATTAAGCATTCTATTTTTATATTTAAAAGGGGCTTTGTTGCACAAACCTATCTGTAAAGGCTTTTTCAGCGATATAATTTTCAAATGAAGAAGCCTACACACAAAATCTACCGCACAACCAATTGGCCCGCATATAACCGAGCACTCATGAGTCG